>JANYFG010000072.1 GCA_025362815.1 Rhodospirillales bacterium
CTCAGCAGCCTGGGCGGTCGCCGCCAGGGCCGAAAAACCAGCGATGGCCGTCGCGGCCAGCATGATCTTACGCATTACAATCTCCTCAAGTCGCTGGAACGCTCCAGCGGATTACCAAGCCCCGCCCCGTTTCCCTGATGCACCTGCAGGCCTGCCCTGAAACAATCAGGTGATACCAGAGGGAACGAACACCATAACAGGCGGGAGCAGCCAGACCTGCCCAGAGTATTGAACTGCCGGACATGTTCCTGCAATCAGCGGAACGATGGTTTCATGGTATTTACGAAACACTGTGGCGCGAGAGCCACAGCCTGTTGGCCCCAACGCCCGGAATCCTCGGCCCGATGGTTCTTGACCGATTTCACGAGAACGATGAGCCTGTTTTCATGACCGAACAGCCCGCCGCGCCTTTGCCAACCATACAAGACAACCTCGCGCGGATCCGCGACAGAACTCACAACGCCGCCGCTCGTGCCGGCCGCGCCCAGAGCAGCGTCACGTTGGTGGCGGTGTCCAAAACCCACCCCACAGACGCCGTGCGCGAGGCGCTGGCCTGCGGCCAGTTGTCGTTCGGTGAAAACCGCGTGCAGGAGGCCGCGGGCAAATTCCCTGATCTCCGGGAGACATGGCCAGGGCTGCGTCTGCATATGATCGGCGGCCTGCAGACCAACAAGGCGCGCGACGCCGTGCGGCTGGCGGATGTGATCGAAACACTGGACCGCCCCTCCCTGGCCGACGCCATCGCGCACGCCATCGCCCAGGAAGGCCGCACGCCGCAGCTGCTGGTTCAGGTGAATGTCGGCGACGAGGCACAGAAATCCGGCATTCCCACCGACCAGGCCGACGATTTCATCCAACAGTGCCAGGCCCGCTTCGGCGCCGCCCTCGCCGGGCTGATGTGCATCCCCCCCGCCGAGGGCGACCCGGCGCCGCATTTCGACTGGCTGGCGCAACGTGCAGACCGCCACGGGCTGGCAATCGTGTCGATGGGCATGTCCGGCGACTTTGAAATCGCCATCGCCCATGGCGCCACCCATGTCCGCGTGGGCTCTGCGATTTTCGGCGCCCGCGGGTGAATCTCACGCTTCACTTGCACTCGCCCGGCGCTCGGCGTATGCCCCGCGCCGGCGTATGAGCGGGACACCCATGAACGCAACAGCGAATGACGCCTTGCCATCAGATGCGCCCCCGGATGCGTCCCCGGATGCGCTCTCGGCCCCGTTGGGCGTGACGCACCCGCCCCAGGCGCTGACAACCGGCGCGCTGCTCGGCGTTCTCGGCATCGTTTATGGCGATATCGGCACCAGCCCGCTTTATGCCTTCAAAACAAGCCTCGAGCATTTCGGCCGCGACCATATCGTGCAGAACGACGTGCTGGGCATTCTGTCGCTGATCTTCTGGTCGCTCGTTCTGATCGTGACCATCAAATACGTGCTGCTGGTGATGCGCGCCGACAATCGTGGCGAAGGCGGCATTCTGGCGCTGATGGTCCTGGCGCAGAGAAGCTGCGGCGGCAAGCGCGCCCGCCATGCGCTCACCCTGGTGGGCGTCGGCGGCGCCTGCCTGTTCTTCGGCGACGGCGTCATCACGCCTGCCATTTCGGTGCTGTCCGCCGTCGAGGGCCTGGAAATCGCGGCCCCCAGCCTGAAGGACGTGGTGCTGCCGATTTCGGCCGTGGTGATCGTGGCGCTGTTCGCCGTGCAATCCCGTGGCACCGGCAGCGTGGGCCGCATGTTCGGGCCCGTGATGATGGTGTGGTTCATCACCATCGCCGGCATGGGCCTCTACCAGATCGTCAAGCACCCCCAGGTGCTGGCAGCCATTTCGCCCACCTATGGCGCCTCCTTGTGCGTCCGGCACGGCTGGCTGGCCTTCGTGGCGCTCGGCTCCGTCGTGCTGGCCGTGACGGGGGCGGAGGCGTTGTATGCCGATATGGGCCATTTCGGCGCCCGCTCCATCCGTGTGGCCTGGACGTTTTTCGTGCTGCCGTGCCTGGTGCTGAATTATTTCGGCCAGGGCGCGCTGGTGCTGGCCGAACCCGGCTCCGCCTCCAACCCGTTCTATCTGATGGCGCCGGACTGGGCGCTGATCCCGCTGGTGATCCTGGCCACCCTGGCCACGGTGATCGCCAGCCAGGCGCTGATCTCCGGCGCCTATTC
>JANYFG010000093.1 GCA_025362815.1 Rhodospirillales bacterium
GTTCGCGAATTTCGCCCATCAGCGCGCGGATGCCGCCGGCGTAGTAGAAATCCTCCATCAGATAGGTGCTGCCGGTGGGCCGCACATTGCCGATCACGGGCACCTTGCGGCTGATGCGCTCGAAATCCGCAAGGCCGATATCCTGGCCGGCCCGGCGCGCCATGGCGATGAGATGGATGATGGCGTTGGTGGAGCAGCCCATGGCCATGGCCACCGCGATGGCGTTGAGGAACGCAGGCCTGGTCTGGATCTTTCGCGGCGTGAGGTCTTCCCACACCATGCTCACGATCCGCCGGCCGCATTCGGAGGCAAGCCGGATATGCCCGCTGTCGGCGGCGGGCATCGAACTGCCGCCGGGGAGCACCATACCCACCGCTTCGGCAATGGCCGTCATGGTGCTGGCGGTACCCATGGTCATGCACGTGCCGTAGGAGCGCGCGATGCCGGCTTCCACACCGAGCCAGTCCTGCTCGGTGATCTTGCCGGCGCGCAGCTCGTCCCAGTATTTCCAGCTGTCCGAACCGGAGCCCAAGGTTTTGCCGCCCCAGTTGCCGCGCAGCATGGGCCCGGCGGGCAGGAAGATGGTGGGCAGGTTCATCGAGGTGGCGCCGAGCAGAAGGCCCGGCGTTGTCTTGTCGCAGCCGCCCATCAGCACCACGCCGTCGATCGGGTGGGAGCGGATCAGCTCCTCCGTCTCCATCGCCAGCATGTTGCGATACATCATCGTGGTCGGCTTCACGAAGCTCTCGCTGACCGACAGCGCCGGCAGTTCGACGGGAAAGCCGCCGGCCATTAGGATGCCGCGCTTGACATCCTCCACCCGGGTTTTGAAATGGCTGTGGCAGGGCTGCAGGTCCGACCAGGTGTTGAGGATGGCGATGACCGGCTTGCCCGTCCATTCCTCGGGCGTGTAGCCCATCTGCATGGCGCGCGAGCGATGGCCGAACGAACGCAGGTCCGCGGGGCCGAACCAGCGCGCGGAGCGCAGATCGGCCGCCGTCTTCAACGGGGCCGGCGCCGCAAGCGGGGCTGGCGGATGTGTGTCGGGCATGGCGTGCTCCCTGTCTTGCGGTGTGGCGACCTGGCCACGATCAACCGCTTAACCCGCATGTTATCGCTATCAGACACGCGGTGACAACCGGCGTCGGCGGTTTGCCCGCCGTTGGCGCAGGGTCCGCCCGGGCTCCATCTACCCCTGCATCGCGGCCTTCACCCGCGCCGCCGTCAGCGGCAGTTCGCGCAGGCGCAGCTTCGTCGCGTGTGCCAGCGCGTTGGCCAGCGCCGCCGCCGTGGGGCCGGCCGCCGCCTCGCCGGTGCCCAGGAAGGGCGCGCCGGGACGATCGATGACATGGACATTCACCTGCTCGGGCACCGCGTTGAAGCGCAGGATCGGGTAGCCGCGCCAGTCCCGGCTGGTGATGCCGGCGGGCTCGAACATCACCTGTTCGAACAGCGTCCAGCTTGCGGACTGGATGACGCCGCCCTGGGTCTGGTTCACGATTCCGTCGATCGCCACCGCCTGTCCGCTGTCGATGGCCACCTCGGCGCGGATGAGGCGAACCTCGCCGGTTTCCGGGGAGACCGAGATCTCGAGCGCGATGGCGAGGTAGGCGGCCAGGTTCTTGTAGCGCGCGAAGGCGAAGCCGCGACCATGGCCTTGGGGAAGGGAGGCCTGGGTGTTCCAGCCGAACTTGTCAGCCGCGAGGTTGATCACGTCCCGCGCACGGGGGTCCGACAGGTGGGCGAGGCGGAAGGCCACCGGGTCGGCGCCGGCGGCCTGCGCCAGCTCGTCCATGAAGCTTTCGATGGTGAACACGTTGGTGTAGGCGCCGAGCCCGCGCATGGCGGAGACACGGAGTTTTTCCTCCGGCACGAAATGAGACGTCACCTTCGCGCGGGGGATGTCGTAGAGCGGAATGCCGTTGCGATCGCCGCCGCCTTCGGGCTGCGGAATGGCGGTGGGCGGCTGCGGCTTGAGAGGCTCGGCGATATGCCAGCTGGCGAGCAGGCGGGCGCCGTTGCCAGGACGGTTGGAATGCGTGTTGCTCCAAACCCCGTATTGCCAGTCGACGATCTTGCCGTTCGCATCGAGAGCTGCTGACACCTCGGTGACCATGGCGGGGGTGAAGGGCTCCCACGTGTTTTCCTGGTCGCGCATCCACTGCACGCGCACGGGCTTGCCCGGCAAGGCGCGGGCGAGCATGGCGGCATCGGCTGCGGCATCGTCGGCGCCGTTATGGCCGTAGCAGCCGGAGCCTTCCACATGGATCAGACGGACGTTGGCCGGTGGCATCTTCAACAGATCGGCGATCGCGGCGCGGTCGGGATAGACGCCCTGCGTGTGCGTCCAGACGGTCAACTGATCGCCGTCCATCAGCCCCACGGCACAGGACGGCCCGATGGCGCCGTGCATGCCGTAGGGCCTTCGGTAGCTGGCACTGAGGCTGCGCGAATTTGCGGGCAGATCGGCTTTCTTGTCGAGTATGACAGTGTCGTTGGACGCCAGACCGCGGATGATCTTGAAGATGTCGGCCTGCGCGGGAAGCGGTGTGCCGGCACTCCATTTGGCTCCCTCGGCCAGAAGTCGCATTGCCTGAACGGCCTGCCATTCGCCCTTCGCGATCACGGCGAGAAAGGAGCCGTCACGCACGATCCTGATCAGGCCTGGCACCGTCTCGGTGGCGGCCGTGTCGAGGCTGAGCAACGTGGCACCGTAATGGGGCGGCCGGATCATGCGCGCATGCACCATGCCAGGCAGCCGCATGTCCTGCACATAGGCGGCACCGCCGGTGACTTTTGCGGGAATGTCCACCCGATGGACCGGTTTGCCCATCACCCTGTGCGTGGCGGGGTCTTTGAGCACTGTCCCGGATGCGGCTTTGCGATCGAGGTCGATGGCGGAGACGAGGTCGCCATAGCCGACGCGTCGCCCGTCGGCGGCCACCACGAAGCCGGCCTCGGTTGCAAGGCTGCCGGCAGAAACTGCAAGTTTGGCGGAAGCGGCCTGCACGAGCATGGCGCGCAACTCGGCCGAGGCATTCAGGATGGCCGTGCCGCTGTCTTTCATCGACAGGCTGCCCGAGGTGTAGCCCTCGTTGGGCGTCAGTTTCGTGTCAGGCCCGATCAGCGTAATCTGCGCCATGGGTATGTCGAGCTGCTCGGATGCGATCTGCAGCAACGCAGTGCGGATGCCCTGGCCGAGTTCGCCCTTGCCGGTATAAACCGTCACATGGCCGTTGGCTTCGAGCTTCAACCAGCCGTTCAGCATCGGCGTGTGCGAGAGCGCACCGGGGAGTTTCACCTCCTGCGCTGCGGCGCCGGGCAGGCGCAGGGCCACGATGACGGCGGCGGCACCGGTGAGCGCGGCGCGGCGCGAGATCTGGTTCATCGCACAACCCCCTGTGTGGGAGAGGCAAGTTCGGCGCGTGGCCTGGTGATGCCGCCCATGGCGGCGGCGCGTTTCACGGCGGCGATGATGCGCAGATGGGTGCCGCAGCGGCAAAGATTGGTCTGCATATGCGCCCGGATCTCAGCGTCCGAAGGCGACGCGTTGGTCTCCAGCAGCGCCTGCGCCCGCATGATCATGCCCGCGATGCAATAGCCGCACTGGGCCGCCTGTTCGTCGATGAAGGCCTGTTGCAAAGCGCCCGGCCGGTCGATGGTGCCAAGGCTTTCCAACGTCCGGATCTTGCGGTTTTCCAGCGCGGACACCGGCAGCAGGCATGAATAAACCGCCGCGTTGTCAACGATGACGGTGCAGGCGCCGCACTGGCCGAGGCCGCAGCCGAATTTCGCCGCATTGAGTTCGAGGTCGTCGCGCAGCGCATAGAGCAAGGGCGTGTTGGGATCGATGTCGAGCTTGTGCTCGGCGCCGTTGATGGTCAGGGCGATCATGACGCGACCTCCTTAAAGCGGTGAAATCGAGAGTTGGTCGGCGAGTTTGGCCAGCACGGTGGCAAGCTCGGGGATGATCGGCACCCCCTCGGCCACGCGGCGAGCCCGGCGTTTGGCACGTTCGTCGCCGGGCAGACGGATACTCTCCACGCCGGGCAGGCGGGCGGAGGCGCGCAGCTCATCGAGGTGATGCAGAACGTTCGTGGCGAAGACCGCCGGATCGGTGAAGCGGGCGACGTCGAGCGCCACGATGAACTGGCCGGTGTTGGATTTGTTCGTGTCGTCGGCGTTGAAGTCCACAACGTCGCGCCCCACACCGGCCCCGTTCAGCGTGCCGGCGAGCAGGCCGAGCACCATGGCGAGCCCGGCGCCCTTGTAGCCGCCGATCGGCAGCAGAACGCCATCGAGGGTGCGTTTGGCGTCGGTCAGAGCGAGCCCGGTGCCGCGATCGATCATCCAGCCTTCCGGCATGTCGCGGCCCTGCAACACGTAGTTTTTCACCGTGCCGTAAGAGACCACGGTGGTGGCGATGTCGAGCACGACCGGCGGACTGTCACCGACCGGGATTCCGATGGCGAGCGGATTGGTGCCGAGCAGAAGATCGGTGCCACCCCAGGGCGCCATGTGATTAGCGCTGGCGACTGCGGAATAGATGCCGATCATGCCGTGCGCCAGCGGCATGGCGGCGTAGAGCGAGGCGGCGCCGGCATGGTTGGAACCGCGCACGCCCACCCAGCCCACGCCACAGACGCGGGCGAGTTCCACGGCGGTGCCGGCCGCGCGCGCCATCACCAGGTGGCCCATGCCGTTATCACCATCGACCAGCGCCGTGGCAGGGCCCGTCTTGTGCACCACGATGTCGGGCGTGGGGTTGAAGCCGCCGGCCTTCAAGCGCCGAATGTATTGCGGCAGGCGGAAGATGCCGTGCGCGTCGGCACCCACCAGATCGGCTTCGACCATCAGCGCGGCCACTTCGGTGGCGTGGGCTTCACGCAGGCCCGTGGCGATGAACGCCGCGCGGGCGAACTCGCGCAACGCGCCGGCGGAGACGAGGCGCCGCTCGCTCATGGGCGTCCATCCGGGGCCACGATCCTGTCTGGCGCATGCTCGGCGGCGACGGCACGGGTCTCACCGGTGGCCACCAGCGTGCGCGTGGCCTTGACCGACGCATAGGTCCAGAAGATGCGCAGTGGCTCGGTGGCCGATGCGTTGCGGAAGTAATGCGGTAGCTGCGCCGGGATCCAGCTCGTGTCCCCGGGGCCCACCTCATGCTCCACGCCATCGAGCACCGCGATGGCGTGGCCATCCAGCACGATGACGCTCTCCTCACAGTTGTGGAAATGTTCGGGGATGGCAGAGCCCGGCCCGATCATGGTGATGCCGTTGATCAGCTGGGTGGAGCCGGTGCGCGGGGTCACCAACGGAATGGTGCGGTTGCCGCCGCCACGATCGGCCACCGGCTGGTCGGCCGGGCGGATGATCGCAGGTTTCGTCCGCCCCGGGTCAGTCTGCATGGATGTTCGCCACGCGCAGAAGTTCGGCCTTGGCGTCGAAATCCTTCGCCAGGATGGTGCGCAGCTCGTCGGGCGTGCTGCCCACCACCTCGTAGCCGAGGTCGGTGAGTTGCTTGTTGATGACGGGATCGGCCAAGGCCTCGCGCGCGGCCTTGTTCAACTTTTCGATGATGGCCGGCGGCGTGTTGGCGGGGGCGAAAAACGCGGCCCAGGCGTTGAACTCGAAGCCGGGCAGGCCCTGTTCGGCGATCGTGGGAACCGCCGGCAGCGTGCCGACACGCTTGAGATCGGCGCTGGCCATGAAGTTCAACTGCTTGCTTTCGTAGAACGCCATCGGGCCCGGCAGGGCGATGAACATGACGGGCACGTGGCCGGAGACCACGTCTGTCAGAGCCTGCGTCACACCGCGAAACGGCACATGGGTCAGCTTGATGTCGGCGGCGCGCATCAGCAGTTCCATGGCGATGTGCTGCGGGCTGCCCTGCCCGCCGGTGCCGTAATCGATCGATCCTGGCTTGGCCTTTGCCAAGGCGATGAATTCGGGCAGCGTCTTTGCTGGAAACGACGGGTTGGAAATCATCACCCAGTGCAGACGGGCCAGGAGCGTGATCGGCACGAAATCCTTGCGCGGGTCGTAGCCCGCGTCCTTGCGCATGTTCGGCAGCACCGTCAGAACGCTGTCGTTCACCGCCAGCACGGTGTAGCCGTCCGGTGCCGCACGGGCGCCGGCGCGCATGCCGAGCAGGCCGGCCGCACCTGGCTGGTTATCGACATACAGGCTCTGGCCCAGGATCTGGCCCATCTTTTCAGCAACGATCCGCGTGACCGTATCCACCGCGCTGGCGGCGGCGAGCGGCTCCAACACGCGGATGGTGTGGTTGGGATAGGTCTGCGCCATCGCGGGCATCGCAAGCAGGAGCCCCACGAGCGCGCCCGCTAGTTTGCGTTTCATATTGATACCTTCAGCAGCTTTTCGGCATTGCCGCCAAGGATGGCGATCTTGTCCACCTCGCTCAGCGACGACGTGGCCATCACGTGATCCACGGGGTGCAACTCCCACGGGATGGGGTGATCGGTGCCGAGCACCACCTGGCTGGCACCCACGGTGGCCACCAGATGTCGCAAACCTTCTGCCGTGAACACCATCGCATCGAAATAGAGCTGCGTGACGTATTCGCTCGGCTGCTTCTTCAGAACGATGTCGGCCTTGCAGTTCTGCGGCGAGACGAAACAGCCGTGATCGCCGCGCGCCGCGTACGACGGCAGATAGCCGCCGCCATGCGCCGCGAGAATTTTCAACGTGGGAAATCTGTCGAGTGTGCCTTCGAAGATCAGATGCTGTAGCGCGATGGTGGTATCGAGCGGATTGCCGATCACGTTGGACAGCCAGCCATTGCCGGCATACCGCTTGGCCAGTTCCGGCTGCGACTGCGGATGGATGAACAGCACCGCGCCCAACTCTTGCGCCTTGGCCCAGACGGGCTGGAATTTCGCATCCGAAAAGCTTTCCCCGCGCATGTTGCTGCCGATGGCAGCGCCCACCAGGCCCTTCTTGCGCACGGCATCCTCGAGTTGCTGGACGGCGAGATCGGGGAATTGCAGCGCGATGGAGGCGAAGGCCAGAATGCGGTCCGGGTGGGCAGCGTGGATCTCGGCGAGATGGGTGTTCTGAATCTCGCAGATCCTGGCTGCGGTTTCACGGTCCCGGTCATACCAATACGGGTTGATCGACAGCACCGCCGTGTCGATGCCCATCGCGTCCATCTCAGCCAGGCGGCCCGCCATCACGTCTGTCTTGGCAAGGAAGTGCTGGGGCACGCCTTTGACGGGCGGCAACACCTTGGATGCATCCTCGCCCATCAGATCGATGGCGTCCTGGAAATAGCAGTGCTGGTGCGTGTCGATGGTGCGAACCCGCTTGCCGCCCACCATGACCGGCAGTCGCGCGAACGATGACGATGACGACGCCGACTGGGCCGACTGGGCCGACTGGGCCGACGCGCGCGGCACCCCTCCGCAACTGCAGAAAACCATGCCGCCTGCCAGCGATGCGGTCAGAAAACTCCGGCGTGTTGTCATAAGTGCCTCCCCGTTCTTTGATGCGGAGTTGAAGCGACGCGTTTGGTTAAAGACCCAGGATTTGTCGCGCCTCTTTCGGTGTGGCCAGTTCGCCGCCGAGCTCCTCGATGATATGCGCGGCCTTGCGGCACATCGCCGCGTTGTCGGGTGCCAACACCCCGCGGCTGAGATTGACGGCGTCTTCCAGGCCGCACCGCACGTGGCCGCCGAGCAGATAGGCGGTGGCCAGCATCGGATACGCCATGCGCCCGATGCCGAAGCCGGCCCACACCGCGCCGGGCGGCAGGATGGAGCGCGCGTAGGCCATGGTCTGCGGCGTTTGCTCGAAGCCGAAGCGGATGCCGGTCACGATCTGGAACATCGCGGGCGTGTCCAGCACGCCTGTGTCGATCAGCATCTTGGCAAGCTGGATGTCGCCACCGTCGAACACCTCCAGCTCCGGCTTGGAGCCCGCCTCCTTCATGGCGGCGGCCATGGTGCTGATGCTCTCCGGCGAATTGATCACCGCCGACGTGCCGGACCACATCGTGTTGAGGTCGAGCGTGCAGATCTCGGGTTTCAGCGCCAGCACGTGCTCCACGCGCCGCATGGGGTGGGTGAGCGTGGTGCCGGGGCCCGCGATGCTGGGGTCTGCGGCACCCGGCACGAAACGCTGGCCGGGGCCTGTGGTGAGGTTGATGATGACGTCGGTGGCACTTTCACGGATGCGGTCGACGATTTCCTTGTAGTGCGCCAGCTCCATCGAAGGGCGGCCATCGTCGTAGCGGGCGTGAATATGGGTGATCGCCGCGCCGGCCTTCGCCGCCTCGATACAGGCCGTGGCGATTTCGAGCGGCGTGCAGGGCAGCCCCGGATGCTGGGCGCGGGTGGTCTGGTTGCCCGTGACCGCACAGGTCAGGATCGTTTTCGTCATCTTTGTCTCGCTTCCCCGCGCAGCCGCTCTCTTGACAAGAGGCTTTCCTCTCCGCACGCTATACGAACGTTCGTATCAGTCAAGGCGCAACACATCACGATGACGACGTTGGACACCGGCCTGGCGCCAGACGTGTCGATCGCCACGCGGCCGGTGCGTCAGCGGTTGATCGATGCGGCCGAGCGCCTGTTCGCCGAGCACGGCTGGAACGGCGTGAGCATACGCACCATCGCTGCCGCCGCCGATGTGAGCCTGGCGGCGCTGAACTATCATTTCGGGCTGAAGGAAAACCTGCTGGCGGAGATCTTCGCCGCCCGGGCGCGCCCCATCGCCGACGAACGGGCGCGTCTGCTGGAAGCGGTGCAGGCGGACCCTGCCTCCACCCTCGAAGACGTGATCGAGGCGTTCTTGCGCCCCGCGCTGACGGAAGGCGCCGAGAACCGCATGTTCGCCCGCCTGCGCGCGCGCCTGGCCACCGAGCCGGAAGACTTCAGCCGCCGCATCCTGTCCGACGCTTTCGACGTGTCCAGCCGCCTGTGCATCGCGTGTTTGCGCCGGCAGCTGCCGGACCTTTCAGACGAAGCGCTGCATTGGCGCTTCCATTTCCTGATGGGCACGATTGTCTACACCATGGCCGATTCCGGCCGCATTCAGGCGCTGACCGACGGGCGCTGCAACCCCGGCGATGTGGACGTCGCGCTGCGCCAGATCGTGCCGTTTCTGGCGGCCGGGTTTCGCGCGCCGCCACCCTCCAAAGTCGCCCGGCCACGACGGCTCAAAAAATAAAACCCTGAGGAAACTCCAATGGACATCAATCAGAAGCCCACAATGGGCCAGCCCAGTTTCGTCAATCGCAAGATCCTGGACGAGGCCGCCGCACGGCTGAAGAACTGGGGCCGGTGGGGGCCCGACGACCAGATCGGGACGCTGAACCACACAACGCCCGCCGATGTCGCCCATGCCGCCACGCTGGTGCGCAAAGGCCAGGTGATCTCGTTGGCGTTGAACTACGACAAAGACGGCCCGCAGGGCGGTAAGACGAAATTCCCACCGGTGGGCCGTTTCAACCCGGTGCACACCATGCTGCGGTCGGGCTCGGACGCGTATGCCGGCACGTTGGACAAGCGTGGCATCCGCTCGGCCGACGACATGGTGCTGTTTCCGTTGCAGGCCGGCACGCATTGGGATGGCCTGGGGCACATCTTCTACGACAACCACATGTGGAACGGCTACGACTGCCGCGAGGTGTCGTCGTTTGGCGCCGCCAAGGCGGGCATCCAGCACACTAAGGAGAAGATGGTCGGCCGCGGCGTGCTGCTGGATATCGCGCGGCATCTGAAGATGGACTGCCTACCGGACGGTTTCGCCATCACCAACGACATTCTCGATGCCTGCTGCGTGTCGCAGGGAGTGTCCGTCGGCCGCGGCGATCATCTGCTGGTCCGGACCGGGCAGATGGAAAAGTGCCTGGCGGCGGAATCGTGGGACGGCTATCCCGGCGGCGACGCGCCGGGGCTTGATTTCGAGACGCTGGACTGGCTGCAGGCCAAGCAGGTTTCCGCCGTGGCCACCGATACCTGGGGCGTGGAGGTGCGGCCGAACAACGCGGAGGGCATCAACCAGCCCTGGCACTGGATCTGTATTCCCATCATGGGCCTGACGATGGGCGAGATCTTCAAGCTCGACGAGCTCGGCCGCGAATGTGCCGCGGACAACGTGTATGAGTTCATGTTCGTGGCGCCCGCTTTGCCGATCACCGGCGCCGTCGGTTCGCCGCTCAATCCGATCGTGATACGCTGACCATTTAAGAACAACGACGGCGCATCCATGCGTCGCGAGGGGAGATCCATGATGCTGACCCGCCGGCTGACTCTTCTGGGCGCCACTGGGCTTGCCGCTTCCGCCGGGCGCGGCGCGCAGGCGGCGGGATATCCCGATCGGCCGGTGAAACTCATCGTGCCGTTCGCGCCGGCGGGGCCGACGGACATCATGGCGCGCGTGATCGCGGCGCATCTGAGCGAGCGGATGGGCGGGTCTTTCATCGTGGAAAACCGCCCTGGCGCGGGCGGCAATATCGGCGCCGCCGCGGTGGGCAAGGCTGATCCGGATGGTTACACGCTGCTGGTGCATTCCTCGGCGCTCGTGGTCAATCCGGGGCTTTACAGGAAACTGCCCTACGACCCGATCAAGGATTTCGCGCCCCTCGTCGAATTGGGCACATCGCCCAACGTGTTCCTGGCCGACCCGAAATCCGGCATCAAGACGATGGCCGAGCTGGTGGCACGGGCAAAGGCCGATCCCACGGCGTTCAGCTACGCCAGCGCGGGTATCGGCACCACGCCGCATCTTTCGGGCGAGTTGCTGAAATACGAAGCCAAGATCCAAATGACGCATGTGCCCTTCGCCGGTGCGGGGCCCGCCATCCAGGCCATTCTGGGGTCCGTGACACCCATCGCGTGCGTGTCGTTGCCCCCGGCCCTGCCGCAGATCCTCAGTGGCGCGCTTACGGCGCTGGCGGTCACCGGCGCCACGCGCTGGGCGGAATTGCCGGAGGCGCCGACGATGATCGAGCTGGGCTATCCGGATTTCGTGGCCGACACGTTCCAGGCGTTCCTGGCGCCCGCCAAAACGCCGCAGCCGATTGTGGATGCGCTGGTCAAAACCACGCTGGAGATTTTGAACGACAAGGCCATCCGCGCGCTGCTGCAGAAATCCGGCTTTGAGGTTCTGGCGAACGGGCCCGCCGGCCTTGCCAAGCGCATCACGGTTGAAATACCCAAATGGCGTGATCTGATCGAGAAGTCCGGCATCACCCCGGTTTAAGCGCGTGCGGATCATCGATATTCGCGAGCGCGCGGTGCCGGTGCGCTCGGCCATGCGCAACGCCGCGTTCGACTTCTCCGAAATGACCACGTCGGTGGTGGCTGTGGTGACGGACGTGGTGCGGGCGGGACAGAAGGTGATCGGCTATGCCTTCAATTCCACCGGCCGTTACGCGTGCGGGGCGGCGATGCGGGAGCGTTTCATCCCGCGGGTGCTGCGGGCCAACCCCGAGAGTTTGCAGGATGCACAGGGGCTTCTCGACCCCGCCCTTGTGGCGGCCTGCATGGCCACGCGCGAAAAGCCCGGCGGCGATGCCGAGCGATCGGTGCCGATCGGCACGATCGAGACGGCGGTATGGGATGCCGTGGCGAAGTCGCTGGAGCGGCCGCTGTGGCATGTGCTGGCGGAGCGTTACGGCGGCGCACCGGGGATGGAGCGCGTGCCGGTTTACGTGGGCGGCGGCTGGTATCAACCGCACGACGATCTGGCGGCGCTGGACCGCGAGATACGTGGGCATCTCGACGCCGGCTACACGCATATCAAGATCAAGACCGGCGGCGTGGCGCTGGATGAGGATTGTCGCAGGATCGAGCGTGCCTTGAAGTTGGTGGGTGATTCAAAGCGTCTTGCGGTGGATGCCAACGGCGCGCTGCCGCTGGACCGCGCGACGCGCTATGCAAAACGTTTGGCGGGCTACGACCTGCGCTGGTTCGAGGAGCCCTGTGCGCCCCAGGCCTTCGGTGAATTCGCCGCTTTGGCCGCGATCTACGCGCCGCCGCTCGCCACCGGCGAGAATCTCTTTTGCGCCGCCGACGTCACGAACCTTCTGCAATTCGGTGGGTTTCGCGTCGATCGGGATGTGCTGCAGGTCGATCCGCCGCAAGCCTACGGGATCGCCGCGTTCGCCGGGATGGTGGCGACGCTGGAAGCACATGGCGGCGACAGACGGCGGGTGTTCCCGCATGGCGGCAACATGATGTCGTTCGCCGTCACCGCTGGCCTTGGCCTTGGAAGTTGCGAGGCCTATCCAGGGGTTTTCGGTGCGTTCGGTGGCTATGCCGACACCATGACCGTCATCGATGGCACCCTCGACTGGCCCGATCTGCCCGGCATCGGCTTCGAACGCCAACCCCAGCTTTTCGCCTTGATGCAGGAATTGTCCGCATGAGCCGTTTCCAAAACAACCGCGATTACTATGCCGGAGCGCTGATGGCGCTGATCGGGGCTGGCGCCATCGTTGAAGGCAGCAGCTACGGGGTTGGGAAATTGACCGCCATGGGATCGGGGTTCTTCCCGGTGGCGCTCGGGGTGGGGCTGGTGGCGATGGGGGGGCTGATGGCGGTGTTCCGCGCGCCGGCCCCGGCTGGCGAATCCGGCTCGCACGCGCAAAGCTTGCACGCAGCCGGGCCTCCGGATTGGCGGGGTGCGCTCGCCATCGCATTGTCCGTTGTGCTGTTCATCGCCTTGGCCAAAATGGCGGGCCTGTTTCCGGCCATCTTCGCCTGCGTGTCCGTCGCCGCGCTCGGCACCAGAGCCACCACGTTGCGGGAGGCGGCATTGCTCGGCCTGGCCGTGGCCGTGTTCGGGGTGCTCGTGTTCTCGCTCGGCCTGAAAGTACAATTTCCAATCCTGCGGGGCATTCTATAATGGACGCCGGTCTCGTTGGCCTGATGCACGGGTTTTCCATCGCACTCGATCCGCATAATCTGATGTGGTGCTTTCTGGGCGTGCTGATCGGGAACATGGTGGGCGTGCTGCCGGGCATGGGGGTGCTGTCCACCATCTCCATCCTGCTGCCCCTCACATTCGCGATGAAGCCGGTGGCCGCGTTGCTGATGCTGTCCGGCATCTATTACGGCGCGCAATATGGCGGCGCCATCTGTTCCATCCTGCTCAATTTGCCCTGCCATCCCCCGCATGCGGTGACGTGCCTGGATGGGTTTCCCATGACAAGGCAAGGGCGCGGCGGCGTGGCGCTGGGGATCACCATGCTGGCGGCCATTATCGGCGCCGCGTTCGGCATTATCCAGATGATCTTCATGGCGCCGTATATCGCCAATATCGCCTTCAAGTTCGGCCCGCAGGAGATCTGCGCGCTGATGCTGCTGGGCCTGCTGGCCGGCTCCACCCTGGCGAAGGGGTCGCCCATCAAGGGCGTGGCGATGACGTTGTTCGGCATTCTGCTGAGCCTGGTTGGCACGGATGTGAACACCGGCAGTGAGCGCTTCACCTTCGGCTTCCTCGAATTGTCCGATGGCATGGAGTTGGTCGCGGTGTCGCTGGGGCTGTTCGGCATTGCCGAGTTCTTGAAAAGCGTGAACAGCCTGAGCCCCACCGTGAAGGCCGCCAAGCTCAGCTACCGCGATCTGCGGCCGTCGGGGCGTGACGTGCGCCAGGCGTTGCCGGCGATTTTTCGCGGCACGTTCATCGGCAGCCTGTGCTCGCTGATCCCCGGCACCGGCCCCACCATCGCCTCGTTCATCGCCTATGCCACCGAGAAGAAGTTGTCCAAGACGCCGGAGCGTTTCGGGCATGGCGCCATCGAGGGCGTGGCGAGCCCCGAGGCATCCACCCATTCGGCGGTGCAGGGCGATTTCATCCCCACCATGAGCCTGGGCATCCCGGGCGATGCCGTGATGGCGCTGCTGCTGGGGGCGTTGATGATCCACGGCATCCAGCCGGGGCCGCGCCTGATCGTGGAACAGCCGGACATCTTCTGGGGGCTCATCGCCTCGTTCTGGATCGGCAATATCATGCTTGTGTTCCTGAACGTGCCGATGATCAGCGTGTGGGTGAAGCTGCTGAGCGTGCCCTATCGCTTCCTGTATCCCACGGCGTTGTTCTTCGTGTGCATCGGCGTGTTCGCCGCCCGCAACGAAATGTTCGACGTGGCGGCGACGCTGGCCTTCGGGGCCTTCGGCTACCTGCTGTTGCAGCTGGGGTTCGAGCCGGCGCCGATCCTGTTGGGTTTCGTTCTGGGGCCGCGGCTGGAGGAGAATTTCAGGCGCTCGGTGCTGCTGTCACGCGGCAGCCTGGAGACGTTTATCGATCGCCCGATCAGCGCGTTTTTCGTGGGATTGAGCGTGTTGCTGGTGGTGGCCCAGGTCTATGCGGCACTGCGCAAGGCGAAGCCGCCGGTTCGGGTGCCGGAGGCAGCCTTCGATTGAGGCCCCGCTTTACGTGGCGAACGATGTGCCGAGCTGATGGTGATGTGTGACCCAGGCCATGTCGTCGTGTTCCTTGAGCAAGGCGAGGGATTGTGCGAATGCGATGGCACCCATCGGCCGGCCGTAGACATGGGCGTGGACGGTGACATCGAGGCAGGCGGGGCGGCTGGCGAGCGTGGGCCAGCCTTCCAGAATGCGCTGCAGGGTGCGGGTGTAGGATTCCGGCTCCTGGCCGTAGCGCACGGACATCGGCATGTCGTTCACCTCCATGGTGAAGGGAACGGCGGTGATGGGGCCGTGGGCCGTGGCGATGGGGCGGGGCAGGTCCTGGTCGAAGAACTCGGCGTGCCAGCCAAAACCGGCCTCGGCGAGAAGCTCGGTGGTCACGGCGCTGGGGGTGCAGCGCGGGCTGAGCCAGCCTTGTGGGCGATGGCCGCACGCCTGCTGCAACGCCGCCACGCAGCGCGCGATATCCGCTTTTTCAACGTCGGGTGCCTGGGTGGCGGGGATGATCTCCTGCGCCCAGCCATGCGCCGCCACGTGGTGGCCGGCTTGGGCGATGGCGTGCACAAGGGCGGGATGACGTTCGGCGAGAATGCCGCTGACGTAGAACACGGCTGTGGTGTGGGCCGCGGCTAATATGTCAAGCAACCGCCAGGTGCCCTCGTTCACGCCGTATTCGGCCCAGGAGCGCGCCTGAAGATCGAGCGTGCCGGCTTTCAGCACGTTGCCCATCGGGCCCACGCCGGGGGCGGCATTGTCGCTCCAGCCTTCCAGCATGACGCTGACGGAGACGGCGAGGCTGCGGCCATGCGGCCAGGCTTGCGGCAGCACGCGTGCTGGTGGCCTCATGCCACATAGGCCTTGATGGGCGTGGACAGGGTGCCGAGGCCGGTGATGGCACACACCACGGTGTTGCCGTCGACCAGGTAACGCGGCGGGTCCATCGCGTAGCCGACACCTGACGGGGTGCCGGTGGCGATGATGTCGCCGGGCTCGAGCGTGAGGCCGGCGGACAGGAAGGCCATAATGGTGGGGATGTCGAAAATCATCTGATCGACGGTGCTGCGCTGCCGCTCCTGTCCATCCACGTGCAAGGTGAGCTCCATGGCGCCGAAATCGGGAACGCTGTCACGATGCAGGATATAGGGGCCCATGGGCGCCGAGCGATCCAGGCCCTTGCCTTTGAACCATTGGTCGTGCCGGCGTTGCAGGTCACGGCCGGTGATGTCGTTGAGGATGGTGACGCCGAAGATGTGGTTCATGGCATCCGACGCGGCGATGTCGCGGCCTTTGGTGCCGATGATCACGGCGAGCTCGACCTCGTAATCCAGCTTCTGGGTCACGGCGACGTCGTGGAAGAAGGCTTCGTTCGGGCCGATGACGGCGGTGGGCGGCTTGGTGAAGAATTGCGGGACTTCAGGGTATTTCGGCGCGGCCCCGGCGGCGCGGTAGCCCTCTGTCACGTGGTCGCGGTAATTGCGGCCCACGCAGAACACGTTCTTGGTGGGGCGCGGGATGGGCGCCAGCAGCCGGATGTCAGCGTGTTTGCGCAGCGCGGCAGCCGGTGCCCCGGCCACGCTTTTGGCGATGGCGATGGCCGGCGCGCCGGCTGAGATGAAGGCCAGCAGTCCGTCCATCGGCAGGCTTTCACCGCGCGCGGCGGCCGCTTCCGGCAGATCGACGACGTCGCCGTCATCCTGCAGGAGGCCGTAGGACGTTTCAGTGCCGGCCACATAGCTTACGAAGCGCATCGATGTTTCCTTATCTGGTCTTTCGCGCCTGTCATGCGGCGCGGGCGGCGAGGATGGCGTGGGCGCGGCGGAACTGGCTGGCCATGGCGTCGGCCGGCATGGCGCCGGAAAACAGGAAATAGCCTTCGAGCAGGAAGCTGGGCACGCCGGTGAGCCCGGCTTTGCGGGCGGCGTCATCCCCGGCACGGATTTCGGCCTCCCCCTCGTCCGTCGAAAGGGGCGTGGGGTCGATGGCGCATTCGATAGCTATGGCGCTCACGATGTCGAGGTCACCGATATCGAGGCCCTCGTGGAAATAGGCGACGAACAGGCGCTCCACCACCGCATCCGGGTCGGGGCCGGCGAGGCGGATCAGCCGGTGCGCCAGGATGGTGTTGGGGGTGCGCTGTATCCGGTCGAAGCGAAAATCCAGTCCGACCATCCGGCCGGCCTGCGTCACATTGGCGTCCAACGCGCTTGCGCGCTCGGCGCTGCCAAACTTGGCGGCGCGATACATGGACCGGGAAATTCCCAGTTCGGGCATTTCGGGGTTGAGCTGGTAGGGCCGCCAGCCCACCGAGAAATCCAGGCCCTCCTCGGCGAGCAGGACCAAAGCCTCCCTCAGATGACGTTTTCCGATGAGGCACCAGGGGCAGATGACATCGGAGACCACCTCGATCCGCATCAGTCGAACGCCTCTTCCAGTTCCGGCACGGTCTGGCCGGCCAGCACCGCACGGGCGCGGTCGAGGTCGAGCGTGCCCTCCCACCAGGCCACGACGATGGTGGCGACGGAGTTGCCGAACAGGTTGGTGATGGCGCGGGCCTCGCTCATGAAACGGTCGATCGCGAAGACCAGCACGATGCCCGCCACGGGGATCTTGCCGTTGAGCGTGGCCAGGGTGGCGGCCAGCGTGATGAAGCCGCCGCCGGTGATGGCGGCCGCGCCCTTGGATGTCAGCAGCAGAACGCCCAGGATGAACAGCCAATCATACACACTGAGCGGAATGTTCAGGGCCTGTGAGATGAAGGCGATGGCCATGGTGAAGTAGATCGACGTGCCATCGAGGTTGAAGGCATAGCCGAGCGGCACCACGAGGCCGACGAGCGACTTGCCGCAGCCGAGACGCTCCAGCTTTTCCATCAGCGTCGGCAAAGCGGCCTCGGAGGAGGAGGTGCCGAGCACGATGAAGAACTCGTCGCTGAGATAGGCCATCAGCTTGAACAGGCTGAGGCCGGTCATCGACAGCACCAGGCCCAGCACGATGAAGACGAAGAGGAAGCAGGTGAGGTAGAAGGCGCCCATGAGCCAGGCGAGCGAGAACAGCGTTTTGATGCCGTATTGGCCGATCACGAAGGCCATGGCGCCGAAAGCCCCGATGGGTGCGACCTTCATGATGAGCCCCACGACGCGGAAGAAGGCGTGGCTCGCTTCGTCCATGACCTTGACCAGCAACTTGCCGCGCGCGCCGAGCTGGGCGCAGCCGATGCCGAACAGCACGGCGAAGAACAGCACCGGCAGAATGTCGCCCTTGGTGAAGGCGCCGACCACGGTGTCTGGGATGACGTTGAGCAGGAAGTCCTGGATGGTCAGATGCGGCGCATTGATGAAGCCCTGCACCGCCTTGGGGTCGAGCTTGGCGGGATCGGCGTTCACGCCCGTGCCGGGCGCCACGAAATGCCCGACGGCGACGCCGATGATCATGGCGAAGGTTGTCAGCACCTCGAAATAGATGATCGCCTTCAGACCGATGCGGCCGACCGAGGCGCTGGTGCTGAGCTTGCCGATGCCCACAACGACGGTGAGGAAGATGATGGGCGCGATGAGCATGCGGACCAGCTTCACGAAGCCATCGCCCAGCGGCTTCATCTGCAGGGCAAATTCAGGCTCGAAATGGCCCAGCGCGGCGCCCAAGATCACCGCGACAAGGACCTGCAGATACAGCCACTTCGATGTACTCGACTTGCTCACGACGCGTTCCTCGATCCTGCCATTCCGGCGCTTCTCGCCGTGGATATGACAGTTGCACTCCGTTTTGGCGAGGGTGCAAACGCGGCTGACTTTGCGTGCGCGCCAGGGTTCTTTAGTATGGGGTTGCACATTTTATCACGTGGGCCGGGACGGTTTGACCCGGTCTGCCAAGACACACGAGGAACCACCGCATGAGCGCCTATGTCATCACGCCACCGCCCATCGTCAGCATTCCAACCTCGGATGGCGGGCAGTTCCCGGTGCGGCGGATCTTCTGTGTTGGGCGCAACTATGCGGCGCATGCCCGCGAGATGGGGCATGATCCCGATCGGGAGGCGCCGTTCTTCTTCTGCAAGCCCGCCGACAGCCTGGTGGTCGGCGGCGCCGACATGCCCTACCCGAGCATGACCCAAGATCTCCATCACGAGATGGAGCTGGTGGTGGGGCGTTCGAGCGGCGGCGTGGATATCGCCGAGGCGGATGCGATGTCGCATGTCTGGGGCTATGCCGCCGGACTGGACATGACGCGGCGCGATATCCAGGCCGAGGCCAAGAAGGCCGGGCGTCCATGGGACATGGCGAAGGGGTTTGATCATTCGGCGCCGATCGGCGTGATGGTGCCGAAATCGGCGTTGCCCGATCCGGGCAAGGGGCTGATCGAGCTCAAGGTGAACGGCCAGGTGCGCCAGACCAGCGATCTGTCGTTCCTGATCTGGTCGATCCCCGAGACGATCGCGTATCTGTCGCGGCTGGTTCGGCTGGAAGCCGGCGATCTGATCTTCACCGGCACCCCCGAAGGTGTGGCCGCCGCCGGGCGCGGCGATGTGCTGGAGGGTGTGGTGGCCGGCGTGGGCGTTGTGAAGACCACGCTGGTGTGACGCTGGCTAGAGCCTGATGATGTTGAGTAGACAAAATATCAGGCTCTAACTTGTTGTTTTATTGATCATGTTTATGCGCTTGGGTTGAGCAACCCAAACGCATCACGCTCTACTCTTGTTTGATCGATCATGTTTATGCGTTCGGGTTAATCAACCCAAACGCATCATGATCTAAAGGGTGAAGATGGCGTTGAGGGAGGCCGCTATCCGCCGAGATAGGCGGCGGCCACGGCGGGGTCTTCGGCGAGCGTGGCGGCGGGGCCGTGCAGCACGATGCGGCCGGTTTCGATGACGTAGGCGTCGTCGGCCACCTCCAGCGCCGCCGAGGCGTTCTGTTCGACCAGCAGGATGGTGGTGCCCTCGTTCTTGAGGGATTGGATGATGGTGAAGATCTCGTCCACGAACAGCGGGGCCAGGCCCATGCTGGGCTCGTCCAGCAGCAGGATCTGGGGGTCGGCCATGAGCGCGCGGCCGAGGGCGAGCATCTGTTGTTCGCCGCCGGACATGCTGCCGGCGAGCTGGGCCAGGCGTTCGCGCAGGCGGGGGAAGCGGGCGAGGATGGCTTCCTGCCTGCGGGCGATCTCGGCACGATCCGACACGAGCCAGGCGCCGAGGGCGAGGTTTTCGGCCACGGTGAGCTCGGCGAAGATCTGGCGGCCCTCGGGCACCTGGATGAGGCCCATGCCGGCGATGACGTGCGGGGGCAGGCCGGTGATGTCCTGCCCGTCGAGCCTGATCGTGCCGGCGCGGGGACGGAGCAGGCCGGAGATGGCGCGCATGGTGCTCGTTTTGCCGGCGCCGTTGGCCCCGATCAGGCAGACCACGCGGCCTTTGGGCACCACGATGTCGATACCGCTGACGGCCTCGGTGCGACCGTAGGCGACCGTCAGGCCGCAGATTTCGAGCGCGCTAGCCATGGTGGGCCTGTAGTTTGGCCGCCAGTCGCGCACCGAGATAGGCCTCGACCACCGCGGGCTCCGACCGTACGGCCCCGGGCGTGCCGGTGAAGATCTGGCGGCCGAAATTCAGCACGGTCACGCTGTCGGACAGGCGCATGACGAAGCCCATGTCGTGTTCGACCAAAAGGATGGTGGTGTGCGCGGAGGCGATACGGCGCACGAGTTCGCCGAGGGCCACGGTTTCGGCGGGGTTCATGCCGGCGGCGGGCTCGTCCAGCAGCAGCAGCTTCGGGTTCTGCGCCATGGCGCGGGCGATCTCGAGGCGGCGTTGGTCGCCATAGGCGAGGCTGGAAGCGGGGTCGGCGGCGCGGGCGGACAGGCCCACGAGGTCGAGCGCGGCCCGGGCGCCGGCCACGGCGTCTCGCTCCTCCGCGCGGAAGCTCGGGAGACGGAAGATCACGGCGCCGAGGCTGGACCGGAGCCGTGGATGCAGGCCGGTGAGCACGTTCTCCAGCACCGTCATGGCGCCGAAGATGCGTATGTTCTGGAAGGTGCGGGCGATGCCCAGGCCGGCGCGGCGATGCGCCGATTGCGCGGTGATGTCGGCGCCCGCGAAGGAGATACGCCCCTCGCTGGGGGTGACGAGGCCGGAGAGCAGGTTGAATAACGTGGTTTTCCCCGCGCCGTTCGGGCCGATGACCGCGTGCACGCCGCCCTGGGGCACCACGAGATCCACGTGATCGACGGCGACGAGGCCGGCGTAGCGGCGGGTGAGTTGCTGGGTGGTCAGAAGCGGCGCGTGCGGAAGCGTCATGCGGCTTTTCGGCCCATGCGCCAGCCGAGCAGGCCACGCGGCAGGAACAGCACCGCCAGCACGATGATGACGCCGTTGAGGGTGAGCCGCACCTGCGGCAGGTCGCGCATCAGCTCCGGCAGCAGCGTGAGAAACCAGGCGCCGGCGACGGCCGCGATGGGGGTGCCGATGCCGCCGAGCAGGGCGAAGGACAGGATGGTGACGGCGGGTTCGAAGCCGTATTCGTTGGGGCCGATGAAGCTTGAGACATGGGCGGACAAGGCGCCGGCGAGGCCCGCCAGGATCGCCGAGGTGACGAGCGCTGCCAGGTGATAGCGGGGCACGTTCACGCCCATGACGGCGGCGGCGGTGGGATCCTCGCGCATCGCCTCCATCGCGCGGCCCACACCGCTGCGGCCGACCAGCCAGAGCCCGGTGATGCCAGCGGCGAGGATGCCGAAGATCATCCAGGTCTCGGCGCGTTCGGGGATGCCGTTGAGGCCGAGGGCGCCGCCGAAGACGTCGACATTCAGATAGACGGCGCGCAGCACCTCGCCCAGGCCGATGGTGGCGATGGCGAGATACACGCCCGAAAGGCGCAAGGTGGGCACGCCGATGAGGAGGGCAACCAGCACGGGCGCCGCCACGCTGGCCGGCAGCACCACGAAGAACGGCAGTTTCAGCTTCAGCGTCATCAGCGCGGAGGAGTAGGCGCCCAGGCCCATGAAGGCGGCCTGCCCCAGGGAGAGCTGGCCGATGGCGAGGACGACATACATGGACAGCGCCAGGAGGCCGTTCACGCCCATCGCGTGGATGAGGTTTTGGTAGGTCCAGAGAAGGTCATCCAACCACGGCGGGATGCTCATGCGCGGCGCATGACGGCACGGCCGAACAGGCCCTGCGGCCTGGTCCAGAGCACGGCCACGAGGATGGCGAACGCCACGGCTTCCTTGAGGCCGGACGAGATGTAGCCCGCGGTCAGCACCTCGATCACGCCCAGCGCCACGCCGGCGATGAGGGCACCACGGATGTCGCCGAGCCCGCCCACGATGATGACGACGAAGCCGCGCAGCATCATCGTCTCGCCCATATAGGGGTGGATGGCGTTGAAGTTCAGCCCGATCAGCACGCCGCCGGCCCCGCCGAGGCAGCCTGAGATGAAGGACACGAGAGCCGATGCGCGCGCGGTGTTGATGCCCATCAGCCCCGCCGCATCCGGCTTTTCCGCCATGGCGCGGATGGCCAGCCCCAGCCTGGTGCCGCGCATCAGCGCCAGCAGCAGGGCCACGAGGAGAAGGGTGGCGCCGAGGATGAGGATCTGCGCGGTGGTGATGCGCACGCCCGCGATCACGAAGGAATCGGCGCTGACGAGGCCGGGGGGCAGCCTGCGGATATCGGGACCGAGCCAGGCCGTCATGGCGGAATACAGCGCCAGCACGCCGCCGAGGGTGACCATCAGGCTGTCCAACTCGGCGGTGGCGCGGCGGCGCAGGCGGGTGAGCAGCAGCCAGTCGATCCCCACGGCCATGATCCCGGCGCCGATCGCGGCCAGCGGCAAGGCGGCCCAGATGCCAAGGCCCAACTGGCGCGTGAGGGCGAGCGAGAGGAAGGCGCCGGCCGAGAAATAGAAGCCGTAGGTGAGATTGATCACGCGCAGCACCCCGAACATCAGCGTGAAGCCGAGGGCGAACAGGGCGTAGGTGGCGCCCAACAGGACGCCGTTGACGAGCTGCTGGGCGAGCATCGCGCGGGAACCACACTCAGAACAAAAGCCCGCGCAACGAAATGTCGCGCGGGCTGGTGTCATAGAACATCCTCGAAGGCGGCGAAAGCTACTCCAGGACGGCGAATTTGCCCGCTTTCATCACCAGCACGACCACGCCGGCCGCCGTGGCGGGGTCGCGCCCTTCGGTGAACCTGAAAGGGCCCATCACGCCGGACGAGTCGGTTTTGGCAAGGGCGTCACGCACCTTCTCCGGCTCGGCGGCGCCGGCACGGTCGATGGCGCCGGCCATGATCTTCATGGCGTCGTAGGCCTGGGCGGCGAACTGGTCGGGGTCGCGGCTGTATTTGGCCTTGTAGGCGGCGACGAAGGCTTCGTTGTTGTCGGCCTTCTTGCCGATGAACCACGGCGAGCCCACGATCAGCCCATCGGCCGCGGGGCCTGCGATCTCACCCAGCTTGGGCGAGTTGGAGCCGTTGCCGCCGATGAACAGGGTCTCCTTGCCGAAGCCGAGCGAACGGGCCTGAAGCAGCACGCCGGAGACGGGTTCCACAAGGGCGGACAGGCCGATGGCGTCGGGCTTGAGGCTTTTGATCTTGGTGAGCTGGGCGGAGAAATCGGTGTCCTTGGAGCCGAAGCTCTCGATGGCCAGGATGCTTAGCCCAGCCTTCTCGGCGGCGGCCTTCATCACGTCGAAGCCGGACTTCGAGAACGCGTCGTCGTTCGCATACATCAGCGCGATGGTCTTGACGCCACGGGCCTGGGCGGCCTTGAGCGTGACGGGGATCACGTCGCTCTCCGGCAGCGAGGTGCGGAAGATATACGGCCCGATTTCGGTGATGCCCGAAGCGGTGGTGGAGGTGCCCAGCGTGGGGATCTTCCGCTCGTTGGTGACGGGGCCCACGGCGAACATCTCGTTGGACAGGGTGGGCCCGATGATGGCCACCACCTTGTCGCGGCCGATCAGCTTGCGCGCCGCGTTGATGGCCTGGTCCTTGTTGGCCGCGCTGTCTTCCACGGTGAGCTGGATCTTGCGGCCGCCGAGGATGCCTTTCGCGTTGATCTCGTCGAGCGCCAGGTCGAGGCCGCCTTTGATGGCCACGCCGTAGGCGGCGTTGGGGCCGCTGAGGATCTCGATGGCGCCCACCTGGATCGGCTGGGCCATAACGGGCTGGCTTTGCGCCAGCGCCGGCATGGCGAGCAACGCGATGGCGAGGGTCCTGCGCATCATTTGGTGTTTCTCCCGGATCAATATTTGCGCGAAACCTAATCCACCTGCGGGCGAGGTCAAGCGAGGCCTTGCCAAGCGGCACCTCGCGCGCGACCAAGGGGCATGACACAGCCCCTGCGCATCGCCACCTGGAACATCAATTCGCTGCGGCTGCGGTTGCCGCTGCTGGCAGGGCTGGTGGAGGCGTTGGACCCCGACATCATCTGCCTGCAGGAGACCAAGGTGCCGGACGAGCTGTTCCCGCATGGGGCCCTGCCGGAGCTGGGGTATCCGCACAACGTGCATGCGGGGATGAAGGGGTATAACGGGGTGGCGATCCTGTCGCGCCGGCCTTTGACCCATATCACCACGGCGCCGGACTGGTGCGAGAAGGGGGACCGGCGGCATATCGCGGCCGAGGTGCAAACCCCCTCGGGGCCTATCACCATCCACAACTTCTACGTGCCGGCCGGCGGCGACGTGCCGGATCGCGTCGCGAATGTGAAGTTCGCGCACAAGCTGGATTTCGTGGCGGAGGCCACGGCGTGGTTTCGCGCGCATCCGCCGGTCCGCAGTGTTCTCGTGGGCGATCTGAACATCGCGCCGCTGGAGCACGACGTGTGGAGCCACAGGCAGTTGCTCGACATCGTCAGCCACACGCCGGTGGAGACCGAGGGGTTGCTGGCGTGGCAGGCGGCGGGGTTTGTGGACGCGGTGCGCAAGTTCGTGCCGGCCGACGAGAAGCTCTACACCTGGTGGTCGTATCGCAACCGGGACTGGCGCGCTTCCAATCGCGGGCGGCGGCTGGATCATATCTGGACCACGCCGGATCTGGATCCTGTGGGGCATATGGTTTTGACGGAGGCGCGGGACTGGCAGCAGACCTCGGATCATGTGCCGGTGTGTGTGACGCTGGCGATCTAAATCATGATCGATAAAGCAAAGTCTTTAGCGTCCGCCCCATAACAATTTGGCTTCTGCGATGCAGTCGACGGCCGCGCCGCCGGTGACGGCGTGCAGGGCGGCGGCGGCGGTGGCGACGATGGTGGCCTCCGCGGCGGGGTCGGCGTGGCCGCGGCGCCAGACGGCGACGAGGTCGGTGGGGGTGGTGCTGACGGGTTTGTCCGAACTGGCGAGCGCGGGCCAGGTCTGTTCGCCGGCGCTGGTGGCGAGTGTGAGGGGTTTCACGCCGCTCCACTCCGCCTCGCCGCCGCCGCCTTTCAGAACGGCGATGGGGTGGCCGAGCAAGGCCGCCACGGCGAGATGGAGGTCGATATAGGCGGGATGGAACACGCCATCGATGCTGGCCTGGGCCATGCATGGGTTGAGCAGGCGGCCGGCCGTGTTCAGCGGCGAGCGCAGGCCGAGCACGCCGCGTAGGGCCAGGAGGTCGGCCAGGCCGGGGCTGGCGGCTTCGATGGGCAGGAAGGCGAAGTTCGTTGTCGCCAAAGCCTGCTCCACCTCGATCCCGTTGGTGGCGTGGGCGATGTCGAGACGGACCAGGCATTGAACCAGGCTCTGGCGTCCGGGGCCGCGGATGGGGCCGTGCATCACCACGCGGCGGCCGGATTT
Source organism: Rhodospirillales bacterium (assembly GCA_025362815.1). Classification (GTDB taxonomy): domain Bacteria; phylum Pseudomonadota; class Alphaproteobacteria; order Acetobacterales; family Acetobacteraceae; genus CAIQQQ01. The sequence goes on from JANYFG010000093.1 coordinate 25,170, forward strand.
CGCGAGCAGCAGCGCGGAAAGTAAATACCAGGGCAGGCCGCGTGTGCGGCCATCGGCATAGCTGGGCCAGTCGAGATCGACCGGCGTGGCAAAGCGCCAAGGCAATCCGGCATGATCCCGCGCGGCCTCCACCAGCCCCGCCATCTCCTCCGGCGCCTCGCCCCGGTAGCGCAGCAGCATCAGCATGGCGCCGATCTGTTCGCGCGTGGCCTCGCCGCGCAGCACCATGCCCAGCGCGTGGCGGGCCTCGGCGCGGGTGAGCGAGCGGGACTTGCCGGGGCCACGGCCGAGGATGCGGACATAGGGCGCGAAGTCATGCGTGTCGGTAACGACGCGGGGCACGAGCGTGTCGGTAGCCACGCGGGGGGCGAGCAACTCCGGCGGGTGGTCGGGGTGTGTCAGCCGACTTTTCCCTCGATCGCGTTCCAGATCGCGGCCGATAGGTCGGTGCCGTCGAAGCGAGCGATCTCCTGCAGGCCGGTTGGGCTGGTGACGTTGATTTCAGTGAGGTAGTCGCCGATCACGTCGATGCCCACGAAGATGAGGCCCTGGGCCTTGAGAGTGGGGCCGATGGCGTCGCAGATCTCCTGGTCGCGGGGCGTGAGGGCCACTTTTTCGGGGCGGCCGCCGACATGCATGTTGCTGCGCGCCTCACCCTCCGCGGGCACGCGGTTGACGGCACCCATGGGCACGCCGTCGATCAGGATGATGCGCTTGTCGCCCTGGCGGACGGCGGGTTCGTAACGCTGGATCATCAGCGGCTCCCGCGAGCGGGCGAAATGCATCTCCAGCAGGGAATTCAGGTTGGGGTCGTCGTGGCGGATGCGGAACACGCCGGCGCCGCCGTTGCCAAACAGCGGCTTGACGATGATGTCCTTGTGGGTGGCGCGGAAGGCGCGGATGGCTTCCACGTCCCAGGTGACGAGCGTGGGGGGCATCAGGTCGGGGAAGTTCAGCACCAGGAGCTTTTCCGGCGCGTTGCGCACCGAAGCGGGGTCGTTCACCACCAGGGTTTTGGGGTGGATGTGTTCGAGCATGTGGGTGGCGGTGATGTAGGCCATGTCGAAAGGCGGGTCCTGGCGCATCAGCACCACGTCCATCGTGGCGAGGTCGAGCAGTTCCGCGGGGCCGAATGTGTAATGGTCGCCGCGCACGCGCTGGACGGTGACGGGGCGCGCGCGGGCCGTGAGGCGGGCGGCGCGGCTGCCGCCCTGCTGGCGCATGCCTTCGCTCAGCGACAGGTGGCGGACTTCGTAATGCCACAGGCTGTGGCCACGCTCCTGGGCGGTGAGCATCAGCTGGAAGCTGCTGTCGCCATCGATGCCGATGCTCTCCATCGGGCCACGCATTCCGGAGAGCCACGATGGTCAGAAGCCTCAAAGTCGCCGTGCAGATGGACCCGAT
>JANYFG010000095.1 GCA_025362815.1 Rhodospirillales bacterium
CCCGGCTACAACGACCCCGCCTACCCGCTGGAAGGCCGCGTGCCACAGCACGGCGCGGCGCGCGCATGAACATCATCCTAGGGCTGCTGATCGGCGCCGCCTGGGCATTCTACGAAGCGTTGCGCCTGGACCGGCCAGACCTCGCCGCCGTGGTGCAAGCCCCCTATCCCACCGTGATCGACATCGCCTTCGCCGCCTTCTTTCTGGGGCTGGTCTTCATCCTGTCGTGGCAGGAGATGTATCGCTCCACCCGCTGGTGGATCAACGGCCCCAAGATCTACGTGCGCAACGCCGCGGTGATGAGTTTGGGCGTGGTGCTGCTGCTCTACGGAAGCCGCATCCTGCTCAACGGCATCGACCCCACCGGTCATCGCGCCCTGTGGTAGGGCCGCGATCCGACTGACCAGTTGGGCGGCTCACACCCATCAATCCGCCGCTGCAAGTGCCCCCTGCGCGCGCGCCGCCACGGCGCGGCCGAACGCCAGAAAGATCCCAGCCGACACTGCATCGCTCTCGAAATCGTATTCCGGATGCCATTGCACGCCCACCGCGAAGCCAGGCGCCGTTACGGCACGGATCGCCTCGATCGTGCCGTCAGGCGCCACCGCCTCGGCCACGAGACCGGGGGCCAGCCGGTCGATACCCTGATTGTGCAACGAATTCACCGCGATCGTGGTCGCCCCGGCGATGCGATGCAGCCAGCATCCCGGCTCCAGCCGCAGCGCATGCGCCTTGCCCGTGCGCACGGCGGAATTCGGCTGCATCGGCGTGGAGTGGTCCATCCGCCCCGGTAGATCCTGCAGGCGCTGGTGCAGGCTTCCGCCCATCGCCACATTGAATTCCTGCAGGCCCCGGCATATCGCCAGCACAGGAATGCCTTGCGCCACGGCGGCGCGGATCAGCGGCAGCGTGACGGCATCGCGCATCGCGTCTTCCGGCGTGCCCTCGGCATGATCCGGCCCCTCGTACAGCAACGGCTGCACGTTGGAGCGGCTGCCCGTCAGGATAATGCCGTCCAACCGGGCGAGCAGTGACGGAATATCCGCCTTTTGTCCGTTCGCCGGCAGCAGCACCGGAACCGCGCCCACCACCTGGTCGGTGGCGCGGACATACGTGTCGGACGCGGCGTGGTTGTTCATACCGAACGCGCCGAACAGCTTGGTGCAGCAGGAAATGCCGATGAGCGGTTTCATGAACGTCATCGTCCGGCAGATTGACGGCAAAATAAAGACAAAAGGGCAGTCGCCCTGACGTTTTAATTTTTATTGTTGTTCTGCAGGCGGGGATCGCTGAATTCGAACATCCGCTGCGGGAAATTGCCCCCCAGTTCGATGTTGAACAGGCTCACCCGCGTCTCCTGGCGCTGCGCATCCACCACCGCCCATTGCCGCAGCGCCAACGGCGCGTCGGAGAACACAAGGGTCAGTGATCCATCGGCGGGCGAAGCGGTGCGGATCGTCGTGACCTGGATCTGGCCCGGCAGCCGCGTGATGGCGGTCACCGCAATGCTGCCGCCAAGCTTGAAGTCATCAGCCAGCAGAATGCCCAGCGGCGTGGTGTCGAGCGGCACAGACGTGGTCTGGTTCAACTGGCTGTCATAAAACACCGCTGAGCCGAACCCGGCCACCAGAAGGAATGGCGACGGCTTGTCGTATTCGAACCGCATGCGGCCCGGCCGTTGCAGCCACGCGTTGCCTTCCGTGGCGGCCCCCTCCGGCGACACCTGCAAAAAGCGCGCTTTCAGCGTGCGCAGCCCGTTCAGATACACCTCGATCCGCGCCACATCGGCCCGGTCCTGCGGGGTCAGCGTCATCGCCTTTTGCGAAAAGGCGGGAGAAGCCGGCGCGATGGCCAGCAACAGCGGAAGGGCAAGCATGGTGCGACGGTTCATGCCCCACATGTGGCATCGCGCAACGCCAAATCAAAGGCGCAAACCTGGGAGAGAGATTATTCCGCCGGCGCAGGCACCGCGTTCCAGGTCTCGGGCGCCAACTCCTCGGCCCGATCCGGAAAATACAGCGCACAGCCAAGCGTGATCAGCGCGAACACCGCCAGAACGATCACCGATGCCGCCAGCGTGTGCGTGCGCTCGTGCAAAAACCCCACCAACGGTGCCGCGAAGGCGCTGCCGAGGAAGCCCACGAAAAACCGCACCGAATACATCCGCGTGCGCAGGGCGGGCGAGATATAGCGCGCCGTCATGGTCTCGTTCACCGTCACCTGGCCGAAGATCACCGCCGCCACCAGGCCGGCCACCGGCAGCACCATCCAGCCCTGCACGAAGGCCAAGGCTGCCAAAGCCGGGGCCAACACCATCGCCATCGGCAGGAACACCCGGCGCAAAGTGGTGCGATCGATCAACCGCCCCACCGTCAGCTGCGTCAGCCCGCCGCACAGCGTCGCCATGAAGGCCAGGGTGCCCACCATCGGCAACAGAGCGGCATCGTTGGCAAAACGCTCCTGCATCAATTTCGGCAACAGCAGGGTGAAAGCGTTGAACACCAGCCCGGACACCGCGGCGATCAACAAAAGCACCACCACGGCGCGCCGCACGATGGCCTGGGGGATCACCGGAAATTCCCGCGCCGACCGCGTGGCCTGGGGGTCGTGCGCCGGCACCCGCATCCAGGCCAGCCCCACCAAGGCGCAGATCGCCCCGGGCAGGATGAACGCCCAGTGCCATCCCGCCTGCACCGCCAGAAACGCCGTGACAACCGGCGCCGTCGCCACGCCCAGATTGCCGAACACGCCGTTCAGCCCGATCGACCGTCCTGGCCGGTCGCCGGCCGCCTCCACCAGCATGGCGGTGCCGATCGGGTGATAGATCGCGGCGAAGAATCCCGTGATCGTCAGCGCGATGGCAAGCGTGGTCGGCGTGTTCGCCAGCCCCGTCGCCGCCATCGACAGACCGGTGCCGAGGAAGAACACGGTCATCAGGTTCTTCCGCCCGATGCGCGCCGCGATCCAGCCCTGCGGCAGCGAAAACAGCCCGTAAAGCACGAACATGCCGGTGGCCAGCGCCATGATCGGACCATAATCGGTGCCGAACGCGCCGCCCTGCCGGATGATGGCGAGCACGGCGGTGGGCAGGATCAGCAGGCAATAATGGCACAGCAGATGGGCCACGTTGATAAAGGCGATCTGGCGGGCAGCTGGGGTCATGGCACCGTTCCACGCGGGATGCCGCGAGTGTGGCGCAGCCGATCTTGCATGCCAATCACGTCCAGCCGTTACGCCCGGCGTGGCAGCCTTGCGAACACCGCCAGCGCCACGCCGCCCAGCAGCCACGCGCTGGCCACCACCAGCCGCCACGTCAGCGCCTCGGACAGAAACAGCACCGCGCCCGCCGCCGCAATGATCGGCACGGTCAACTGCACGGTGGCGGCCAGCGTGGTGGAAAGCCGCGGCAAGGCGCGATACCACAGCACATAACCCAGCGCGGAGGTGATCGTGCCCGATACCAGCGCCAGCCCCACGCCATCAGCGGTGATCTCGGCCGATCCGGTCCCCAACGCCCCGATCACGCACAAAGGCACCGCCACCACCGCCGCCCGCCCGAAATGGCCGGAGGTCTGCCCCACGGGGTCGCCAGGCGCACGCCCCCGGATGGAATAGACGCCCCACGCCACCCCGGCGCCGATCATCAGCACGCTGCCCCACAGATCCGGCGTGTCCAGCCCCGGCAGCAACAGATAGACCAAGGCGGCAAACGCAATCGCCAGCCCCGCCAGCTCGGCCCGCGTCGGCCGGTCGCGCCGCAGCACACCCCATAGCAGCATCGAGGTCTGCACCGCCCCGAACAGGATCAGCGCGCCCACGGCCGCCCCCAGCCGCAGATACGCGAACGAAAACGCCAGCGCGTAGGTCAGCAACGCCGCGGCGGACACCCAGCTTCCCGGCAGTCGCGCCACATCTCCGCCCCGGGCGCGGAACAGGCCCATCATCACCACCGCGCCCGACGCCAGGCGAATGGCGGTGAAGCTCGCGGCGTCGATGGCATGGCCCCCCAACGCGGCCCGCGCCAGCAGCGAATTCGCCGCGAACGCGATCAACGCCGCAAGCGTCAGCAGAAAGGTCATCTTCATGGTCTTGCCTGTTGCCGCCGGGTCTGAGAGCGTTGCGTATGGAGCATGTTCGTCTTGTCGCCTACAACCCGCACTGGCCTGCCATGTATGCGGTCGAGATCGCCCGCGTTCTGTCCGTCATGCCCGACGGCCTGGTGGTGGACGCCGTGCATTTCGGCAGCACCGCCATTCCCGGCATGCTCGCCAAGCCGGTGATCGATATTCTGGTGGTTGTGCACTCGCTGCACGCCGCCCGTGCCAACGCCGTGGCGCCGCTGGAGGGACTAAGCTATTCCTACTGGGCCAAAAACCCGAAGCTGGACCGCATGTTCTTCGTCCGCGGCCTGCCCCCGGCCCTTGAGCGCACGCATCACCTTCACCTCACCGAACCCGGCGGCGACCTCTGGAGCCGCGTGTCTTTCCGCGATTATCTGCGCGCCCATCCCGAGGAGGCCGCCCGCTACGCCGCGCTGAAAACCGACCTAGCCGAACGCCATCGCACCGATCGCGAGGCCTATACCGAGGGCAAGAGCGACTACGTCAAAGAGATCCTGGCCAAGGTTTGATTCAGGGCACACCCTTCGACGTGCTGTATTCGAAATGCAGCGCCACATCGGGATGCACGATCGGGTGTATGGCATGCGCCGCCATCGCACCCTCGCTAAACCCCTGTAAAATCAGCTTCAACTTGCCCGGATACGTCGCGATGTCGCCGATCGCGAAAATCCCCTGCGTGCTGGTCTCGCAGGAAGCCGGTGTCACGGCGATGTGGCTGCGCGCCAGATCCAGCCCCCAGCCCGCAATCGGCCCCAGATCCATCGACAGCCCGAAGAACGGCAACAGCACATCCGCCGCCAGATGCCGCGTTTTGCCGTCGAGATCGGCCACCTCTACCGTGCGCAGCACACCGCCCTCGCCGTGCAGCGCGTGAAGCTGATACGGGATCACCATCTCCACCTCGCCGGCCGCCGCCGCCGCGTCGAGCTGCGACGCCGTCTCCGGTGCCGCGCGGAATTTGGGTCGCCGATGCACCACCTGCAGGCTGGCGGCGATGCCACGCAGGGCCAACGCCCAGTCCACCGCCGAGTCGCCGCCGCCCGCGATCACCACCCGCTTGCCGCGAAAATCCTCGCGCCGGCGCACGTAATACTGCACCGCCCCGCTCGCCTCATACGACGCCAGCCCCTCCAGCGGCGGCCGGTTCGGGCCGAACGCCCCGGCCCCTGCGGCGATGATCACGGCGCGTGCCTGGATCGTCTCCCCGCGATCGGTGGTGAGGGTGAAATTCCCGGATTGCCCAGCCAATGTCTCCACCCGACGCCCCAGCAGACGCGGCACGTCGAACGGTGCAATCTGGCGTTCCAGATTGGCGATCAACGCGCCCGCCTCGATCGCGGGATGGGCGGGGATGTCGTAGATCGGCTTTTCCGGATACAGCGCCGAACACTGCCCCCCAACCTCGCCGAGCGCGTCGATCAGCAGGCTGGACAGCTTCAACATGCCGCACTCGAAGGCGGCGAACAGCCCCACCGGCCCCGCGCCGATGATGGCAACGTCGATGACGTGGGAGGAAACGCTTGGGGAGGATGATGGGCTCATGGCGCAAAATTAGCCTCGCTTGGCCGCAAAACAAGCACATGTTGTGACGCCGCGTCTGCCGCGCCACATTGCCCACATGCTTCAGATCAACCTGCCGGACCTTCCCGCCACCGAAACGCTGGCCGCGCATCTGGCCGCCCGCGCCCGCCCCGGCGACGCCATTCTGCTGCACGGCCAGCTCGGCGCCGGCAAAACCGCCTTCGCCCGGGCGTTCCTGCGCGCCGCCACCGGCGATGCCGCGCTCGACGTTCCCAGCCCCAGCTACACGCTGGTGCAAACCTATGAAACCAGCCTCGGCCCCATCCATCATTTCGACCTCTGGCGCCTGGAAGGCCCCGGCGCCGTGATGGAACTCGGCTGGGACGAGCTCTTGCAGGACATCGTGCTGGTGGAATGGCCGGAGCGCCTTGGCGACCTGCGGGGCCATCTTTCGCCTGAAGCAGCGCTCGACATCACCCTGTCGGCCACCGGCGAGACCAGCCGAACCGCCATCCTGTCCGGCTGGGAGAACCGCGCATGATCTTCAATCTCGCCACCCTTCCCGCCAATGTGGATTTCCTCGAAGCCGTGGCACGGCGCTGGCTGGCACAGGACACTCCACCCGGCGAGGGCCTCATCCTGCTGCCCACCCGCCGCGCCGCCCGCTCGCTGGTCGATGCGTTCCTACGCGTCTCCGGCGGTGCGCCGATGCTGCTGCCCCGCATCACCGCCATCGGCGCGCTGGACGAAACGCCGCTCGCCCTCGAAGGCGCACTCGACCTCGCCCCCGCGGTGGACCCCGCACGGCGCCTGGCGGAATTGGCACGCCTCATCATGGCGCTGCCCGAGCAGGCCGGCGGTGTGGCCCGCGCCGACCAGGCCTGGATGCTCGCGGGCGAGCTGGCGCGGCTGATGGACGAGGCCGAACGCGCCGAGATAGACGATTTTCCCACCGCGCTGGCGCAGGTGGCAGACGGCGCGCTGGCCCAGCATTGGGACATCACGCTGCAATTCCTCGAAATCGTGACACGCAAATGGCCGGAATGGCTTGAATCTCAGGGGCTGATGAACCTGCAGGCGCGCGTGGTGGCCCTGCTGCACGCCCAGGCCCGCGCCTGGCAGGACCGCCCGCCCGCAACACCGGTGTGGGTGGCCGGCGCCACCGGCGGGATCGCCGCGGTGGCAAACCTGCTCAAGATCGTGGCCCACCTCCCCCACGGCATGGTCATCCTCCCCGGCCTTGAACACGCGCCGCCCGAGGATGTCGAGGATTCGCACCCCCAGGCCGGCCTGCTCGGCCTGCTCGCCAACATGGGTGCCACCGTGGAAGACGTGCAACGCTGGGACGCGCCCGAGACCGTCCCGCACACCCGTTTGGCGCTGCTCGACCGCGCCTTGCTGCCCGCCGCTGATCTCGGCGCCTGGCGCGAAAAGACCGACATCGACATCGAAGGCCTGTATCGCCTCGAGCCCGCCGACCAGCAGGAGGAGGCGGTGGCCATCGCCCTCATTCTTCGCGGCGCCCTCGAACGGCCGGGCGCGCGGGCCGCCCTCGTCACGCCGGATCGCCAGCTCGCCACCCGCGTCGCCGCCGAGCTGCTGCGCTGGGACGTGGTGGCCGACGACAGCGCCGGCGAGCCCCTGGGCCACAGCCCGCCCGCGGTGTTCCTGCGCCTGCTCGCCGAAGCCGTGGTGCAGGGCCTGGCCCCGGTGGCGTTGCTGGCCCTTCTGAAACATCCACTGGCCGGCGCCGGCCTGCCTCCCGCCACCTGCCGCGCCGAGGCCCGCGCGATGGAACGCTGCGCGCTGCGTGGCCCCAAGCCGCCCTCGGGCATCACCGGCCTGCGCTTCGCCGTCGCGCAGTATCCATCCAGCGACAGTTTTGTCAGCCGCCTTGAAACCTGCCTCGAACCGCTGCTGCGGCTGTTCGCAGATGCCGGGCCGGCGCCGCCTTCGGACCTTCTCGCCGCCCTCATCACCAGCGGCGAGGCCCTGGCGGCCACCGACGAGACCCCAGGCCCCGCAAGGCTTTGGGGCCAGGAAGAAGGCGAGGCGCTGGCCACCACGCTCACCGGCGCGCTCTCCGCCCTCGAACGCCTGCCGTTGCAGCAGCCCCGCATCCTGCCCGGATTGCTGGACGCGCTGATGGACGGGATCGCGGTGCGCAGCAGGCGGGCCCTGCGCGGGCGTGACGCGCACCAGGAACATCCGCGCGTGCTCATCTGGGGTCTTCTCGAGGCCCGGCTGCAAGCGGTGGACGTCATCGTGCTCGGCGGTCTCGCCGAACAGGTCTGGCCGCCCGCCACCGACCCCGGCCCTTGGATGAGCCGCCCGATGCGCCAAGCGGCGGGCCTGCCTAGCCCGGAGGTCGCCGTCGGCCAGGCCGCGCATGATTTCGTCTCCGCCGCCTGCGCCGCCCCCATCGCCATCCTGTCCTGCCCCCGGCGGCGCGACGGGGCCCCCGCCGTACCCGCCCGCTGGCTCGCCCGCCTCGGCGCCTATCTGGATGGCCAGGGCACAGCTTTGCCCCCCCATCCCGCCGCCGCCTGGGCGCGCCTGCTGGACCAGCCCGCAGGCGACCCGCGCCCGGCGAGCCCCCCCACGCCGCGCCCGCCCGTCCATCGCCGCCCGCGCCGCCTCAGCGTCACCGAAATCGAAACCTGGTCAGCCGACCCGTATGCCATCTACGCCAAGCACATCCTGCGCCTGCCGCGCCTGAAGCCGCTGGAGGAAGGCACCGACGCCGCCGATTATGGCGGCATCGTCCATCGCGGCTTTCATCTGTTCATCCGCGACCACGGTGCGGCATGGACCGTGCACTCGCCCCGGCTGCTGCGTGAAGCCATGTTCGCGGCGCTCGGCGAGGCGCGACTGCGGCCGGCCTTGCGCGAATGGTGGGCGCCCCGCCTCGCCCGCATCGCCGCCTGGGCCGCCGAGGCTGAGAGCGCGCGCCGCCAGACCCACTGGCCCCAGGCCATCGGCGCCGAGGTCGCGGGGCGTTGGGAGCTTTCGGTCCCCGGCGGTTTCGTCCTGACCGGCCGTGCCGACCGCGTGGAAAAGCGCGCCGATGGCAGCCTGGTGCTGATCGACTACAAAACCGGCGCCCCCCCGCCCGAAACGGCGGTGGCCTCCGGCGCCGCCCCCCAATTGCCGCTGGAGGCCGCGATGATCGCCACCGGCGCGTTCCCCGGCTGGCACGGCCCCGTCGCCGAGCTCACCTACTGGCAGGTCAGCGGCGGCTTCGCGCCCGGCAAGCAAAGTATGCTGCTCAAATCAGACGCCGCCGCCATCGCGGCCCTCGCCACCGAGGCGCGCGACAGGCTGTGGGACCGTATCGTGGAATTCGACGATCCAAACCGTGCCTACCTCGCCCAGCCCCATCCCGGTCTGCGGCCTCGTTTCCCGGAATACGGCCAACTCGCCCGCGTCGCCGAATGGGCGCTGGGAGAAGGCGTATGAGCGAGACGGCACGCGCCAAGGCCAACAGCGACCAGCGCATCGCTTCCAACCCCGCCGTCTCCGCCTTCGTGTCCGCCTCCGCGGGCTCCGGCAAAACGAAGCTGCTCACCGACCGGCTGCTGCGCCTCATGCTCAGCGGCGCCGAACCCGCCCGCATCCAGTGCCTCACCTTCACCAAGGCCGCCGCCGCCGAAATGGCCCTGCGCCTGCAAAAACGGCTGGGCAAATGGGTCACACTGGACGACGAAAAGCTGGATACGGATCTCGCTGACATCGACATCCTCCCCACCCCCGACACCCGCACCACCGCCCGTGCCCTGTTTGCCCGCGTGCTGGATCTGCCCGGCGGCATGCGCATCGGCACCATCCACGCCTTTTGCCAGTCCCTGCTGCGCCGTTTCCCGCTCGAGGCGCAGCTCTCTCCCCATTTCACCCTTGCCGACGAACGTGACAGCGCCATCGCCTGGCAGGACGCGCGCGAGACGATGCTGGCCCAGGCCCACACGCCCGACCGCCGCACCGCGCTTGAAACCCTCGCCGGCATGGCCGCTTTGTCCGACTTTGGAAAACTCGTCGAAACCCTGCAGCGCGACCGCCCCCGGATGGAGGACGTGGCCGCCCATCCCGATCTCGAAACCGCCCTGCGCCGCATCCTCGGCGCGTCGACACCGAATGAACTCGGCGAACACGCGCAATGGGCCGCCGAGCCCGCGCTCACCGGGCTGTTCGGCGAGATCGCGCGCACCGGCACCCCGGACAAGCGCAGGACCGCCGAGAAAATACTGGAATGGCTCGCAATTCATCACACGGAGCGCCAGGAGCACTGGCCGATCTGGCGATCGCACTTCTTCACCGAGAAAGGCCCAGCCCGGGCCCTCGGCGCCTTCGTGTTCCACAAACACGTGGCGAACTACACCGACCTTGAAGCCCTCATCACGGCCGAGCAGGAGCGCATCCAACACATCGAGGATGGCTGGGAAGCCTACAAGGTCGCCGCCCTGTCGCAGGCCCTGCTGTCACTCGCGGTGCCCGTCACCCAGGCCTACGCACACGACAAAGCCGCCACGGGCATGCTCGACTACGAGGATCTGATCGGCCGCACCGCGCAGTTGTTGGTCAATCCCGGCGCCGCCTGGGTTCTCTACAAGCTCGATGGCGGGCTGGACCATCTGCTGCTCGACGAAGTGCAGGACACCGCCCCAGCACAATGGCGCATCGCGGGCCAGCTTACCGCCGAGTTCTTCGCGGGCCAGGGCGCCCAGCCCGAAACCACCCGCACCGTCTTCGCCGTCGGCGACCGCAAGCAATCGATCTACGGCTTCCAAGGCGCCGACCCCAGCGCGTTCGAGGCCTGGCGCGCCCGCCTCCGCCAGCGCGTGCAAGACGGTGGCGCGGTATGGGAAGACGTCACCCTGGACGTCTCGTTCCGCTCCACCGCGCCCGTTCTGGCTTTGGTGGACGCCGTCTTCGCCCAGCCCATCGCGGCCAGAGGCGTCACCGACGGCGACAGTCTGCGCCATATCGCCGACCGCGCCGGCCATGCCGGGCGATGCGAACTCTGGCCGCTGACGCCGAAGCCCGACCCGGTGCCCGCCGCGCCCTGGTCCATCCCCACCACCAACCTCACCCAATCCAGCGCCATGCAGCGCCTGGCCGACGCCCTGGCGGAGTGGATCGCCGGACAGATCAGCCGCGAAACGACGCTCGAGAGCAAGGATCGCCCCGTCACCGCCGGCGATTTCCTGGTGCTCGTGCGCCGCCGCAACGATTTTCCGTCCATCCTCGTGCGCGCGCTGAAAATCCGTGGCGTGAAGGTGGCGGGGCTGGACCGCATGGTGCTGACCGAGCAGCCCGCCGTCGCCGACGTGCTGGCCCTCTGCGACTCCCTGCTTTTGCCGCAGGACGATCTGGCGCTGGCCTGCGTGCTGACCTCCCCCCTGGGTGGCCTCACCGACGACCAGCTGATGGACCTGGCCATGCCACGCCACGGCGATCTCTGGCACGCCCTTCAAAACAGCGCCTCGCCCGCCTGCGCCGAAGCCGCCGGCTTCATGGCCGCCCTGCTCCGCCGCGTCGATCACGTGGCCCCGCACGCGCTGATCTCAGAGGCCTTGGGTCCGCTCGGCGGTCGCGCCCGGCTCCTCGCCCGCCTCGGCCCGGAAGCCGGCGAACCCATCGACGAACTCCTGGCCGCAGCCTTGCGCCACGCCCAGTCGCACCCCCCCTCTCTTCAGGGATTCCTCCACTGGCTCCGCCAATCCGCCGCCGAGGTGAAGCGCGAACCGGAAGGGCCCGGCGGCGACGGGTTCGACGCGGTGCGCATCATGACCGTCCACGGCGCCAAGGGCCTGCAATCGCCTATCGTGATTCTGCCAGACACCACCGGCCTACCTCCGGACGACGAAAAGATCGTCTGGGCGCCCGATCCGGACAGCAACGTGGCCCAGACCCTGCCGATCTGGGTGCCGCGCGACGCCCAAAGCTGCAACGTTGCGCGCACCCTCCGCGCCGCCCTGTCAGACCGCCAGGCGCAGGAACAGAACCGCCTGCTCTACGTGTCCCTCACCCGCGCCGAGGACCGGCTGCTGATCTGCGGCTGGGAGACCAACCGCCCGCAGGACACCACCTGGTACGGCCATGTCAAAGCCGGTTTTCTGCACATCGGCGCCGAGGCAACGCTGTTCGACGCAATCGCCACGCCGTGGCCAGGCGACACCCTCGCCATCACGTCGCCGCAGACCGCCGCCGCTGAAAAACCGCGCCAGCGTAGCGCCATGCCCGTGGAGGCCCTGCCCGCCTGGGCCGGCGCCGCGCCGCTCTGGCGACCCACCCCGCCGCCATCCGAGCCGGCTCTGCCCAGCCCGCTCGCCCCCAGCCGGCCCACCGGCGCCAGCCTCGGCCCGGTGCCGCAAGCCGCCTCCCCGCTGGCCGAACGCGATGCCGGCCCCAGCCGCTTTCAGCGCGGCCAACTCATCCACAGCCTGCTGCAACATTTGCCGGATCTGCCGGCGGACGAGCGTCATGCCGCCGCCGCCCACCATGCCGCCCGGCCCGCGCACGAGATCGAAGACCCCGAGGCCCTGGCCGACGAGGTGATGGCGGTGCTGGACCACCCCGCCCTCGCCCCGCTGTTCGGCCCGCATGGCCGCGCGGAGGTGCCGATCTCAGGCGTCGTCGCGGGCCAGGTGATCGGCGGGCTGATCGACCGGCTGGCGGTGCTGGAGGACCGCATCCTGATCGCCGACTACAAAACCAACCGCAGCCCCCCCACCGGCCCAGACACCACCCCGGTGCTGTATCTGCGCCAGATGGCCGCCTATCGCAGTGTTCTCGCGGCCATCTTCCCCGATCGCCCCATCCACTGCATGCTGGTTTGGACCGCCGCATCGGGCCCCGAAGGCGCCCGTGTGATGCCGCTTCCCTCCGTGCTGCTGGACCGCCATGCTCCCACCGCATCGCCAGACGCTTGATCCGGCGCCATCGTTGGCCACATCAAAGAGCATTCTTCCGTTCTCGAAAGGCCCTCCCCCATGAGTGAAAACACGGTTCCCGTCACGGATGCCAGCTTCTCCACCGACGTTCTTGAAGCGAAGGGCCTGGTACTGGTGGATTTCTGGGCGGAATGGTGCGGCCCCTGCAAGCAGATCGGCCCCGCGCTGGACGAGATCGGCGCCGAATTCGCCGGCAAGCTCACCGTCGCCAAGGTCAACATCGACGACAACCCCGCCACGCCGAACGCCTACGCCGTCACCGGCATTCCCACGTTGATCCTGTTTCGCGATGGCAAGCCCGTTTCGAAGAAGGTCGGCGCTGCGCCTAAAAGCGTTCTGAAGCAATGGGTTGCCGAGCAGATCACGCCCGCCGCCTAGAGCCTGATGATTTTGAGTAGACAAAATATCAAGCTCTAACTTGTTGTTATCGATCATGTTTATGCGCTGGGATTGAGCAACCCAAACGCATCATGATCTAAGCAGAGGCCGAAACCCGTGCGCCGAGGCCGTTCCCCCGGCATCGGCGCATTTGTTTTCACCGCATCACGAAATTTGCCGTTCCCGCCACGGCCGCATACGTCATAAGGGTCCCATGTTCCGGGGGCCTGCAATGAGCGTCACGACGTCGACCGAAGACTGCAACGGCCTCGCCTGGGGCTATCGCTTTGGCGATTCCGGGCAACCCGTCCGGCTGGAAGGAAGCCCCGTCGGTTTCGTCTGCACGATGGGCCTGATGCTTCTTCGATCGGATTATTGCTGATGGGCACGCGCTGGATGCGTCTCATTTGATGGCTGCGGCGTAACGGTTCCAGCCGGACGTTCGGTTTCGGTTGAACAGCACCGAACATACTCTGGACAACGCATAGGCTGGATCGCGATCCAAGGATGCAAAATGACGCTTACCCATCGGCAGCCAGGCGACCAGTTCCAGCCCGATCAGCCGGATGCGCAGGCACCTGACATCAGCTCGCTCTGGGTGGATGACAGCATGCCGACCGTTCCCGCGGCACGACCCGCATCGGTCACAATGCGTGAAGACAGCCTCGTTGTGCCGGCCATCCTGATCCAGGCCGAATCCGACGATCAGGTCTTCGCCCACCAGACGCCCGTCGCCGGCACCCAGGCCGTGACGCAGGCCAGCCCGGGCACGCCCGCCACCAACAACAGCGCCGTGCACGCTTTGCGTGTGGACATCGCGAAAGCCACCTACACCGTCCCCGTCACCGGCCACACGCTGGACGGCGCCGGCTTGAAAATCGGCATCCTGTCCGACAGCTTCAACCTGCTCGGCGGCGAGGCCACCGATCAGGCCAACGGCGATCTCGGCTCCTCCGTCACCATCCTGAAAGAGGGCGGCTCCGGCCGCGACGAAGGCCGGGCGATGGCCCAGCTCATCCACTCCATCGCGCCGAACGCGCAGATCTACTTCTACACGGCCACCGCAACCGAAAGTGATTTCGCCAACGGAATCAAACAGCTCGCCGCGAACGGCTGCACCGTCATCGTCGACGACGTGATCTATCTGGACGAGCCATTCTACCAGGACACCGGCGTCGTCACCAAAGCGGTGGAGCAGGTGATCGGCCAGGGCGTCAGTTACTTCACCGCCGCCGGCAATTCCGGCCGTAATTACTACGAAAGCAGTTTCACCCCGATCACCGTCACCCTGGCCGGCCTCGGCACGGTCAAGGCCCATAACGTCCACGATGGCGGCGGCGGCGACAGCCCTTACGAAAAGGTCGAGTTCACCGCCAACAGCAGCGGCAATTCCACCCTGGAATTCACCCTGGAATGGACCGAGGCATTCTCCACCGGACCGTCCCAGCGCCAATACAACATCGGCGTGGCGCTATACGATCTATCGGGAAATTTCGTCAAAAAATATGCGTTGAGCAATCTGTTCGGGAATCCGGTACTTCAGATCACCGACACGCTTGCCATTCAGGGCGAATACCGTCTGGTGTTCTACCAGACCAGCGGCAGCGTCGCACCCGGCACGTTCAAAATCATCATGTCGCAGAACAGCACCGGCGTGATCGACGGCGTGGGTGCGGGATTCGGCAGCGGCACGTCCTACGGCCACGAGATCGTCGCCGGCGCCAACACCGTCGCCGCGGTGAACTACCAGCAGACACCAGCCAGCGGCACGGCCACCCCCGTGGTCGAGTCGTTCTCCGCTCAGGGCGGCGGCCTTATTTATATCAACAGCGCCGGCACCACCCTGGCCACCCCGGTGGCGTCCGGAAATCCGGACTTCGCCGCCACCGACGGCTCGCCCACCAGCGTCTTCGCCTCGTTCTTCGGCACCTCCGCCGCGGCGCCGAACGCGGCGGCCGTGGACCTTTTGGTGATCCAGGCGAACAGCCGGCTGTCGAACGTCCAGCAGACCTATGTCCTGGCCCAGGCGGCGGTGTCCACCGGCGACAGCAGGCTCGGCGGCGCCGGGCTGATACAGGCGGATGTGGCCGTGGGCTTCGCGGTCACCGCCGCCACCACGCCGATCTGGCAGGGCGGGTCCGGCGTGGGCACCGGCACCTGGAGCACGGCCAATGACTGGTCGAACAATGCCGTGCCCACCAGCACCGATGCCGTCTCCATCGGCAACGGTATCGGCACACTGAGCGGCAGCTACGTCGTGACCTTCAACCTCGCGGGCGCCAGCATCGCGGCCCTCACCGTGGATGGCGGTGTCGCGAGCATCGTGCCGGACCTCCGCATCGCCGCCACGAACAGCCTGTCGGTGTCAGGCAGCATCACGGTCGGCAGCGGCCTGATCGAAGTGCTCGGCACACTCGGCGTGGCGGGCGCGCTGCTGGCCAACACGCGGTCCGGCACCGGAATCACCATCGCAGCCGGCGGCTTGCTCTCCGTGGGGGGCACCGATGCGCTGGGCATCCGCTTCAGCGGCACCGGTGGCAGCGTGTCTTTCCAGGCCACAGACAGCAACACGCTCACCACCGGCCTCACCGGTGTCATCGCCAACTTCAACGCCGGTGACACGCTGGAACTGTCCGGGCTCAGCTATTCAAATGCCCTCGGCGTGGCCTACAGCAACCTTACCGCCTCCATCTATGATGGCAGCATCAGCAACGTCGTGGCCCAGCTCGCACTGCAAGGCGGCTTCTCCGGCCTGGCGCTGACCCGCGACACGCTGACCGGCGGCACGCTGATCGTCGCTTGCTACGTGGCCGGCACACAGATCCAAACCCCTTCCGGCCTCCGCGCCGTCGAAACGCTGGCCCCGGGTGACTGCGTCAGCACCGTCAGCGGCGCCTCCCCGCCCATCGCGTGGATCGGGCGCCGCAGCTATGCCGGCGCCTTCCTATACGGGCAGGCGACCCTCATGCCCATCCGCATTCGAGCCGGAGCCTTGGCCCCGGGCGTTCCGATCCGCGACCTGCTGATCTCTCCGCAACATGCGATGTATCTCGATGGCGCCCTTGTCCCGGCGGCGGACCTTGTGAACGGTGTCTCGATCTTCCAGGACACGTCGTTCGACCGCGTCGACTACGTGCATATCGAGCTGGCCGAGCACGACCTTATCTGGGCCGAGGGTGCCGCTTGCGAAACATTCGTCGACGACGGCGGTCGCGGCGTGTTCCACAACGCCGCCGAGTATTATCGCCACCACCCATTGCGCCTGCGACAGCCCGCCCGCTACTGCGCGCCCCGCCTGCAAGACGGCTACGCCCTCGAAGCCCTCCGCCAGCGCCTCGCCCAACGCGCCGGGCTGGACGTGCCGGTGGCCCCGCCGGCCGCGCTGGAAGGGTGGCTCGAATTCATCGGCCCCGGCTTCGTCGCCGGCTGGGCACAAAATCCCGACCACCCCGATGCCCCCGTGTGCCTGGACATTGAAATAGACGGCGTTCTGTTGGCGCGAACCCTCGCCAACCGCCATCGCCCGGATTTCGAGGCGATCAGCCCGCACAGCGCCTGGACCGGCTTTTACGAAACCTTGCCGCGCAATCTGGCAGGCGAGATCAAGGTCTTTCGTTCGATGGACCGAAAGCATCTGCCCCTCGCCCCGGCCGGCCGCAAAGGCGCCACCCGCGCGGCATGACAAACCCGGCGCTCGAGGGCCATCTCGATGAGGTGCGTCGTGGCCTGCTGCGCGGCTGGGCGCTCGACCCTGCGATGCCAGACGACCGCATCAGCCTGCTGATCACGGCCGACGGTGTGCTGCTGGGCCGCGTGCTCGCCAATCGCTTCCGCCCCCATCTGCACGCACAAGGGCGCAGCGACGGCCGCCACGGCTTCGAACTCCACATGACCCCGCCTTTGTCGCCGCTCGAACCCCACGTCATCGCGGTGCGTCGCGAGCATGACGGCGCCCATCTTCCCGGCTCACCCGTCCGACTGGCAAAAGCCACCACGTGCGACCCCACGATGCAGCTCGAATTGGCGAACATCCTAACCGACGCTGCCGATTTGGTGGAATTGCAGAACAGGCTGACCTTCCTGGCCGCGCAAACCGAGGCCTTGCTGCAACGCCACGCCGACCTTTCCCGATCGGCAGAGGCGAAAGACCGGCTGGCGCATCATCGCTTCCGGTGGAACGCCTCGGAAGCCCCCACGCTGCCGCCCGCCCGAACGGTCCTGCTGCTCGCCGAAGCGTTGCCACGTCACAATGCAGACAACGTGGCCAGCACCGTCCGCGCGCTCTACGACATTGGGCTGGACGTGGTGCTCACAGCCACCAACCGGGGCCACGCGCCACAACCGGATCTGCCCGCCATCATTCACGAAGCGCCATGGGTGGCCTCAGTGGAGGAAACCCTCGCGCGCCAGACGGGCGTTTTCGATGCGATCGTGTTGTGCACATCATCGCTCGCTGTTCGCTACACCGGCTTGCTGCGCCATTACCAGCCGCAGGCGCTGCTCATTCTGCTGCTCCCGCAGGGGCTGCGACACAGCGAAACGGCCGTGCAGGCGCAAAAGGAACAGAGGCCCGAACTGCTCGATCAGGCCGCGCAACTGCTGGCGCACGAACAGCGGGCGATCCGCGATGTCGACATCGTTGTGGGACAATTGGACAACCTCGCGGCGCTCGCACCCGGCACACGCTGTGAGCCCAATTTGCAAATGGCGTTCGCGGTATTCAGCCCAGCTCGACCTGATAACGAATAAAGCCACGATTCTCCGCCACCTTGTCGTAAAGCCGGCGCGCGGCGGTGTTGGTTTCGTGCGTCATCCAATAGACCCGGCAGCAATCCCGTGCCCGCGCCCACTCCCCCACCGCCGCGATCAATGCGGCGCCCACGCCCTTTCCCCGCGCATCGGTATGGGTGAACAGGTCTTGCAGGTAGCACACGTCGGGCGCCGACGTGTTGGCGTGAATAAGAAAATGCGTAATGCCCAGCAGCACCCCATCGATCTTCGCCCCAAAGGCATGCATGCGCGTATCGTCCTGAAACCCGCTCCACGCCCGATCGTACATCGCATCCGGCAGGCTCCGCTCGTAGAACGTCATATACGCGCGAAACAGGCCTTCCCACGCCGGGCGATCGGCAGGCGTCAGTTTTTCAACAATGATCATGACAGGTCCTTGGCTATGGCCGCCCGAAGATCCGGGTAGGAATCGAACGCGGCGTCCGACTCCGCATAAATTCTGGCGCGCGAGAGGGCATCGCACCGCTGAATGGCACAGCAATTGAGGGCCTGCCTGCCCTGCACGATATCAGACGATGAATCGCCGATCATCCAAACCCTGGCATCAGATTCCAGCTCCAGCTTCTCAAGCGCCATACAGAACGGCACCAGGCCGCTCTTCTCCACACCGGCTTCCTCCGATGTCACCACCACGTCGAAATACCGTTCGATCCCGAAATGGATCAATTTACGGAATTGGATCTGCGCGGTCAGATCCGTCACCACCGCCAGGCGAATTCCGGCCGCGCGCAATTCGATCAGCAGATCCTCCGCACCTTCGAAAAGCTGCGCGCTGGACAGCATGCTGCGCCAGAATGTCTGTTCCAGGTCGAGTGCCAACAACACCTGGGTGCGAAACCCCAATATCTCGATGGTGCGTTGAAAATACAGCAGCCGGCTATGCGAGGACGCCGTGTTGCCGAGCCGCGCCTTCACGTCGAGGCGCGCCTGGGCAAACGCCGCGTCGAACGACGGTCCCGCCACATTCAGCGAAAGCGCCATCTTGGCGCGCGCCGCCTCCATCGCCTTGGGCTGTGCCGTCGCAAAATCATAGAGCGTATCATCAAGATCGAACAGAACCGCCTTCGGGCGTTCGACGAAAGCCTGGGGATTGATCATCCGAAGCGTCATACTCAGCCCCGTTGCTGCATTTTTTCGGCAATCCGCATCAGCACGCACAGCTGCATGATCCCAGACATGCCACCTTGCCACCCCGGTGCTATCGGCAGCAACTCCTCCAAATGCGGCACCAGCGTGGCTGCCGCGAAGGCCACATCCTCGGCGGCGATATCGCCCTCCACCCAAAGCTCCGTCAGGCCGTCTGTGGAAGCTAGGTCCTGATCCACCTTCAACGTGGCCAGCCCGATCAGCACGCGCGCCAGCTCGCCGTATTCGATGGGATCGCGCATCCGCACGCGCAGGCGCCACGGGCTCGGGCGTGTCGCAAAATCCGGCGTGGCCGGCTGCAGCGAAAACGCCAGATCCGCCGTTGCGGCTTGCGGCGCCACATGACGCAGAAAATCCGCTTGCCGCCGTTCAAGCGAGGCCAGCACCTGGTCCAGCGCGTGGCCTCGCAGATTGACGTCCCGCTCGATCTTAAAATGCCGACGCAGATCCTCGTCCATGTCGAGGAAGATCGCCACGTCCATGCGCCGCCGCAGCGACGGCGGTTGCAGCGCGTGCAGCCCGCTCGCCAGCACCACATCGTTGGCACCGATCAGTCGGCGATGCGTGAACAGACCTGTTGCGTGATCGTAATGCCGCGCCCGCACCGCCTGCCCGGCCAGCAGCTGCAACACATCGCGGGAGAAGCCACGCAGATCGTTGGCGCGCGGATCGAGATGCGTCAGGCTTTGCCACAACGGCCCCCGCCGCTCGAACAGATGGTAGTCGTCGCCAGACACGCTGGCGACCGCGTTTTCGCCCAGCAAACCCGCCAGCGCCGCACTCAGCGTATCCTTGCCGGTGCCGCTGTCGCCAGCGATGCCGATCAGCAGGGGGCGGCGGGACAGATGGTAGAAATCGTTATAGGCCAACGCACGATTCAAAATCGCGCTGGCCAGCACAAGACCCAAAGCGGTGAGCGTCGTGATCCCCAACGACAGAATCTGGGCAGGTAGAATGCCCGGATGCAGCGTGACAAAGGGCGTGCCGAAATCGCCTCCGGCCACCGTAAGACGGGCCCCAGTGGCCACAGGGCCTTTCACCAACACAAAGCAAATTGCAAACAGAACGCCGATGGCAGCGCCACCGCGGGTGGCACGCAGCTGGTAGATCACCAGGAACGGCAGCACCCAGAAATACCACCCGAACGACGCCGGCGTCAGCAACAGGATCGCCATGAAGGACACGCCGAGGAAGCCGAACAGCAGCTCCATGTTCATCCGCCCGATGCGCCAGGCGGCGTAGATCAGCAGCAGATAGGTCAGAGGCATAATGAAAATGCGCGTGCCGTCGGCAAGGCTCACGGCCACATCGTAGATCTTGCCCATTTCGGGGCTGCCCAGCACCATCGCCTGCGGTCCCGCCAGCAACAGCCAGGGCCCCTGCGCCAGCACCACCGTGATCAGCAACGCAGCCATGAAGCGCGCCACCCAGGGCCGGTAGCGGCGATTGACCCACAGGAACACCAGGATGAACGGCAGGCCGATGACGCAGCTCAACTTGGCGGCGATCCCCAACCCCAGCGTGCCGCCGCTCCAGACCAGCCGCCGCCGCTGCAGCATCAGCAATGACAGCGCCACGAGGAAGGTGGGCACCACATCGGTCTGGCCGTGCCAGTAGGTGATGAAGATCGCAATCGGCGACCACCAGTAGAACAGGATCACCTGGCGGGTATGACGCCCCAGTGTGATGCGTTCGAGCGTGACCAGCAAAGCAAGATCGGCCGACAGCAGACTGACGCCAAAGCCCACCTGCGCCAATGCGTGGCCGGATCGCGCGAGGCTGTCGAGCAGCATCCCCACCGCCACGAAGGGCGCATGGGCCAGATACATCACCGGCCCGTAGGGAAACGCCTGCGGGTCGCCGCCCAGACGGAGAAAGCCGCCCCAGGGGTCCAGTGACGGATGCTCCAACGTCCGGGTCAAGAAAAGCACAAACCACTGCTGCTGTATCAGCGGCACCAGCAACACCACACACGCCACACGCACCAACAGCCCCAGCCGGAACCAGGGATCACGCGAAATGGCGTGCGGGATTAGCGCCACAGCGCCGGTGTTTTCGTGCAGACGGCTTCTGGCACGATGCCTTCACGGTCCAGCAACCCACGCATGTCCGCCACGTGGAATGGTTCCGTACGGCCCTGCAGTTCCGGGGAGACGAGGCACAGCGAAAACCCCGCCGCCTTCAGCCGGGACGCCTGCGTGCCGATGAGCGGAAAGCGCGTGAAACAATCCACCCACACCCACCGCACCAGCCCCGCGAGCGCCATCACCGTCTCGATCGTCTCGAACTCGGAAAGCCGCACCGCGCAGCGATTCTCGCCCATGCGGGCCGTCTTGATGAGAAACGGGAAGGATTGATCGAGGAAGAAAAAATCCGTGACGCCATGCTCCGCCATGATGGCGAGCAACCGCTGCTCCAGACCCTCCTCCTTGGTGTTCAGGATCAGCAGTCGATGGCGATAATCCTTGATCCACTCCTCGAAGTCCACACCATCGGCGAACGGGTCGTGATGGATGATGAGCTGCTTGCCCCGGCTGCGGATATCCACCTCGATGCCCAGTTCGGGCGGCGTTTCACGTAGTTGTGCCATGGTGTTGCGGCGATGCGAGACCAGAATCATGGCGCGTCCTTCTTCGATGCGGCCCCAAGGCTGCGGCGCAGATGCAGGCTGAACGCGATCGTGCGCCGGATGAACTTTATCTTGCCGCGCAACGTGGCGTTCCAGTGTGAAACACCATGTGCGCGCTGCGGGAATTGCACCGGGAAACGGGCGATCCGCAATCCCTGCGCCCGGGCGGTGTAATAGGCATACAGATCAAGCGCAAAATCCTTCGGCGCCCCTTGCCACGTTGTAAAAAACGACCGGGAGAACATCGTCGGCTGGGCGTTCACATCCCAAAATCGATGCCGCATCAGCAATGTCTCGAAGACCGACATTCCAATGGTAAATACGACGTCGGTCGCCGGGCGGCCCCTCCTTGCGCCTTTGACGAACAGACGCTCCGGCATCGGCGACGCGTCGAACAAGGCCAGCCCCACCAGCGCATCGACCGGATCGGTCTGCATATCGGCATGTGTCCAGCCGAGAATGTCGCCACGCGCGGCACGCAGGCCCATCAGGATGCCATGGCCATAGCCCTCGTTGTGGGCCACACGAATGGATCGCACGCTCTCGCCATCGCGCAGGAGCGAGGCCAGCACCGCGGGAGAATCGTCGGTCGACCCGTTGTCGACGAGCACCACCTCCACGTCGTCGCGCGTGAAAGCCTCCCGACACCGCGCGACGACAAGGGGCAGGTTGCGCGCCTCGTTGTAGCAGGGGATGATCAGCGACAGGCGGATCATGGCACCGCGCTTTCGGCAGGGGCGCGAAACACCAAAAACTTCATGCCTAGAAAGTTGATCGTGGCAGACACCAACGTTGCCAGAAAAAATGCTGCAACACGGGCATTTTCCCCGATCGGCAGTATTGCCAGCGCCACTTCATTCACGGCCACGTTGCCGCCGAGACTGAACAGATAAAGCAGCGTGAAACGCAACAGCACCGCGGCGCTGCCTTGTGCCCGGAATGTCCAATCGCGATTGGCGATATAGGCGAACGCGGCGCCTGTCAGAAACCCCAGCGCCTTGGCTGGCGCCACGGCCATCCCCGCGGCCATCAGCAGCCAATACGATGCAAAGTCGATTGCAACCGCTGTGATCCCCGCAGCAAGAAACCGCAGAAGCTGACGGCTCATGCCAGCCGCCATGGCGCAGGACGCGCGGGGCGGTAACTCTCGGCACAAGCGGCGCGTTCGGCCACCGCTTCCTCGGGCACGCGGCTGTCGCGATCCAGCCGATACGGGTGCGATGACCATTTGTGAAAGCAGGATTGCCAATAGTCAAAGCAGCGCAGATCATTCGGTGTGCCCCAGCCGAGGTAGTGTTCGATTTCGAACATCACGCAGCGCAGGCCAAGGGCTAGAGCGTCGTTGATGCAGGTGTCGACATAGAACTCGCCGTTGACGGTGGCGTCGCGGGCAATCATGCGCTCGGCAGCGGCCACGAAATCGCGGGCGTGGCGGAAGGTGAAGGCGCCCACCACGATCGGGTCTTGCTTTGGGTCACCCAGCGGGGTCTTGACCGAAATCGCGCTGATCAACCCATCGTCTATCGCAATCCAGCCGAACATCTGCGGCAGCCGCGCCGCCTCAGCGTGGCCACGCGCGCCCCACACGATCACGTCCCACGCCGTCGATGCCATCAAGTCATCCCATGCCCCCGCATCGAACAACATGCCGTTGTCACAGGCACCGATGGTCAACATGCAAGCCGGGTCGTAAGGCGCCGCCGCGAGACCCATCAGGCAGGTGCGCGCCTGGCCATCGGTGACGGCGTCAAGAACGATGCAGTCTTGGCCTGGAATGTTGGCCGCAATCACCGGCAGAACCTGGTCCAGCCCCGGCATGTCGCGTCGAAGAACCAGCCTTCGTGCGGGTGCTTCCGGCAGATCCAGTGTGGCCTGCACCACCATGGGCCGACCGGAGACCGCGATCAGCGGCTTCGGAACCGCGTAACCTTCTCGGCTGAATCGACTGCCGAGGCCCGCCATCGGCACCAGCACCAGGCCGTGCTGCTTTGCCTTACGCGAGCGCGAGGGGTCGGCCAGCAACCGAAATGCGTCAGACCAGCGCTGGTATGCCTGCAGGTCCTGCGGCGTGCCCCACTGCATGAAATGCTCAATCTCATAGACTGCGACAGGAAGACCGCGGTCGAGCAAGGGGCGATAGGCGAGGCTGACATAGAACTCGCCGCCCACCCGCAGATCCTGTTCCACCATCGCGTCGAACGCCTCGCGCATCAGGGCGGCGGTGGCGAAGTGATAGGTGCCGCTGGAAGCGAATTCGTCCATCGGCGTGTCGGTGTAGGGGGTCTTTTCCTGAATCCCAGACACCCAGCCGTCCCGTTGCTGCAGATACGCGTAATAGGTTGAGCCCAGAGAATGAGGGTGAAAGCCGCGATAAGCCGGGATGCACCCGGCACATGAAGTCTCTATCAGGAAGGATTTGAAATCCGCCCAGTCCCAGTAGCAGGTGAAATCGCAGTAGTTCACCACCACCGGCCGGCACGGGTCGAGCAGATCGGCGGCCTGCAGAACGGCGTGCACCGGGCCAAGGCGATGCGCCGCGATCGATACGATCCGCCCGGTTGGGCACAGGGCTTCGAGGATCTCGCGCATGCGAAACGAAGGTTCGGCGAGATGGTCTTCGTTGCAGATGAACGTCACGTCCATCTCGCCGGGAAACAGGTCCAGAACATGCGCGATGATCGGCTTGCCATCCAC
Source organism: Rhodospirillales bacterium (assembly GCA_025362815.1). GTDB lineage: Bacteria > Pseudomonadota > Alphaproteobacteria > Acetobacterales > Acetobacteraceae > CAIQQQ01. The sequence goes on from JANYFG010000095.1 coordinate 24,231, forward strand.
CTCGATCAACGGTTTTGGCACGGTGTAGCCAGCTTTGCGAAAGCGCTCACCGAAGCCGGACATTGGAATGAGGATCTGCATCTTTGCTGTCTTAGCCGGCAAGCGATGCGGGGCGGTGGTCGAAGCGACGGCGGTATTCCTCGGCATCCCAGCCCATCAGCGCCATTTCGTCATGCTGCGAGAGCACGCGCACGTTATCATCCGGCGACAGGCGTAGCAGAACATGGGCGAGACACCGGACCATCTCCTCGCCGGCCGCCCCGAGATCACCGCGGAGCAACACCCCATGCCCCGGCACAGGCACCATCGGTGCGTCATCAGCCGCCGTCCAATCGAGCGGGGGCGCCCCGGGGCCGAGGAACACCACATGATCCGGATAGAGCGCGCCACCCATCGCGCGTGCCAGCGCGGGCGGATCGGTAGCGATGGCGTGGCAGATCGGGTCCACCGGTAGGCGTCGCCCGAATTTTGCTGACAGTAACGACAGATTTTCCAGATCGGGCAGAACCGCCGCCCGTGCGGCCACATGCAGCCGCCGCTCGATATCGGCCAGCAGGCACGCCGCGTCCGCCACCGATTCGGCACCGACAACGAGGCCGTGATTGGCCAGGATCAGCACATCCAGCCGCGCATCGCCCACCGCCGCGCGCACGGCGTCCAGCAGGGGCGCGCCGGGCCGCGCATACGGCACCAGGCACCACCGCAGCCCCGCCAGAAGCGGCGCCAGCCGCGTGGCGGCATCGGAGCATACCGCACGCGCGATCGTGGACACGGAATGCGTGTGCACCACCACGCGATGCGGAAAGAACGCGTGCAGCACCGTCTCGATGGAAGGTCGTAATCCCACCCGCGTTCCAGGCGCCGCGATGCAGGGCACAGTGGCGGCATCGGCATTCTGGGCCATGGCGGTGTGCAGCGCCTCCAGCCCCAGGGCCACGAAGATTACCGAATCCTGCGCCGCTGCCAGCCAGGTGCCGGAGGCTTTCACGAACAGCGTTCCGTCCTGCTTCAACGATACATTGCCGCCTGGCCCCTGCACTTGCGTGATGTCGCCACCAATCGTGGCGGCGAACGCGGCAAGCTCTGCCAGCTCGTTCATTGCCCCATCCACAACGTGACAGGGTGCGCCACGCCGCCGGCGTTGTTCGTTAACACGCCCAGCGGAATGTCGCTGACCAGCTCGATGGATTTCACGTTCTTAACCGGGAAACTGCCGATGAAATACGCCAGCGACACGCCCGCGCGCAGCTGGCCGTTGGCCACGAAGCGCGCCGTGCCGCCGGTGCCGTAGGTGACACGCGCCTGCAGCCGATACTGTGCCAGCCCCGGCACGATTGGGCTGAGGAGCACCGCAAACGCTCGCAGCTCGGCGCCTGCCACCTCCGGCGGCACCGGAACCTGCATCGCCGCGTTGCCTTCGGTGCCGAACACGGCAATCCCGGTCCAGCCCGGCACGGCGGCAAGGCTTCGGCAGTCGCGGCCATAGATCCACGGGAACGGATCGAGCGGCACGCAAACCGGTTGGGCCGGCTGATCGATGAACAGCGCGCTCTGCTTCCAGTAGCTGGACCCCACCGTGGGAAAGCCCGGCGTTTCGGTAAAGTTGAAGGTCGAACCGGCCCATCCGCTTGTGGCCCACCACAGCACAAACAAAGTCGCTACCGCGAACTGGCGCGTCATACCACCGCCACGCAGGCGGCGTATCCGGTCTGCCAGGATTTGCGACAAGGCTGCCACAACCAGCACAAATCCGCAGAACGAGGTGAAATTATGCCGATACAGGATGGGCCCACGCAGATTGATGGGGTCCAGCCCCCAATTCACCGTTAACGCGAAGACGTTGATGGCCGTTGTTCCGGCATAGACGGCAAGACCTGCCAACAGGAGGAGCGCCGCGCCATGCCGGGCGCGCAGCAGAACAAAACCGATCACACCCAGCACCACGATGCCGATGCCGATCATCAGATTCAAAAGGAATGGCTTCCATACCAATGGCCCCGCCAGAAAGCTGCCGATATTGCCGGCGAGATACAGGCCCAGCGATTGCAGCTTGATCGACAACGGCACCGGCGCAGGGCGCATCACGCCCATAACCCCGGCCGAGGCGCTGACGACCACCTGCACGGCCTGGACGATGAAGGCCAGTATGCTGACAGCGAGCACCGCGCGCCACCGCCCGCGCGCTACCACCACGCCAATCGCGAACAGCGGCATCAGGGTCAGCGTGTAGGGTTTGGACAGCATCAGCACCGGCAGGATCCACACCCAACGCGGCGCCGGCGCCCCCCTTGGATGAAGCGCGAGCGCGCCCAGCACCGCGCCAAAAAACACGGCGAAATAGGTGAAATTGATGAAGCCGCGCATGCTGACCTCGGCCGCGCCCAGCACCACAAACGCCACCAGAAGACGTGTGAGGTCGCAGCCGACCAGCGGGCGAAACCGCGGCAACGCGAACACGCCTACCAACAAGGGTGCGGCGATCAATGCGCACGCAGAGTACACGTCTGGCACGATATCGGCCCGCACCGCCGCCAGGTTTGTGGCCAGTGCGATCAGTCGCTGCGGCAGCGGGATATACCCGGCATCGGTGGCGAAGAGGACCACACGCCAGTCCGGGCTTTGTGCGGACGGATAATACGTGGTGGCCATCTCGGCAAACATGGCGCCGCGCAGCCACCACTCCGGCTGAAACAGAAGCATGGCCGCGGCGTAAAACACAACGATAAGGCCAAGCCACGCTGCGGGATGAAGGGCAAAGCGAATGCCGCCTTCGCTCTCACCGCCAAACCGGCGTGTCATCCATGCCGATGTTCTGGCGATCACGGATGCGGTTCCTCTTCCGGTGGCGCGCGGCGTGCCCGCAAGGGACTGGTGCGACCCGGTCTGGCCGTTCAAACCGGCAGAATACGAGCCATCCCGGTCCTACGGTGCTTCGCGGGACGACGTCAAGCGGGCGGAAAGAGATAGCCACCCAGAAGGGACTTGGCCTCCTCGAGCACGGCGGTGCGGGAGGCCTGATCGGGCTGTTCCAGCGCATACCCCAGCAGACGGTCACCGATTTCGGTGGCCATGCGCAGGCGGAAGGCGAGGCTTGGGGAAGGTTCGATGTCGAACGCGCCGGAAATGAATTCCATCACCATGTCCGACACCTGGTGGCCGGCAAAATCATCCCGCGTGGGGCGGCTGATGGAGCGTCCACCGCCGCCCAGGCCGTGCGGCGCGCCGAACGCCACGGTCCGGAAATCCGGGTTTTCGTCGAGGTAGCCCACGAAGGCATCGACCACCAAAGACAGGAATATCGCGGGCGTTTGGGGGAAGTCCGCCATGATGACGGCACCCAGACGCTCTTGAAATAGCGCCATGTGGCGGACGGCGATGGCGTCCACGATCGCCTGCTTGTCCGGGAAAAACCGATACAGACCGCCCACCGACATGCCGGCCTCCACGGCAATCTGCGCCGTCGTCAGCGCCTCGATGCTCACGCCGCGGCCGAGCAATGCGGTGGCCGCAGCCAGAGCGCGCGCCACTGTTTCCTGGCTGCGCTCCTGCACGGGCGATCGGCGTGTGACGGTCTGGCTCATATTCGCTGTTTGACACGGCAGCACCGCGATGCCAATACGCGAACACGACGTCACGTTCGCATGCCGCGACGCAGCAAGGATATACCGATGGCCGTTCCCATTCATCAGGCGCTTCGCGTCGGCGCCTATGTGGTCAAGCAGCATCTCATCGGCCGCAAGCGCTACCCGCTGGTGCTGATGCTGGAGCCGTTGTTTCGCTGCAACCTGGCCTGCGCCGGATGCGGCAAGATCGACTATCCCGCCGAGATTCTGAACCAGCGCCTGTCGGTGGCGGAATGCCTTGAGGCTGTCGACGAATGCGGCGCGCCGGTGGTGGTGATCGCCGGCGGCGAGCCATTGCTGCACAAGGAAATCGCGGAAGTGGTGCAGGGCATCATCGACCGCAAGAAATTCGTGATCGTGTGCACAAATGCCCTGCTGCTCGAAAAGAAGATGGACCAGTTCAAGCCGAACAAGTTCTTCTCCTGGTCGGTCCATCTCGACGGCGACAAGGGCGACCACGACCGCTCGGTCTGCCAGGACGGCGTGTATGACCGCTGCGTGTCCGCCATTGCCAAAGCGAAAAAGGCCGGATTTCGCACCATCATCAACGCCACGTTGTTCAACAATGCCGACCCCGAGCGCCAGGCGCGCTTCTTCGACGACGTGATGGACATGGGTGTGGACGGCATTTCGGTCTCGCCCGGCTACGCGTATGAGCGCGCGCCGGACCAGCAGCATTTTCTCAACCGCAACGCCACCAAAGAGCTGTTTCGCAGCATCTTCTCGCGCAAGAAGCCGGGTGCGAAGAAGTGGGAATTCAATCAGTCCAGCCTGTTCCTGGACTTCCTGGCCGGCAACCAAACCTACGAGTGCACGCCCTGGGGCAACCCCACGCGTAACTATTTCGGCTGGCAAAAGCCCTGCTACCTGCTCGGCGAAGGCTACGTTAAAACCTTCAAGGAGCTGATGGACACCACCGAGTGGGACAAATACGGCACCGGCAAATACGAGAAATGTGCCGACTGCATGGTCCATTGCGGCTATGAGGCGACTGCCGTGACCGAGGCCGTCACCAAGCCGTGGAAGATGCTGTCCCTGGGGCTAACCGGCATCAAAACGTCGGGCAAGATGGCGCCGGACCTGTCGCTCGCCAACCAGCGCCCGGCCGAATATGTGTTCAGCGCGCATGTGCAGAACGCGATGACGAAGCTAAAGCACGCCCCCAAGGTGGCCGAGCTCGAAGACGCGGCGGACTAACGCGGCCCGCGCCCTGGCCGCGTCGCGTCCCAACGCGATGAGGCCGGGGATCTGGCCGGGATGACGTAGAATGGAAAGGGCCACGCGGCGTATCGCGATGGCCCCTTTTGCATCAAGTGCCGCCGAGGCCACCGGCGGAAGATCACGCTCACACGGGTCGCAGATCGCCCGAAGCACCGCGAACGGCATGCCGTGGCGCTCTGCCACCCGGGCGATGGCGCCTGATTCGAGATCGACGGACCCGCACAGTGTAGCCCGGCCAAGCGCATACTTGTCGCCGGCCGCCGTCACGATTTCCGCCTCGGCCGCCAGCATCCCGCCGGACCAGCCGCCCAACGCATGCGCCAGTTTCGCATTGGTGGGGCGAATGCGACCGGCTTCCACCACCGCCAACGGCACAACGATCAGGCCAGGGCGGAAATCAGGGTCGAGCCCCCCGGCGAGCCCGAAGCTGATCAACGCGGTGGCACCCGCAGCCACCAGTTTTTCAGCCGCGAGCTCAGCGCCCCAGGGCGTGCCACCGCCGGCAAGTATGGGAACACCGAGCTTTTCAGCGATGCGCGCTTCGGCGGCGAGGCCGGTGATGACGGCGATCATGCCGGATCGGGTTTCAAAATCCCCATGCCACGCGGGGAGTGTTGGTCTGCCGCAGATTGCGGTATCGGGCCATCGCCAGCAACGGGAAGAATAGCTTGTAGCCGTGATAGCGCAGGTAGAAGACGCGCGGGAAACCCACCGCCGTGTAAGGCGCCTCGTCCCACTCGCCGTCATCTTTTTGGGTTGCCTGAAGATACGCCACGCCGCGCGCAACGGCGGGATGGTGGGCGTGGCCCGCGGCCATCAGGCCCAGCAGCGCCCAGGCGGTCTGCGACGGGTTGGACCGATGATACAACCCGCGCGCGGCCTCCTTATAGCTCTCGTTGTCCTCGCCCCAACCGCCGTCGTCGCGCTGCGTTTCCAGAAGGAAACCGGCGCCGCGCACAATGGCGGGGTCGTTATGCGCGATACCGGCTGCGTTCAGCGCACACAGAACCGACCACGTGCCATAGATGTAATTGGTGCCCCAGCGGCCAAACCAGGCGCCGTCGTCCAACTGCTCGGCACGCAGCCACGCGATGGCGCGCGCCATTTCCGGGGCGTCCGCGCGATGGCCGAGCTGCGCCAAGAACGACACGCAGCGCGCGGTCACATCGGAGGTGGACGGGTCCAGCAACGCCCCATGATCGGCGAAGGGAATGTGATTGAGGTAGTGCTTGTTGTTCTCGGCGTCGAACGCACCCCACCCGCCATCGCGGCTTTGCATGCCCAAAATCCAGGTCTCTGCACGGGAAATGCCGTCGGCATGCGCCACAGGGTCCTCGCGGTGCAGCAACATGCCCACCACGGCGGTGTCATCCACATCGGGGTAATGCGGGTTTTCGTATTGAAACGCCCAGCCGCCCGGCGCCAGGCCAGGGCGTTGCCGGGCCCAGTCGCCCACCACATCGTTGATCTGCTTCGAGCGGAGCCAGGCATTGGCGGCTGTGACACCGGCAGCGGCATCACCCTCGGCTTCGGCGATCGCGTGGCCGGCCAGCGAAGTGTCCCACACCGGCGACAGGCAGGGCTGGCAGTAGGCGCTGTCCTGGCCGATGACCAGAAGCTTGTGCAGCGACGCCCAGGCGGTGGCGGCGTGGGGGTGATCGCGCGCGTAGCCGAGAATGTCGAACATCATCACGCTGTTGGCTATGGCGGGATAGATGGCGCCCAGGCCGTCCTCGCCATTCAACCGCTCGATGATGAAATCCACCGCCTGGCCCACGGCGCGCTGGCGCAGGGCCTTGGGAAACCATTTCTCGGTTTCGAACAACACGCGGTCGACGGTCTTGAACGCGTGCCCCCAGACCGAGCGGAACGGGCCGCGTATCCAGTCCTTGATCTCGGCGGGGTCGGTTCGAAACAGCTCTGGAATATGAACGTCGCGCGGATTGCGGGCGCGCGGTTTCAGCGACATCAGCACCAGCAGCGGCGTGGTGACGGTGCGTGACCAGTAGCTCACTTTGTCGAGATGGAACGGAAACCAGCGCGGCAGCAGCATGATCTCCACCGGCATCACAGGCACGCCGCGCCACGGGATTTCGCCAAACAGCGCCAGCTGGATGCGGGTGAACACGTTGGTGCGCTCAGCGCCGCCGGCCGCCAAAATGGCCGCGCGGGCGCTGGCCATATGCGGCGCGTCAGGATCGTCGCCTATCATCTTCAGCGCGAAATAGGCTTTGACCGATGCCGACAGGTCAAACGCGCCATCGTGGAACAGCGGCCAACCGCCGGTTTTGCATTGGATCCGGCGCAGATACACCGCGATCTTGGCTTCCAGCGCCGGGTCTGGCCGATCCAGAAAATGCTGCAACAGCACGAATTCGGCAGGAATGGACGCGTCGGCCTCAAGCTCGAAGACCCAGTGGCCATCCGCATTCTGCCGCTGGGTGAGCGCGCCGGACGCGCGGCGTATGGCGGTTTCGAGAGGCAACGGCGGGGCGAGGGCGTTCATATCTGGTCCACTAGGCAGCGAAGGCACACAATGCCTTCGCCGCAGTTTGGCCGGACCTGATGGCACCTTCGATGGTGGCGGGCAAGCCGGTTGCCGTAAAGTCTCCCGCAACTGCGAAGTGTGACAAGCCAATTATGGCGTTCGGCCGTTTTGCCTCGTTGGCCGCGGTGGCCGCGAAGGTGGCGCGTTTTTCCTTCACCACCCGCATCGCGGGCATGGGTGCCACAATATCGAGTGTCTTTTCAATATCTTGCCAAACCAAGGCGGCGATATCCTCAGGCGGCTTCGCTAGGAGCCGGTTGGCGGCCGAAATGGTGACCGAAACAATGCCAGGCTTGATAAAAATCCATTCTGCCGTTCCGCCCACCAATCCAATGAAACCGGCACGTCCGGGTTCGGCGTCGAAGCGGAAATGGATATTCACGATCGACTCGAACCGGTCCGGCACCGACAGACCGGGGGTAAGCTCGGCTGCCACCCAGGGCGGCGTGGCCATTACCACGCCATCGCCGGGCGCCAGCAAAACCTCGGCTCCGGGAAGCTGCAATGCGACAACACGGTGATCCCGGATGGTCAGCGATGAAACACGGCTGGCGGTGCGCAAGGTGCCGCCGCGCGCTGCCAGCCAGGCGATGGCGGGGTCGATAAAACTTTCGGACAGGCCGATTTTGGGCACCAGCGGCACGCACGCCGCCCCACCGCGCAGCAGCGAGCCTTCCACAACCGCCCACATCAACGACGCCAGCGCCTCGCCAGCCTGTGTGTTGAGGCCGGACACTGCGAGCGGCTCCAGAAGCCGCCGATACAGCGCGGTGCCGCCCAGGCAGGCTTCGACGGAGGTGCCGGGTTTGGCAAACCGCAGGCGCAGCAGAGCGAGGTAATCCCGCAGCCGTGTGCCCGGCACGCGGCTGCGCAGAATCCACCAGGG
>JANYFG010000007.1 GCA_025362815.1 Rhodospirillales bacterium
TCGTCGTGCGAGAGCGGCAGGATGAAGTTCTCGGTGAAGGCGTAGATCAGGCTGAACGTGAGGGCACCGTGCTCGTATTTGCGGTAAACAGGGTCCTTCGCCATGTAGACGAGGGTGTCGTTCATCCACCCCATGTTCCATTTGAACCCGAAGCCGAGCCCGCCCGCATCGACCGGGGCCGAGACACCCGGCCAGGACGTCGATTCCTCGGCGATCATCTGCATGCCCGGGTTCGCACCGTAGGCCAGCGTGTTCACGTGCCGCAGGAAATCGACCGCCTCGAGATTGGTGTTGCCACCCTGGACATTCGGGATCCATTCGCCCTGTTTGCGCGAGTAGTCGAGGTAGAGCATCGAGGCCACGGCATCGACCCGCAAGGCGTCGATATGAAACACGTCGAGCCAATAGAGCGCCGATGCGATCAGCGTGTTGCTGACCTCGCGGCGGCCGAAATTGTAGATCGCGGTATTCCAGTCAGGGTGAAACCCCTGGCGTGGATCGGCGTGCTCGTAGAGCGCGGTGCCGTCGAAATAGGCGAGGCCATGCGGGTCGACCGGAAAATGAGCGGGCACCCAATCGAGCATCACGCCGAGACCGGCCGCATGGGCGCGATCGACCAGCCGGGCAAAGCCCTCCTGATCGCCGAAACGCGCCGTGGGCGAGAACAGCCCGACCGGCTGATAGCCCCAGCTTGCGTCAAGCGGATGTTCATTCAACGGCATGAACTGCAGATGCGTGAAACCGAGATCGGCCGCATACGGCACCAGCAGGTCGGCCAATTCGTCATACGACAGAAAGCCGCCCGAACCGTTGCGGCGCCACGAGCCCAGGTGGACCTCGTAGATCGACATCGGCGCGCGTCTCGCATCCGGCGCGGCGCGGCGGGCCATATATCCGGCATCGGACCATTCATGCTTCAAAGGTCCGGCCACGACCGAGGAGGTGCCAGGGCGATACTCGGCGGCCCGGCCGAACGGGTCGGCCTTCAGCGGCAGCAATCCGCCGTGCTGGCTTAAAATCTCGTATTTATAGCGACCACCGCTGCCAAGGCCGGGGACGAAGATCTCCCAGACACCGCTATCCACACGCATCCGCATCTGGTGGGCGCGGCCGTCCCAGAAGTTGAAATCACCGACCACCGACACGCGCTTCGCACTGGGCGCCCATACGGCGAAGTGCACACCGTCCACGCCCTGATGCGTGAGCAGATGCGCGCCAAGCCGTCGGTACAATTCGCGATGCGTGCCCTCATGCAGAAGGTAGTCGTCGGTCGCACCAAGCACCGCGCCGAAGCTATACGGGTCTTGCACCGTCCATGAAGCGTCAGCGTTCATTGCGTCCAGAGCGTATCCCGCCGAGGGCTCGAAATCTTCCAGCAACCCCTCGAAAAACCCCGCTCCGTCGCGCCTCGATAATTTGACGCTGCCGCCTGACCCATCCCGCACCGCCACGTCATCCGCCCCGGGCACGAACGCCCGAATGACGGTTCCACCTGCCACGCGATGCGGACCCAGCAGCGCGAACGGATCGGCGTGCCTGCCCTGGACAAGAGCCTCGATGTCCGTGGCGTCTGCTTGCCAGGAGGAAGCTGTCAGATGTGTGCTCAGTGTCATTCTACCCGGGTGGCGTTCCAGATATTGGAACTGTATTCAGTGATGGCGCGATCGGACGAAAACCAGCCCACTTTGGCGGTGTTCGTCACGCTTGCTTTCCACCAACGCGGGCGATCGATCCAGAGTTCCGCCACATCGTGCTGCCGTGCAACATAGGAATCGAAGTCGGCCGTCACCAGGAAGTGGTCGTGATAGGTGATGGCATCGACGAGATCGCGGTAGCGGCCGGGCTCATCCGGTGAGAACACCCCGGAGCGCACGGCGTCGAGCGTGTCACGCAGAACGGTGGAGGCCGCGATGGTCGCGGTGGCATCGATCCCGCCGGCGCGATGCTGCTCCACCTCGGCTGCCGTCAGCCCGAAGATGAAGATGTTGCTGTCGCCGACACGGTCTCGGATTTCCACGTTGGCGCCGTCCAAGGTGCCGATGGTGAGTGCGCCATTCAGCGCCAGCTTCATGTTGCCGGTGCCGGACGCCTCCATGCCCGCCGTGGAAATCTGCTCGGACAGATCGGTGGCGGGCACGATCTGCTGTGCCAGGGACACGTTGTAGTTCGGCAGGAACACCACTTTCAGCATGCCGCGCAGCATCGGATCGTTGTTCACCACCCGTGCCACGTCGTGGATGAGTTTGATGATCTGCTTGGCGCGATAGTAGCTGGCCGCCGCCTTGCCCGCGAAGATCTTCACGCGCGGCACCCAGTTGCGCTGCGGCTGCGCCTTCATCGCCTCGTACAGCGCGATCGTCTCCAAAATGTTCAAAAGCTGGCGCTTGTATTCGTGGATGCGCTTGATGTGGACATCGAACAGCGCCTCCGGATCCACGCGGATCTGCAGCCGGTCGAAAATGACGCGTCCGAGTTCATCCTTGTTGGCACGCCGGATCACCGCCAGGCGGTCGTGCAGCGAGCTGTCCGTGGCGTGCGCCTCCAGCCGCTCCAGGGCCATCGCATCGTCCATCACCTCAGGCCCGATCACATCCACCAGGCAGTTGGTCAGCCCGGGATTGGTCTCGAACAGCCAGCGGCGAAAGGTGATGCCGTTGGTGACATTCGTGATGCGGTCGGGATACAGCGTGTGGAAGTCGTGGAACACGCTTTGCTTGATGAGGTCGCTGTGCAGCGCCGACACGCCGTTGACCTTGTGCGAGCCCAGGAACGCCAGATTGCCCATGCGCACCCGCCGTCCGCTCTGCTCGTCGATCAACGACACCGACGACATCAGCCGCGCATCGTCATGCCCTTGGGCGCGCAGCAGGTTCAGATGGTAGGCGTTGATGAGGTAGATGATCTGCATGTGCCGCGGCAGCAGCCGTTCCATCAGATTGACGGGCCAGGTCTCCAACGCCTCGGGCAGCAAGGTGTGGTTCGTGTAGGAGAAGGTGGCGGTGGTGATCGTCCAGGCCTCGGCCCAGGGTATGTCGTGAAGATCCACCAGCAGCCGCATCAGCTCGGCGATGGCAATGGAGGGATGGGTGTCGTTCAGCTGGATCGCCGCGTGCGTGGCCAGCGTTCGGATATCGCCGTGCTGGTGGATGTGGCGGAACAGAAGATCCTGCAACGAGGCGGACGAGAAGAAATACTCCTGCCGCAAGCGCAGCTCCTGGCCCTCCGGCGTCTCGTCGCTGGGGTAGAGGATCTGCGAGATGGCGTTGGCGCGCGACCGGCTGGCCAGCGCGCCCACATGGTCGCCGCGATTGAACGTGTCCAGCCGCAGCGGGTCTGCGGCGCGGGCGGACCACAGGCGAAGCGTGTTCACATGCGTGCCGCGCCAGCCCACCACGGGCGTGTCGTACGCCACGGCATCGACCATTTCAGACGGCACCCAGGTATGGCGCGGGTCTGGCTCATCGGTATGGGCGAGCGTGCCGGCCACGGGGGCGAAGGGCGTGACGGTGCCGCCGAAGCCCACGGGAAAATTCACCTCCGGCCGGGCGAATTCCCACGGGTTGCCGAACGCCAGCCAGGTTTCGGGAAATTCCTGCTGCCAGCCATCCTTGATCTTCTGCTGGAACAGCCCGTGATTGTAGCGGATGCCGTAGCCGTAGGTGGCCAGCGACAAGGTGGCCATGCTCTCCATGAAGCAGGCGGCCAGGCGCCCCAACCCGCCATTGCCCAGCGCCGCATCCGGCTCGATGTCGCGCAGCTGGTTCAGATCGACGCCGAGTTCGGCCAGCGCCGCGCGCATCGCCTCGGTCAGACCAAGATTGTTCAGGCTGTCGAACAGCAGGCGCCCGATCAAAAATTCCAGCGACAGATAATACACCCGCTTGCTGCCGCCAGCGTAGGTGGCGCGGGTGGACGGGATCCAACGATCGACGATGCATTCGCGCACCGCGAGCGCGGTGGCCACGAACCAGTCACGCTGCGTGGCGACCACCGGATCCTTGCCCACGGCGTAGGTGAGCTGCGCCAGAACGGCGCGACGCAGGGTTTGTGCGTCGTGCCCCGCAGCATGGAACCCGATACGATCATGCGCCAAAGGCGAAGGCGCCACGGGCTGCTTAGCGTGCGTCATCTCGTCCATCGGTCATCCTTATTCAATCTGCCAGATTCAATCTGCCCGGCACGGCGTGCATACACCGATAGGCCCTGCACGGGCCCGATTATCACGAAAATCAATTTATAAACCGTGAACGTCCGGCGAACGGCGGCGGGTCACGCGGTGTCGGGCCGGGCGACGTCTTCCCACCCCGAGAGTTTCTCGATGGTCCGGGCAATACGCAGCACCGTGGCCTCGTCCCAGGCGCGGCCGGCCACCTGCACGCCCAACGGCAGGCCGGCGCGCGTCACCTCGGTGGGAACGGAAATGGCGGGATGGCCGGTGACGTTGAACTGGATCGTCTGCACCACGCCCGCCACGGCACGCGGGTCCAGCCGTTCGTCGAAGCGCGGCGCCGCGATGAGGGTCGATGCCGTCAGAAGCGCGTCATACCTGTCGAGCACCGCATCCACGGCATCGGTCAGCTCCCGCCGCAGCCGTTGGGCGGCCAGCAGGTCGGCGGCGGTGATGGCGCAGCCGTAGATGAAACGCTGATAGGTGAAGGCGCCGAAATCGGAGGGCCGCTCGCGCAGGTCGTTCTCATGGATGCCGAACGCCTCTGATACCAGGATGGCGCGGCCGCAGGCGGAGAACAGGTCGAAATCCGGCAGCGCCACGTCGTCCACGATGGCGCCTGCCGCGCGCAGCAGGGCGGCCACTCCGTCGATGGTCGCGATGACCTCGGGGCTGGTGGAGAGCGCCTGCGCGAAATGCGCGCGCGGCACGCCGATGCGCAGCCCGGCCACGCCGTCTTCAAGCCTGGCCCGGAAATCCGGCACCGGCATATCGGCACTGGCGGCATCTTGCGCATCGAAGCCCGCGATCACCTGAAGGGCGATGGCGCTGTCTTCCACGCTGATCGACAGCGGGCCGCAATGATCGAGCGTGGTCGACAGCGGAAAAACGCCGCGCCGGCTCACCCGCCCATAGGTGGGTTTCAGCCCGACCAGACCGCAATAGCCCGCCGGGCCGCGGATGGAGCCACCGGTGTCCGACCCCATCGCCATGCGCACCATGCCCGAGCCGACGGCGGCGGCCGAGCCGGAGCTGGAGCCGCCGGGCACGTGGTCTCGATTCCACGGGTTGCGGGCGGGCGGGAAGGGCAGATCGAAACTCGGCCCGCCGATGGCGAACTCATGGGTGGCAAGCTTGCCTAGCAGCACCGCCCCGCCATCGACGAATTTTGCGGCCACCACCGAGTCGTGCTCGGGCACCACATCGAGACGCAGTTTAGAATGGCACGTCGTGCGGATGCCCGCGGTGGCGTAGATGTCCTTCAACGCATGGGGAATGCCGTGCATGGGGCCACGGTCCTGGCCCTTGGCCAATTCCGCATCGGCACGTCTGGCATCCGCGATCGCGCGGTCCCGGGTCAGCAGAACAAACGCATTGAGGGCGTCGTCGTGGGTTGCGATGCGAGCGAAAGCCGCCTCGGTGAGGGCCACCGACGTGGTGGCGCCGCTGCGCAGTCGGCGGCCGGCCTCGGCGATGGAGATGCCCTTGCTCATCGTGCCACGCCCTTCACGCGAAAGATGTTGGAAGGCTCGTGGGCCGCATCCCGCCTGGTGTGCAACAGATCGAGTTGTGCGCGAAAATCTGCCCATCCCGCGATCACCGTGTCCCGCCGGTCCGCCGGCACCGCCATGCCCGCGCGGGCCAGGAAAACGTCGAATTCGACCTCAGCGGCGGTTTTGGGCGTATCGGTCATGGTGGCTCCAAGATCGGGCGATGCTGGCGATGCAGCAATATTCGTGCCCACAATCGCCGCCCGCACAAGCGGCCATGGGGGGAAATCATGCGTCTTTCGGGGAAACTGGCCTGGGTCACCGGCGCCGGAAGCGGCATCGGGGAAGCCGCGGCGATCGCCTTGGCGCAGGAAGGGGCCACGGTCGTGCTGACGGGCCGCACCCGCGCCAAGCTCGACGCCGTGGCGGCATCGATCGGCGAGGCGGCCCACGTGCAGGCGGCCCACGTGCAGGCGGGCGACATGACCGTGGCCGTCGAGGTGGAGGCCATCGCCGCGGCGATTCTCGCCCGATTCGGCTGCATCGATATCCTGGTGAACAACGCCGGGCTGAACATCCCCGACCGGCAATGGGGCACGCTGACCCCATCGGGCGTGGACGCGGTGATCGCGGGCAACCTCAACAGTGCCTTCTACGCCGTCACCGCCGTGCTGCCGGCGATGCGCGCGCAGGGCGGCGGCGTGCTCATCCACACGGCCTCCATGGCGGGGCGCTTCATCTCGGCGCTCGGCGGCCCGGCCTACACCGCGGCCAAACACGGCGTGGTGGCGATGAGCCATTCGTTGAACATGTCCGAGTGCATTCACAACATCCGCTCATCCGTCGTGCTGCCGGGGGAGGTTGCAACCCCCATTCTCGACAAGCGGCCGGTGCCGGTCAGCGCCGAGGACCGGGCGCGCATGGTGCAGTCCGCCGAGGTCGGCGACCTGATCCGCTACATCGCCTGCCTGCCCGCGCATGTGGTGATCAACGAGGTGATGATCGCGCCCACCTGGAACCGCAGCTATGTCGCGGCCTTGCAACGCGACTGATGATGCCCGACTGACGCCCGACTGACACGCGAGGGGCGCGCGAGGGGCCGCGGTTGGCAGCTTGGTGCGGTTGCGTCATGTTGCTTTGCAGCAAACACCTTTTTCAGCATTGGATTCGCGCATGCCGATCTTCCTGTCTCCGGCCGCCCAGCTGCTTGGCCGCATCCTGCTCGCGGTGATCTTCATCATGGGCGGCTACGGCAAGCTCGGCGCCCCGGGCCCCACGATGGGCTACATCGCATCCGGCGGCCTGCCTTACCCAGAGCTGGCTTACTGGGTCTCGGTGGTGGTCGAACTCGGCGGCGGGCTGGCGATCCTGCTGGGCGTGCAGACACGCTTCGCGGCGCTCGTTCTGGCCGGCTGGTGCATCGTGACGGGCGTGCTGTTCCACTATCAGCCCGGCGTTGCCGCGCAGATGATCAACTTCACCAAGAACCTCGCGATCGCCGGTGGCTTCCTGCAGCTCGTGGCCGTGGGTGCGGGCGCGTGGAGCGTGGACGCGCTGATGCGCCGCAGGTCGGCCTGATCTTCCCAAGCCGTTTGAAATCAGGTTCAGTCTGCATCCCGAACAACGGAGTTCCCCAAAATGAAGAGCACACGGTCCCTGCTCGCGGCCGCCGCTGCCATCGGCCTGCTCGCCGCATCCGCTCCCGCCCAGGCAAAGACGCTGGTCTATTGCTCGGAAGGTTCGCCCGAGAATTTCAACCCGATGATCAACACCACGGGCACCACCTTCAACGCCAACCGCCCGGTCTATGGGCGCCTCGTTGATTTCAAGCCAGGCACCACCGAGGTCGAGGCCGGGCTTGCCGAGAAATGGACGGTGTCCGAAGACAGCAAGACGTTCACCTTCAATTTGCGCAAGAACGCCAAGTGGCATTCGAACAAGAACTTCAAACCCACCCGCGGTTTCAACGCCGATGACGTGATCTTCAGCTTCGAGCGCCAGTGGAAGGATGAAAATCCGTATCACAAGGTGTCCGGCGGCGGGTATGACTACTTCGCCGATATGTCGATGCCCTCGCTTTTGGAGAGCATCACGAAAATCGACGACTACACCGTGAAGTTCGTGCTGAAGAAGCCGCAGGCGCCGTTCCTGGCCAATCTGGCGATGGATTTCGCGGCCATCCAGTCCAAGGAATACGCCGACACGCTCACCAAGCTCGGCAAGCCCGAGCTGATCGACCAGGAGCCGATCGGCACCGGGCCGTTCGAGTTCGTCACCTACGTGCGCGACGCCAATATCCGTTTCAAGCGGTTCGAGGCGTTCTACGGCACCAAGGCACGCGTCGACACGCTGGTGTATTCCATCAACAAGGACCCGGCGGTGCGCTTGGCCAAGCTGCGCGCCAATGAATGCCAGATCTCGTTCGGCCCGTTGCCGGCCGATCTGCCGTCGATCAAGGCGGACAAGAACCTGGTGCTGCTGCAGCAGTCCGGCCTGAATATCGGCTACCTCGCGCTGAACAACCTGAAGCCCCCGTTCACCGATGTGCGCGTGCGTCAGGCCATCAACATGGCGATCGACAAGAAGGCGATCCTGGACGCGGTGTATCAGGGCGCCGGCACGCCCGCGAAGAACCTGATCCCGCCTACGTTGTGGAGCTACAACACCAAGGTCGAGGATTACAAATACGATCCGGCCGCGGCGAAGAAGCTGCTGGCGGAAGCCGGTTTCCCCGATGGCTTCGAGACCGACCTGTGGGCCATGCCGGTGCAGCGCCCCTACAACCCCGATGCCCGCCGCGTGGGCGAGCTGATGCAGTCCGACCTCGCCAAGGTGGGCATCAAGACCAAGATCGTGTCCTATGAGTGGGGTGAATACCGCAAGCGCGTGCAGAACGGCGAGCACGGCATGGCCCAGCTCGGATGGACCGGCGACAATGGGGACCCGGACAATTTCTTCGTGCCGCTGGCGGGCTGCGCGTCGTCGCGGATCGGTGGCGGTTCGGCGTCGAAGTTCTGCAACAAGGAATTCGAGGCGCTGATCCAAAAGGCGTCCGAGATCACCAACCAGTCCGAGCGTGCGAAGCTTTACGAACAGGCGCAGGTGATCATGCACCGCGAGGCGCCGTTCTTCCTGATCGCGCATTCGGTGGTGTTCGTGCCGATGCGCACGAACGTGACGGGCTTCAAGATGAGCCCGCTCGGCACGTTCGAATTCACCAATGTCGATCTGAAGTAATTGCTGCGCTTTTTCCTGCGTCGGGTGACGCTGATACTGCCGACGTTTATCGGCGTCACCCTTGCGAGCTTCCTGCTGATCCATGCCGTGCCGGGCGACCCCATCGAAGTACGGGTGGGGGAGCACGGCATCGCACCCGAGCGGCTGGCGGCGCTGCGCCATGAGTTCGGGCTGGACCAGCCGCTGTGGAAGCAGTTCCTCGACTACGAAACCCAACTCGCCACGGGCCATCTCGGCACCTCCACCGTCACCCACGCGCCGGTATGGGACGAGTTCCTGTCGCTGTTCCCGGCCACCGTGGAGCTTGGCGTGTGCGCCATGATCTTCGCACTTTGCATCGGCCTCCCGCTGGGCGTGATCGCAGCGGTCCGGCGTGGCACGGCGTTCGACTACGGCCTGATGGGCATATCGGTGACGGGCGCATCGATGCCGATCTTCTGGTGGGGCTTGATGGTCATCCTCATCTTCTCCGTCACGCTGGGCTGGACCCCGGTCTCGGGCCGCGTGAGCGACATGTTCTACGTCGAGCCCTGGTCGGGATTCATGCTGATCGACGCATGGTATTCCGACGACGAGGGGGCGGTGCGAAGCGCGTTGTCGCATCTCGTGCTTCCCACCATCGTGCTCGGCACCATCCCGCTGGCCACCATCGCGCGCATGACACGCTCGGCGATGCTGGAGGTATTAGGCGAGGATTTCATCCGCACCGCGCGCGCCAAGGGGCTTTCGCCCGGCCGCGTTGTGGTGGTGCACGCCTTGCGCAACGCGCTGATCCCGGTGGTGACGGTGGTGGGGCTGCAGGTGGGATCGCTGCTGGGCGGCGCCATCCTCACCGAGACCATCTTTGCCTGGCCGGGTGTGGGGCATTGGCTGGTGGAGGCCATCCAGCGGCGCGATTATCCGGTGCTGCAAGGCGGCACGTTGCTGATCGCCGTGCTGGTGATGGCGGTCAATCTGGGGGTGGACGTGACCTACGGATTTCTCAATCCGCGTATTCGCCGATGAGGGAACTCCGGTGAGACAACTCTGGCGTGGCTTCTCCGAAAACCGCGGCGCGGTATTCGGCCTTGGATTGCTCGTGGTGCTCATCTTCACGGCGATCTTCGCTGATGTGGTCGCGCCGTTCTCGCCCATCGACCAATTCCGCGATTCGTTCCTGACGCCGCCAGTCTGGCAGGAGGGTGGCAGCTGGACCTACGTGCTCGGCACCGACGATGTCGGGCGGGATATGCTGTCGCGGCTGATCCACGGCGCACGCCTGTCCATCCTGATCGGCCTCATGGTGGTGGCGCTGTCGCTCTCGATGGGCACCGTGCTGGGCCTGGCCGCCGCGTTCGCGGGCGGCGTGGTGGATGTGCTGATCATGCGGGTGATGGACGTGGTGCTGGTGTTTCCCAGCATCCTGCTCGCCATCGTCATCGTGGCGATCCTGGGGCCGGGTCTGTTCAACGCGATGATCGCGGTCTCGGTCGTCACCTTGCCAAGCTACACGCGGCTTGTGCGGGCCTCGGCCTTGTCCGAACTGGCGCGCGACTACGTCACGGCCACCCGCAGCGCCGGCGCCGGCACGTTCCGGCTGATGTTCAGCACCGTGCTGCCGAACTGCGCGGCGCCGTTGATCGTGCAGGCCTCGTTGGGGTTTTCCACCGCCATTCTCGATGCCGCGGCGCTGGGCTTCCTGGGGCTCGGCGCGCAACCGCCCACGCCGGAATGGGGCACCATGCTGGCCGGCGCGTTGCAGTATTACCAGCGCGCCTGGTGGGTGCTCACCTTCCCCGGCCTGTCCATCCTCCTCACGGTATTGGCCTTCAACCTGTTCGGTGACGGCTTGCGCGATGCCCTCGACCCGAAGTTGAAACGCTGATGGCGCTGCTCGAAATCCGCAACCTGTCCGTCGAGTTCGCCACCGGGCGCGGCCGGTTCCGTGCCGTGGACGGCATCGATCTGTCGGCCGCTGCCGGAGAGGTGCTGTGCGTGGTGGGCGAGTCGGGCTCGGGCAAGTCCGTCACCATGCTGGCGGTGATGGGGCTGATCGCCTGGCCGGGCCGCGTGACCGCCGATGTCATGACGTTCGACGGGATCGACCTTTTGGGATTGTCGCCGCGCGCGCGCCGCAAACTCATCGGCCGCGATGTGGCCATGGTGTTCCAGGAGCCCACAACGTCGTTGAACCCGTGCTACCCGGTGGGCTGGCAGATCGCCGAAAGCCTGCGCGCCCATGATGCGGTGCCGCGCGCGAAGGTTCGTGATCGCGTGGTCGAACTTCTCGATCAGGTGGGCATACCGGCACCTGCCTCCAGGCTGGGCGCGTTCCCGCATCAGCTCTCCGGCGGGATGAACCAGCGGGTGATGATCGCCATGGCGATCGCCTGCAATCCCCGCCTGCTGATCGCCGACGAGCCGACGACGGCGCTGGATGTGACCATCCAAAAACAGATTCTCGATCTGCTGCTCAACCTGCAGCGCGAACGCGGCATGTCGCTGGTGCTGATCACGCACGACATGGGCGTGGTGGCTGAAACTGCGCAGCGTGTGCAGGTGATGTATGCCGGCCAGATGGTGGAGGAGCAGGCGACCGAAAGCCTGTTCAACCATCCGCGCCACCCCTACACCGCCGCCTTGCTCGCAGCCCTGCCGGAGCGGTCGCTGGGCCTGCACCGGCTGCCGACCATTCCCGGCATGGTGCCGGGGATCGACGATCGTCCGTCCGGCTGCCTGTTCAATCCGCGATGTGGCCATATGACCTCCCTTTGCCAGGCCGAGAAACCGGCGCTCACGGGCGATATGGCCCGCGTCCGCTGCCACTATCCGCTGGGGGGCGCCGCATGACCCCCGTGATGCAGGCGCGCGACATTCGCCGCCACTACGCCGTGGGCGGCGGTCTGTTCTCGCCCAAAGGTCTCGTGAAGGCGGTGGACGGCGTGTCGTTCAGCCTCGCCGCCGGCCAGACCTTGGCGGTGGTGGGCGAAAGCGGCTGCGGCAAATCCACCCTCGCGCGGGTGGCGACGCTGCTGGAGCCCTCCACCTCCGGCGAGCTGCTGATCGATGGCCAGAAGGCCACCGACCACGCGCAGCTATCGGTGCAGATGGTGTTCCAAAACCCCTACGGATCGCTCAACCCGCGTAAAACCGTGGGCGCCATCCTGCAGGAGCCGTTGGTCATCAACAAGCGCGGCGATCGGCCGGCGCGTGAGGCGGCGGCGCGGGCGATGATGGCGCGCGTAGGGCTGCGCGCCGATCACTTCGATCGCTACCCGCATATGTTCTCCGGCGGCCAACGCCAGCGCATCGCCATCGCCCGCGCGCTGATGCTGAACCCCAAGGTGGTGGTGGCCGACGAGCCCGTGTCGGCGCTCGATGTCTCGATCCAGGCGCAGGTGCTGAACCTGTTGATGGACCTGCAGGACGAGTTCCAGCTCGCCTATCTTTTCATCAGCCACGACCTCGGCGTGGTCCGCCACATCGCGCGCGACGTGCTGGTGATGTATCTCGGCCGCCCCGTGGAATTCGGGCCGAAAGAGGCGGTGTTTGCACGCCCCCTGCACCCCTACACACGCGTGCTGCTGGCGGCGACCCCCTCGGTGGACCCGCGCCACCGGCACGCGAAAGTGGTGATCACAGGCGAGCTGCCGTCGCCGCTCAACCCCCCGCCAGGCTGCGCCTTTGCCTCTCGCTGCCCGTTTGTGCAGCCGCGCTGCGTGGCGGAACGGCCGGAGCCGCGCGCGCTGGATGGGCGTGAGGTGGCTTGTCATTTTGCGGAGACGATCGGGTAGGAAAGAAGTTCTTTTGTGAACAAAAGAACCAAAAAACTTCATCTTATTAGATCATGATGCGTTCGGGTCGCTTCACCCTAACGCGTAAACATGATCGATAAAACAAAGGTCTAGAGGATGAGGATTTTGCTCTATCCAAAATCGTCACGCTCTAGAATGATAGGTAGCCGTCGTCGGCGGCGATCACCGCGCCGTTGATGAAGCGTGCCGGCTCGCCCGCACAGAGCAACAGCAATAGCCCGTCCAGATCGCGGGGCTCGCCCAGCCTGCGGCGAGGCAGCGATGCCAGAAGACGTCTGCCGGCCTCGGTCTCCACGAAATCCTCGCTGATCTCGGTGGCGATGTAGCCGGGGCAGATGGCGTTGGTGTTGATGCCGTGGTGGCCCCATTCGCGCGCCATGGATTTGGTCATCTGCACCATCGCCGCCTTCGACATCGAATAAGTGGCGAGCTGCCCGAGCGGACGCAAGCCCGCAATGCTCGCGATATTCACGATGCGGCCCTCCACGCGATGCGCCATCATCTGCCGCGCAGCCGCCTGCGCCATGAAGAACGCGCCCTTCAGATTGGTGCCCATCAGCTCGTCGTAGTCCTGCTCCGTCACATCCTCGATCCGCGCCTGGCGGCTGATGCCGGCGTTGTTCACCAGGATATCGATCGGGCCCAGCGTTTTCTCCGCCTTGGCCGCGGCCTCCTGGATCGAGGTGTGCGATGAAACGTCGAGTGTCACGCTCAGTGTTTCCACACCCTCCCCCCGCAATTCGGCGGCCAGGGCGTCCAGACGGTCCTCACGGCGCGCCGCCAGCACGATGCGGGCGCCGGCTGCCGCGAGCACGCGGGCGAACCGGGCGCCGAGGCCCGAGCTGGCGCCGGTGACGAACGCCACCCGCCCGGCAATGCCCGCCTCGCTCATGCCGCCGCTCCCACACGGCGCAGGGCCGCTTCGTATTCGCGGCCAAGACGCGCGACGAGATCGGCGGCGGGCACGATGTCGCGCACCGCGCCCACGCCCTGGCCGGCGCCCCAGATGTCTTTCCACGCGCGCACGCGGCCCTCGCCGAAGCTCATCTGGCTGGCGTCGCTCTGCGCGAGGTTGTCGGGGTCCAGGCCCGCACGCACCAGGCTGGGCTTGAGGTAGTTGCCGTGCACGCCGGTGATGAGGTTGGTGTAGACGATGTCGGAGGCGTTGCTCTGCACGATCATGTCCTTGTAGCCCTGTGCCGCATGGGCTTCCGCGGTGGCGATGAAGGCGGAGCCGAGATAGGCGAGATCGGCCCCCATCGCGCGCGCGGCCAGAATGGCGCCGCCGGTGGCGATGGCGCCGGACAGCGCCACGGGGCCCTCGAACCACTGGCGGATTTCCTGGATCAGCGCGAAGGGCGATATCGTGCCCGCATGGCCCCCCGCGCCCGCCGCCACCGCGATCAGCCCATCGGCCCCCTTTTCGATCGCCTTGCGCGCAAAGGCGTTGCTGATCACGTCATGCAGCACGATGCCGCCATACGCGTGCGCGGCCTCGTACACCTCCGCCCGCGCACCCAGCGAGGTGATCATGAGCGGCACCTCGAACGCCACGCATACCTCGATATCGTGCATCAGACGCTCGTTCGAGCGATGCACGATCTGGTTGACCGCGAACGGCGCGGCGGGGCGATCGGGGTGTTTCGCATCGTGCTCGCCAAGCTCGCCCTTGATGCGACGTATCCATTCCGCCAGCACGGGCCCGGGGCGGGCGTTAAGCGCCGGGAAGGAACCCACGATGCCGGCCTTGCATTGGGCGATGACCAGGTCGGGCGTGGAGATGATGAACAACGGCGCGCCGATGACCGGCAGCCGGAGGCGCTGCAATATCTGGGGAAGAGCCATCGGCGCGTTTCCATTCGTTCTTGCAGACGACCGTGCCATGCGGCCGCCACGCGTCCAAGTTCGGAATTGACGGGCCAGGGTGCGATGCGCAGTGTCGACGCAACCACATATGCCAAACAGGCCAGATCGGGCTCGCCGGCATGACAAGGGATTGTAGGGATGGACCTGAGTTTCACCGCGGAAGAGCGCGCGTTTCGCGCCGAGCTTCGCGACTTCTTCCACACCGCCGTGCCCGAGCGCATCCGCCGCAAATTGCGCGAAGGCCTGCATGCGTCGCGCGACGAACAGGTGGAATCGCAGCAGATCCTGAACGCGCGCGGGCTCGCGGTGCCGCATTGGCCGGTGGCGTGGGGCGGCCAGGACTGGAGCCCGATCCAGACCTACATCTACCAGGACGAGCTGCAGCAGGCATCCGTCCCATACCCGCTGTCGTTCAACTGCGCGATGGTGGGGCCCGTGATCGCCGAATTCGGCAGCCAAGCCCACAAGGAACGGTTTCTGGCCCGCGCCGCCAATCTCGACGATTGGTGGTGCCAGGGATTTTCCGAGCCCAACGCCGGCTCCGACCTCGCCTCGCTCCGCACCAGCGCCAAGCGCGATGGCGATTTCTGGGTCATCGAGGGACAAAAGACCTGGACGACCCAAGGGCAATACGCCGACTGGATCTTCGTGCTCGCCCGCACCGACACCGCCGTGAAGAAGCAGGAGGGCATCTCGTTCATCCTGGTCGACATGAAAACGCCGGGGGTCACGGTGCGGCCGATCCAGACGATCGATGGCGGTGTGGAGGTGAACGAGGTCTGGTTCGACAACGTGCGCGTGCCGTACGACAATCTGGTTGGCCAGGAAAACAAGGGCTGGGATTACGCCAAGTTCCTGCTCGGCAACGAGCGCACCGGCATCGCGCGCATCGGCATCTCCAAGGCCCGCCTGCTGCGCATCCGTGAGCTCGCCGCGATGGAGCGGATGGGCGAGGGGCGGCTGATCGACGATCCGCATTTCCGCGAAAAGCTCGTGGGCGTCGAGATCGGGCTGAAGGCGCTTGAAATGACGCAGCTGCGCGTGGTGGCGCAGGAACGCTCGCTCCCCCGCGGCAAACCGAACCCGATGAGTTCGGTGCTCAAAATCAAGGGCAGCGAGTTGCAGCAAGCCACCACCGAGCTGATGCTGGACGTGATCGGCCCATACGCCGCGCCGTTCTTCACCGATGAGGAGCTGGAAGGCCGCAACGAGACGCCCATCGGCCCGGACGACGCGGCCACGGCGGCGCCGATGTATTTCAACTGGCGCAAGATCTCGATCTACGGTGGCTCCAACGAGATCCAGCGCAACATCCTCGCCAAAGCTGTATTGGGTTTCTGACCGATGGATTTCGACCTCACCGACGACCAGCGCATGCTGAAGGATTCAGTCGACCGCCTGGTGGCCGACACCTACGGCTTCGAGCAGCGCAAGCAGATCCTGAAATCCCCGGAGGGCTGGAGCCGGGACAACTGGCAGCGCCTGGCCGATCTCGGATTGCTCGGCGTGAATCTGTCCGAGGACCAGGGCGGCTTCGGTGGCGGGCCGGTTGAAATGATGCTGGTGGCCGACGCGTTTGGCCGTGGTCTCGTGGCCGAACCGTTCTTCGCAACCTGCGTGCTGGGTGCGGGACTTTTGCGCCATACCGGGCAGGTCGACCACGTGGCCGCGGTGGCCGCCGGCGAGTTGCTGCTGGCGTTCGCGCATCACGAACGCCACGCCCGCTACGACCTGTCGCATGTGACGACATCGGCCCTGCAGACGGGCGACACCTGGGAGATCACCGGCGAAAAGAGCCTGGTTCTGCACGGCGATTGCGCCGACAAGATCATCGTCTCCGCGCGCGTCTCGGGCGCGGTGGGCGACGAGGCCGGCATCGGGCTTTTTCTCGTGAACGCGGCCGGCCTGGCCCGGCGCGGCTATCCCACGCAAGACGGTCTGCGCGCCGCCGAGATCACGTTCGAGGCCACGAAAGCCGAAGCGGTGCTGAGCCTGGACGGCTTTCCCATCATCTCGCGCGTGGTGGACGAGGCGGTTGCCTTTCTGTGCGCGGAGGCGGTGGGTGCGATGGCGGACATGCACGCCACCACCGTGGACTACATGAAGACCCGCAAGCAGTTCGGCCGCGCTATCGGCGAATTCCAGGTGCTGCAGCATCGCGCGGTGGACATGCTGGTGCAGTTGGAACTCGCCCGCAGCATGGCGCTGTATGCCACCATGATGGCGTCAGACGATGACGCCGGCGCGCGCGGCAAGGCAATCTCGGCGGCCAAGGTGCAGGTGGGCCAGTCAGCGCGCCATGTCGGCCAGGAGGCGATCCAGCTGCACGGCGGCATCGCCATGACCATGGAATACAAGGTCGGCCATCACTTCAAGCGGCTGACCATGATCGAGAAGATGTTCGGCGACACCGAGACCCATCTGCGCCGGCTGGCAGGGCTCGGCACCGCCTTTTGATGCGTGTCAGTCGATCGAACAGATCGAAAGCTTGCGCCCATCCAACAGCGGCTTCGAGCCCTCGCCCACAATCGGCATGCGCGGATTGGCGCGGTGCGCGACCACGGCGTCCATGTCCTTGTAAACCTCCACGAGCATGATCGTCCTGCCATCCGGCTGGCCGCCCTCGTCCAGAACCCGCATCACGTCAAACCGCTCGCATCCCGGCTCCTCCGCCAATGTCGCCTTCGCATGCGCCGAGATATGCGCGTGAAACGCCTCGAAGCACCCCGGCTTGGGCGTGAACTCGACAACGATGCAGATGCGGGACATTTTTGGATCCTTCTTGATGGAATGGGACCGTGATGGACACGATCGAGGCGGACTACGTCGTGGTCGGCGCGGGCTCGGCGGGGTGCGTGGTGGCGGCGCGTCTCTCCGAGAACCCTGCCACGCGCGTCGTGCTTCTGGAAGCCGGCGGCCCCGACCGTAACATCTGGATCCATATCCCGCTGGGCTACGGCAAGACCATCGCCGACCCCTCGGTGAACTGGTGCTACGAAACCGAGCCGGAGCCGGGCACCCACAACCGCCGCATGCCGTGGCCGCGCGGCAAGGTGCTGGGCGGCTCGTCCTCCATCAATGGCCTCGCCTATGTCCGCGGCCAGCACGCCGACTACGACCATTGGCGCCAGCTCGGAAACCAGGGCTGGGCCTGGGCCGATGTGCTGCCGTATTTCATGCGCTCCGAAGGCAAGCTCGGCGACGGCGACGCAGCGTTTCACGGCCGCGCCGGCCCCCTCTCCGTCAGCGACATCACCGAACGCCATCCGCTGTGCGAGGCCTATGTCGCCGCCGCCCGGGGCATCGGCCTGCCCTACAACCCCGACATGAACGGCGCCACCCAGGAGGGCGTGGGCTACTTCCAGACCACGACGAAGAACGGCGTGCGGGTCTCGGCCGCGAAAGCCTTCCTGAAACCCGCGATGTCGCGCCCCAACCTGCACGTCATCACCCACGCGCTCGCCCAACGCGTGCTGTTCGCCGATCGCCAGGCCACGGGCGTCGTGTTCGAAAAGAACGGCCAGGTCCACACGGTGCGGGCCAGGCGCGAGGTGATCCTGTGCGGCGGCGCCATCAACTCGCCGCAGCTTTTGATGCTGTCCGGCGTGGGGCCGGCCGCACATCTGGCAGACATGGGCATCGAGCTGCGCCACCATCTGCCCGGCGTGGGCCAGAACCTGCAGGACCATTACCAGACCCGCTTCGCCTATCGCTGCACCGAGCCCTTCACCGTCAACGACGTGATGACCAGCCGGCTGCGCATGGCGAAGGCCGGGCTGCAATACATCCTCACCCGCAAAGGCCCGCTTGCCATCAGCGCCGGCCAGGTCGCCATCTTCGCCAAAACGCGGGACAATCTGCCGGAGCCGGACATCCAGTTCCACTTCATCCCCTTCAGCGCCGACCGTCCCGCCGCCGGCCTGCACAAATTCTCCGGCTTCACCCAGAATGTCTGCCAGCTGCGCCCGGAAAGCCGCGGCGAAATCCGTCTGAAATCCCCGGACCCCGCGGCGCATCCGGCGCTGCGCCCCAACTATCTCGCAGCCGACATCGACCAGCGCGCCATGATCGACGGCCTGAAGATGTGCCGCGCTTTGGCCGCCCAGCCCGCGATGCAACGCTACATCGAAAGCGAGCATCTGCCCGGCCACGACGTGCAGGGCGACGAAGCCCTCCTGGCCTACGCCCGCGAATACGGCGGCACCATCTATCACCCCAGCGGCACCGCGAAGATGGGGCGGGACACCATGGCGGTGGTGGACGACCATCTCAGGGTCCACGGCGTGTCGGGCCTGCGCGTGGCGGACGCCTCGGTGATGCCCACGCTGGTGTCCGGCAACACCAACGCGGCCTGCATCATGATCGGCGAAAAGGCAGCCGACCTGATCCAGGGCCGAACACTCCCCAGGCCGTGATCGATGGCCCCCCAACCCCACCTTCCCAGCCGTATCCCGCACGAACCGCCACCGAAATCATAACGAAACCGGAACAATAAGGCCGCGCGGAGGCGTCAACCCGCTCACCCCGCATCAAAACCACCCCGTTGCCGCTCCCGCCGGGCCCAGGCCAAAACCCCGCGCGGCAGCGGAATCCGCCCGAAATCCACCGGCGGCGCCTTCGCCCGAACCCGCGCCCGCACCGTTTTCTCCGAAACACCGGCCGCCGCACCCGACCCATCCAGATCCACCGCCAACATCCGACACACCGGCCGCAACAACCGCCGAGCCTGAGGCGCCGCCGCCAGCAATCCAACCCAGGCCGGCTCCCGCAAAATCCCCTCCAGGCCGGCAGAGAACCACGCCGCCTGATGCCGCCGATCCCCCATCGCGTCCAGCAGCCACCCCCTCCGCCGAGGCCAGAAATTGACCGCAGGCCAGAATGTCACC
>JANYFG010000012.1 GCA_025362815.1 Rhodospirillales bacterium
GTTTTCGAAAAACGCATCCATCGTGTCCAGAAACGAGGGAAACAGAAGCGTGTTGTCAGACAGCGCGCCGTAGAGCTGCCACACGCCGGCGATGGCGGCGATGATGAACAGCTTGCGCAGCCAGGCCTTGTTCCACTGCCGCTCGATGAACGAGATCGGCCGCTCCACGGCGGCGGCGTCGGCGAAATGCTCCACCTCGTAGAAGGCATCGGGCCGCACGACGGTGGCGGACAGGGGGGCGTTCATCTTGGGGTCCTCAGGCGAAAAGAAGGTCGTGGATCTGCGTCTCGAGCGCCAGCTGCTGCGTGGGCTCAGACGCCGAATTCATCTCGGCGCGCACCTGCCCGGGATGCGGGCTCAACAGCAGGATGCGCGTGCCGATGCGGATCGCCTCGTTGATCGAATGCGTCACGAACAGCACCGTGAAACGCGTATCGTCCCACAGCCGGAGCAGCTCGTCCTGCATGGTCCGCCGCGTCAGGGCGTCCAACGCCGCGAACGGCTCGTCCATCAGCAGGATTTCCGGCTCCATCGCCATGCCCCGCGCAATCGCCACGCGCTGCTTCATCCCGCCGGACAAGGTGTGCGGATAGCTGTCGGCAAATCGCGACAGCCCCACCTTGTCGATATAATGCCGCGCCCGGCCCATCGCCTCACGCTTCGGCATCCGCCCGGCCGAGACGAGGGGGAACACCACATTCTCCGCCACCGTCTTCCACGGCAGCAGCTGGTCGAATTCCTGGAACACCATCATCCGGTCGGGCCCCGGGCCGCTCACCCGCTTGCCCTTCAGCGTAATCTCCCCCTCGATCGGCGGCAGATAGCCGCCCACCGCCTTCAGCAACGACGATTTGCCGCAGCCGGACGGCCCCAGCAGCACGAAGCGGTCGCCGGCATGCACGGCAAAGCTGACCCGATGCGTCGCGGTCACAACCCGTTCGCTCGTTTTGTATTGCAGCGTCACCTGCCGGACATCGAGAAGCGGCTCGGCCATGTGTCATCCCATCGTTTTTTGCCAGCTTCCCCGGTGCGCCCCGGATTGTCCATCAGGCGCTTGTGCGGCAGCGGGCCCGCCGATACGCTTCCATAAAAAATCGGAGGCGTTCCATGCGCGCGTGTTTAGCCGAACTGGCGACCAGGTTCATGGCACCCGTGGCATTCCTGTCCGCATCGCTGCTGTTCGCGGCCGGCCCCGCGCGCGCCGAGGTGTCCGAAATTCGCATCACCCGCCAGCCCGGCATCATCTACCTCGCAGTAACGGTCATGGAAAAAGGCCGGCTGATCGAAAAGGCCGCTGCCGCCCAGGGCGTGCCGGACCTCAAGGCCACCTACAGCGTCTTCGGCGGCGGCGGTGCGGCCACCGACGCCTTGCTGTCCGGCAATGTCGACGTGGTCACCACCGGCGTGTCGAACATGCTGCTGCTGTGGGACCGCACGAAAGGCGGCGTGAAGGGCTTCGGCAGCTCGTCCGCCACGCCGATGTGGCTGCTCAGCAACAACCCCAATGTGAAATCGCTGAATGATCTCACCGCCGCGGACAAGATCGCCGTGCCCACCGTCAAAATCTCCACCCAGGCCATCCTGCTCCAGATGGCGGCCCGCAAGCTTTACGGCGACGCGGCGTTCGCCCAGTTCGATTCCATCACAACCACGCTGGGCCACCCGGACGCCCTGGCCTCGCTGAGCACCGGCGGCGGCGGGCTGACCGGTCATTTCTCCGGCTCCCCGTTCCAACAGACAGAATCGAAGTTGCCGGGCGTGCATGTCATCGCCACATCCACCGAGATCATGGGCGGCCCGGTCAGCAACGCCGTCTATTTCGGAACGCAGAAATTCCACGATGCCAACCCCGGCGCCGTGAAGATCTTCCTCGCCGCCGCGCGGGAGGCCGAAACCTTCATCGCCGAGCACCCCCGCGAAGCCGTCGAGATGTTCGTCTCCGTCACCGGCGAGAAAACCCCGGTCGACGATCTCGTGGCGATGATCAAACAGCCGGACATGTTCTATAACACAACCCCTGTTGGAACGATGGCGACAGCCCAGCACATGGCCGATATCAAGGTTCTCAAGACGCGGCCGCAAAGCTGGAAAGACTATTTCTTCCCAGAAGCCCACGCGCTGCCCGGCAATTGAACCGCGCCACCCGGCCCCCATATCGGCATCATGAACAATGACCCGACCGCACAACCCGAGACCGCCTTGTCCGACGAGGAGTGGCGCAAGCGTCTCACCCCCGAGGCGTATCGCGTGTTGCGCAAGCACGGCACGGAACGCGCCGGCGCCTCGCCGTTGAACCACGAAAAACGACACGGCGTGTTCGCATGCGCCGGCTGTGGCCAACCGCTGTTCGATTCCGAGACCAAATATGAGAGCGGCAGCGGCTGGCCCAGCTTTTGGGCGCCGTTGGAGGGCGCGGTGGACACGACCACCGACCGCAGCTTCTTCATGACGCGCACCGAGGTGCATTGCGCCCGGTGCCAGGGACATCTCGGCCATCTTTTCCCGGACGGCCCACAGCCCACCGGCGCGCGTTACTGCATGAACGGCGCCGCCATGCAGTTCGAACCCGAGGCAGAATAGCATGTCCCTGGCCGCGGCGCTTCTCGGCGCAGCCGCGGCCGGTGCTGCCTATACCCTCACGCCAGGACCCGGGTTCATTGCCTTGCTGGGGATCGGCGCAGCCCAGGGCCGGCGCGCCGGGGCCGCCTTCATCTTCGGCCATCTCGCCGGCGACGTTCTCTGGGCCGGTCTGGCGCTTGTCGCCATCATCGGCGCGCGCGAAGTCGGCACGGAGGTATTTGATGTTCTGGGCATCGTCTGCGGCCTGTATCTCGGCTGGCTCGGCCTCCAATCCCTGCGCGCGCACCGCCTGGTGCCGGGCAGGCCGCTGCAGATCGTGCGCCGTCCACTGCTGCGCGGCCTGATCTTCGGGCTCACCAACCCGAAAGGGTATCCGGTGGCCGTCGCCACGTTCACAGCCCTGCTGGCCGCCCAGGCCGACCAGTTGCGCTGGGAGACCTTGCCGCTGCTGCTCGGCGCGGCCAGCTGCGGCTTCCTGTTTGGCGACGTCGTGCTCGTGGGCCTGATCGGCGCCGCCGTGGTGCGCCGCTTCCATCAGCGCCATGAGCGCTGGATCGTGCGCGCCTCAGGCGTGTTGTTCATCGGTTTTGCCGTGGCTTCCATTTCCCATGCCGTGCCTGGCCTGCTGCGCGTCAGGCGTTGAAGCCGGTGGTTCTGTCTTGCAGTTGCGCGATGATCGCCGCAGGAAGCACCGCGTGGCCATAGCGAAAGCCCTGGCCGGTGGCGCATCCCAACGCGATCAGCATCGTCTCCGCGTCCGGCGTCTCGATACCTTCGGCCACCACATGCAGATCCATCTCCCGCGCCAGCCCCAGCGTGGCGCGCACGATGATCTCGGCATCACGATCAGTGGCACAGTGCGTCACGAACGCCCGGTCGATCTTGAGCTCGCTGAACGGCAGTCGCAGCAGGCTCAACAGCGAGGAGTGTCCGGTGCCGAAATCGTCGATGGCGCAGTTGATCCCGCGGGCCCTGAGCGCCCCCAGCGTGGCCGCCGCGCCGGCGATATCGGCGATCGGCTGATTTTCGGTGATCTCGGCCACCAGCGCCGAAGGCGGCAGCCCAGCCCGGCGCAGCGCCTGGTCCAACTGCGTGGGAAGGCATGAATCGCCCAGCAGGGAAGGGGCGAAATTAACGGACACGGTCACACACGGCGCATGCCGCCGCAGCTCCTGGCAGGCCGCGAGCGCCTGGCCGAGAATAAGCGTCGTCACGTCCCCGATCAGCCCCTCCTGCTCCGCCAAAGGGATGAACGTATCGGGAGAGACGGCTCCCAGGCTTTGGCTGTTCCATCGGGCCAACGCCTCCACACCAATCAGCGCGCCCGTGTTCAGCGCCACCTTCGGCTGGAAAACCGCCGAAATTTCGCCATCCGCCAGCGCCTGCCGCAGCGCGGACCGCGGCGCACCCGACAATCCACGGCACAACCGCGTGGACTGAGATCCGCCTCGTGGTATTCCGATAGGTGAGGATAGGAAGCCGCCCGCATTCTGCATGATGAGCCGATATTACCCCTGCGCCGCTCACAGAATGTTCAACGCGAGTTAATCGATCGTGAACATCGACGTTTTTTCTCGAAACGATGTCGAAAACAGCTTCCAGCCACCCCTCGCCCCGTGCTGCACTGCGAAATCAGGGGATCGCGCAACCATAACGGCGGACCCCGATTTCCCCCCTGCGACCCCCCCCCTAAAGCCAGATAGGCCCCGATGGACGCCGTTCCCTCATCCTTGCCCGACGCCACCGATGCGCATTCAGACCAGGATGCGGCGCCGGTCTTCACCCACGAACAGATACGCCGCGTGGTGGTGGGCATCCTGCTCTGCATCTTACTCGCGGCCATCGATCAAACCGTCGTCGTCCCCGCCGTGCCGTCGATCGCCGCCGATCTCAACGGCTTCAGCCATCTGTCCTGGATCGTCACCGCCTATCTGCTGACCTCCACCGTCGCCACGCCGATCTACGGCAAGCTGTCCGACATCTACGGCAGACGCGCGCTTCTGCTTCCGGCCATCGTGTTGTTCGTCGTCGCCTCCGTGCTGTGCGGCTTTGCCCAGTCGCTGATGCAGCTGATCGTGGCGCGCGCGCTGCAGGGCCTTGGCGGCGCCGGCCTGATGGCGATGTCCCAGGCTGCGATCGCCGATGTCGTGAGCCCCCGCGAACGCGGCCGCTACCAGGGCTACATGGCCGGCACCTGGGGCGTCGCCAGCGTGGCCGGCCCCATCCTCGGCGGTTGGATGACGGATTACCTGTCCTGGCGCTGGATCTTCTGGATCAACCTGCCCATCGGCATCGCCGCCTATCTCCTGTCGAATTCGGCCTTGAAGATGCTGATCACAAAGAAACGCCCGGCCCGGATCGACTATGTCGGATCGGCCCTGCTGACCGGCTTCACCACCGCGGCCCTGTTGGTGATGAGCTGGGGCGGCAGCGAGTACGGCTGGACATCGCCCGTCATCCTTGGCCTCGCGGCCGGCAGCCTCGCCCTGCTGGCCTTGCTCGTGATGCAGGAGCGCGCCAACGCCGACCCGCTGTTGCCGCCACGGCTGTTCGCCAACGGCGTTTTCAGCCGCGGCGTGCTGATCGCGGCGCTCAACAGCGGCGCCATGTTCGGGGCCACCTTCCTATTGCCGCTGTTCTTCCAACTCGTGCGTGGCGCGGACGCCTCGCTGTCCGGCACGCTCATCGTGCCCTATCTCGGCGCCAACTGCATCGGCGCGTTCACCGGCGGCCAGATCGCGCGCAAGCTCGGCCGGGTGAAAGGCCTGATCCAGCTCGGCATCATCGCCACGATCGCGGGCTTCGCCATGCTCGCCACGATCGACGCCGCAACGCCGCCGCTGATTTCCACGCTCTATATGCTCGTCGTGGGGCTCGGCATCGGCGTGGTCATGCCTTGCAGCCTGGTGATGATCCAGAACGCCGCCGAACGACGCGATGTCGGCTCGGCCACGGGGGCCTTCCTCTTTCTGCGCTCGATGGGCAGCGCCGTCGGCAGCACGCTCACCGGCGTGGTCCTGGCCGGCCAGTTCGCGGCCGGCGTGGCCCAAGGCGGCATCACCATCCCCGTCGATCTCGGATCGCTGCGCGTGGCGCCGGGTGCCACCACCACGCTGGATGCGGCCACCCAGGCCGCCGCCCACGCCGCCCTCGCAGGCGCCTTCCATGCCGCCTACGCCATCTGCGCCGTGCTCGCCGCGCTGGCGCTCCTCTGCACCTGGAGACTGGACGACCAGCCCTTGCGCACAACGGGCTGACCGCCGGTTTACGCGAATCTCCGCCCCGGTCTATACCCGGGGCGGAATGATGACCGACGGACACAAAGGGCGCCGACAGACCATGCAGACCGCACTTCGGATGCCCCAGGCGCTGCCGACCCGTTGCGGTGATCACGCATGATCTTCGCGTCGTTCGAATTTCTCTTCCTGTTCCTTCCGATCTTTTTCGCCGCCTATTTCATCACGCCGGACCGCTTTCGCAATCTCACCATGCTGGCCTTCTCCTGGGCCTTCTACGCCTGGTGGCGGATCGACTTCCTCGGCCTGCTGGTGACGATGACCCTGTTCACCTACCTCGTCGCCCGCGCGATGGACCGGGTGGGGCCGAAATCGGAAAGCGGTTTCCGCCTCATGCTGTTCGGCCTCATCGGCAACCTCGGCGCGCTCGCATATTTCAAATACGCCAATTTCGGCGTCGCCACCTTCAACCAGATCCTCGTCCCCTTCGGCCAGGACCCGGTGCCGTGGGACGAGATCGTGCTGCCGATCGGGCTATCGTTCTACATCCTGCAATCGGTCAGCTACCTCATCGACATCCGGCGCGGCACGGTGCCGATCACCAAGAGCTTCCTCACCTACGCCGCCTACAAGGCCATCTTCGCCCAGCTCATCGCCGGCCCCATCGTGCGCTACGCCGAAATCGCCGACGAGCTCAAATCCCGGCATCATTCGCTGCAACAATTCGGCGCCGGCGCCAGCATCTTCATGGTCGGGTTCGCCATGAAAACCGCGCTCGCCGACACCATCAGCCCCCTGGTCGACGCCGTCTTCCACCTGGCCGCCCCCACGCTGGTCGATTCCTGGATCGGCGCCATCGGCTACACCCTGCAACTTTATTTCGACTTCGCCGGCTACTCGCTGATGGCCATCGGCCTCGCGCGCATGATCGGCTTTCACTTCCCGCAGAACTTCGACAACCCCTATCTCGCCGGCTCCATCCAGGATTTCTGGCGCCGCTGGCACATGACCCTGTCGCGCTTCCTGGCCGACTACCTCTACATCCCGCTGGGCGGCAACCGCAAAGGCCCCATCCGCACCTATGTGAACCTCATCATCGTGATGGCGATCGGCGGGCTCTGGCACGGCTCCAGCTGGAATTTCGTCATCTGGGGCCTCTGGCACGGCAGCCTGCTCGCCACCCACCGCGCGTGGTCGCGCCGAGACGGCGCCACGAAGCTTCCTTATGTGCTGGGCCACGTCATCACCATGCTGGCCGTGCTGATCGGCTGGGTGATCTTCCGGGCCAAAGACCTCGACAACGCGCTTTCCATGTATGGCGGCATGCTCGGCCGTCACGGTGTCGGCATGTCCGACGAGCTCGCCTGGCAGGCCACGCCAGACCGGCTGTGGTTCATCCCCATCGCCATCCTCTTCGTCTACCTGCCCCTTCTCGCGCGCAAACGCACGGCGGATGCGCCCCCCGCCAGCGCCTTCTGGCGCGTGCTCTCCGCCATCGGCCCCCTGGCGGGCTTCGTGATGGGCATGGTGCTGCTCTACAGCCGCGAAGCCGTGCCGTTCCTGTATTTCCAGTTCTGACCCCGAAAGCCGGACCCGGATGACAAGCGCCCCCCCACCCTCGCCCCCGCCCTCACCCTCGCCCTCAACCTCACCCGCCACCGAACGCCTGCAAGGCGCCGCCATGGTCGTGGTCCTCGCCGCCGGCCTTGGCCTTGGCGTGGCCGCCATCATGAGCGAACAGGCCCAGCGCCAGCTCGCCACCGCGCTCGACATCAAATCGATCCTCAGCGGCCGCGCGGCCTCGGTGGTCAACACCGCCATGGCGCACAACCTGCCCGTCGACGGCCTGTTCCGCGGCGCCGGCGGCCTGCTGCGCTGGCGGTTGTTCAAATCTGGCGGTCCCCAGGTCTGGGCCGGCCGGCGCGACTGGCTTTATCTCATGGAGGAGCTGCGCCCCTGGCCAGACGCCGCCAAGGTGATGAAAACCCGCGCCGCCACCGTGGGGCGCATCGCCCAGGCCCTCAAGGCCCGCAATATCGACCTCGTCGTCGCCATCGTGCCCGACAAGGCGCGCATCGTCACAGACGACATGAACGGCCCCCGCGCCGCGCAGACCCAGCCGCGCTACGCCGAGTTCATGGCTGACATCGCGGGGCAAGGCATCAAAACCGTCGACCTCGCCGCCCCCATGCTGGCCGATCCCCGGCGGGAGCGCCTGTTCTGGCGCACCGACACGCATTGGAGCCAGGAAGGCGCGGCGCTGGCCGCCCAGGCCGTGGCATCGGCCGTGACCACCAAGATCGACCGCACCACCAAATTCAAAACCACCGCCGAAGCAGCTGAAACCGACGGCCCCGGTGATTTGCTGCGCCTCATCAGCCTGGACAAGGTGCCCGACAACCTTCCGATCCAGATACGCCCGCCGATCGATCGCCAGCACAAGGAAACCACCAAGGCCGCCGAAGCCGACACAGCCTCTGGGGGCGGGCTGCTCGACGATGGCCCGGTGATCCAGGTCGCCCTTATCGGCAGTTCATTCTCGGTCAACGCCAACTTCGCCGGCCGTCTGCAAGAGGACCTCGGCGCGCCCATCACGAACTTCGCCGAAGCCGGCGGCGGCTTCGCGGGCGCCGCCCAGAAATACTTCAACGGCCTCGCCTACAAGCAAACGCCCCCCAAACTCGTCATCTGGGAAATACCGGAACGCCTTGTCGTCCAGCCCTTCACGCCGGACGACAAAGCCCTGGAAGCAGCCTTCCCCAAACAGCCGTAGGGCAGGCTTTCGTCAAGGATATGATCGATCAGGCCAGCAAGAACGCCTGATACATCTCCACCATGTCCTCCACCCCGGCCTCGAACAGGCGCTTTCCATCCTGCGGCGTCGACAGCGAGGGATCGGACCCGATCCGGCCATCCGCATACGTCGCCCGGTAATGCCCGGCCTCGAAGAACGGCGTGCCGGACGGCGCCACCTTCGGGGTCATCTGCGCGTGCTTGATGTGATCGGGCTGGTAGAACTGCGCCAAAGACACTTCAGCCGCCGTCGCATGCCCGCCGTTGGACGCTCCATAGAGCTCATCCGCCAGCTTCTGCCCCCGCGGGCCGCCCGACCAGAACACCATCTTCGTCCGCGCCGTCTTGGTCCCATCGCCCAACGACACCCCGGCATGGATCTCGTCGAACCCCGCCGTCACGCTCGCCACGTTGCCGCCATGCCCGTTGATGAAGAAGAAATGCCGAAACCCGTGCACGGCCAGGGACTGCACCACGTCGCGCACCACCAGCATCAGCGTGCTCGGCCGCAACGTGGCAGACCCGGCAAAGCCGAGATGATGCTGCGACATGCCGTAGTTGATCGTCGGCGCCACCAGCGCCCCGATCTTGTCGCCCACACCCTTGGCCACCACCTCGGCACAAAGATGATCCGTGCCGATCAACCCGTTCGGCCCATGCTGCTCCACCGACCCGATCGGGATGATGATCCCGTCCGATGTCCGCAGATAATCCTCGACCTCGTGCCAGGTCGCCAATGCCAGCTCCATCCAAATCCTCCTATTGCTTCAGACTCACGCCGCCGAACGGCTGCCCGCCCAGGAAATGCAGCTTGAACCCGGCCACCTTGCCGCTCAACGCCACAAACGCCCTGGCATCGGCAAAAAAGATGCTGGGCACCTCGTCATGCAAAATCTGCTGCGCCGCGATGTAAAGCTTCGCCCGCTCGTCCTGATCGGTGATCAGGTTCGCCTTGTTCACAAGGTCCGAATAATCCTTGTTGCACCAGTTATCCAGATTGCGCCCGGTGGCGATCCCCGCGCACGTGAACCCCACCGCCTGCTGGCTTGGGTCCGGATAATCCCAGGTTCCCCCGGCCATCCCCACATCCCCCTCACCGGTCCGGCGCCGCCGCAGATACTCGCCCCATTCGAACGTCACGATCTTCGCCGTCACGCCGATCTTGGCCCAATCCGCCTGGATCATCTCCCCGGCCCGCCGCCCGTTCGGCATATATGCCCGCGCCACCGGAATGGCCCAGAGATCGGTCGTGAACCCGTTCGGATACCCCGCCTCCGCCAGCAGGGCCTTTGCCGCCGCGGGGTCGTAGGGATACGGCTTCACCTCGGCATTGTGCCCCCACAGAGACGGCGGGATGAGGGCAGCCGTCGGCGTGCCGGTGCCCTGATACACCGCCTTGACCAGGCTGTTCAGATCGATCGCCATCGCCAGCGCACGCCGCACGCGCACATCGTCGAACGGCTTGTGATCGGTCCGCATCGCCAGATGACTGACGGACGCGATGGTATCTTCCTGCAACGCCAGCCCCGGCGTCTTGCGGATGGTGTCGAGGTCGGCCGCGTTCGGATACCGCGCAACCTGGCACTCCCCCGCGCGCAGTTTCGCCAACCGCACCGCAGGGTCCGGCGTGATGGCGAACACGAGGTTGTCCACCCCCGCCGCCCGGTCCGTCATGCCGCCCGCCTTGCCCCAGAACTCGGCGAACGCCCGAAACCGCAGCGTGCTGTCCTTGGTGTATTGCACCAGCTGAAACGGCCCGGTGCCCAACGGCATCTGATCGATCTGCCCCGGCGTGCCCGCCTTCGCCATCGCCTCGGCATACTCCGCCGACCACACGGACATCGACTGGATCGACAGCGCGTTCAACAAAGACGCCGACGGCGCCTTGAGCGTCAGCACAACGGTGTCGTCGCCGTCTTTCGTCACCGACTGCAACGCCGGCTCGATGAACGAGGCAAACATATCGTAGCCGCCGGCCACCTTGTACCAGGCCCCGGAATGATCGAGCATCCGGTTGTAGGAGAACAGCACATCGTCGGCGTTGAAATCCCGCGTCGGCTTGAACGCCGCGCTGGACTGGAATTTCACCCCATGACGCAGCTTGAACGTGTAGCGCAGCCCATCCGGAGAGATCGTCCACGACTCCGCCAGCCCGGGCCGCAGCTTCGACCCGCCAATCTCCATCTCCACCAGCCGGTCGGCGATCTGCTCGGTTACGTCGAAACTGGTGTTCGCCGTGCTGAGCGCCGCATTCAACGCATCCGGGCTGGCCTCGGTGCACACCACCAACGTGTCGGCGAGGGCCGGCATGGCGCCGAAAAGCGGGGCGATGGCCAGGCAGGCGATGAGATGGCGATGCTGCATGGCACAGGGTTCCTTGCCGGCGAGAAGAACAACGTTCCGCAGCCGGGGAGATCGGTCAATGCTCGCCCTCGTCTCCCGGGCGAGAAATGTCCGGCCGCAGGCGAATCCGGCCTCGCAGCGCGCGCCTACCGAACCTTCGCCACCCGCAACGCGTTCGTCGTTCCGGGCTGCCCGAACGGCACCCCCGCGATGACAACGATATCCTCCCCCCGCTTCGCGAACCCCTCCTGCAACGCGATCCGGATCGACCCGCTCACCGTCTCGCTCATGGAGTGCACCTCCTTCGTCACCACCGCATGCACCCCCCACACCACCGCCAGACGCCGGGCGGTCTGTTCCGAGGGCGTGAGGCCCATGATCGGCGCCTCCGGCCGCTCCCGCGCCGCGCGCCGCGCCGTGCTGCCGGAGGTGGTGAAACTGCAGATCACCGGCGCCCCGATCGTATGCGCCACCTGGCGCGCCGCGGCGGCCATGGCGTCCTCCACCGAACGCTCCGGCTCCGGGCGAGACGCCTCGATGATGTCACGCCAGCCCGGGTCCGATTCCACCCGCGCGATGATGCGGTCCATGATGTTGACCGCCTCGATCGGATATTGCCCCGCCGCCGTCTCCGCGCTCAGCATCACCGCGTCCGCCCCGTCGAACACCGCCGTCGCCACGTCGGACGCCTCGGCGCGGGTGGGGGCAGGGGCCGATATCATGCTCTCCAGCATCTGCGTCGCCACCACCACCGGGCACCCCAGCCGTCGCGCCGCGCGCACGATGCGCTTTTGCGCCAGCGGCACCTCCTCGGGCGGCAACTCCACGCCGAGATCGCCGCGCGCCACCATCACAGCGTCCGACAGCGCCAGGATGGCGTCGAGATTGTCCAGCGCCTGCGGTTTTTCGATCTTCGTCATGATCCAGGCGCGGCCGGCGGCGATCTCGCGTGCCTCCATCACGTCCTCCGCGCGCTGCACGAACGACAGCCCGATATAGTCGGCGCCATGCTCCAGCGCG
This sequence comes from Rhodospirillales bacterium, assembly GCA_025362815.1. Taxonomy (GTDB): domain Bacteria; phylum Pseudomonadota; class Alphaproteobacteria; order Acetobacterales; family Acetobacteraceae; genus CAIQQQ01. The sequence goes on from JANYFG010000012.1 coordinate 11,973, forward strand.
AAGGCCAGGTCCTCATGGTCCTTCTGCGTCAGCGCCGGTATCGGCAGCACCATGTCCGGCACGTTCACGCCCTTCCGGTCGGACAGCATGCCGCCGGTCACGACCTCCGTCATCAGATGGTCCGGCCGCACCCGCGTCACCCGCAGCCGCAGCTTGCCGTCATCGAGCAGCAGATTGGTGCCGATCGCCGCCGCCGCCAGGATTTCAGGATGCGCCAGCTGCACCCGCGTGGTGTCGCCGGGCGTGGGGCTCAGGTCGAGCTGAAAATGATGCCCCGTCTGCAACTGCACCCGACCGCTGGAAAACCGCCCCACCCGCAGTTTCGGTCCCTGCACATCCGCCAGAATGCCGATCGGCCGCCCGATCTTGCGTTCGAGGTCGCGGATCATGCCGAAGCTGGCATCGTGATCGGCGTGCGTGCCGTGGCTGAAATTGAGCCTGAACACATCCGCCCCCGCCGCGAACAGCCGCGCCAGCATGTCCGGATTGGCACTGGCCGGCCCGATCGTGGCGATGATCTTCGTGCGGCGCCGGCGTCTGATACGCATCTGCGATGTCATATAAAAATCCTAAACGACCAGAATGGCGCGAACATCGTTCACGTTCGTCAGCGTGGGGCCGGTCCGGATCAGATCGCCGATGGCGTCGAACAGGCTGTAGCTGTCATGCGCCGCCAAAACGCCCCGCGGATCGAGCGCCAACCCCCGCGCCAACCCCTGCGCCCGGGCCAGCGTGTCCGGCGTCACGATGGCGCCCGCCGCATCCTCCGTCCCATCGATCCCGTCGGTATCGCCCGCCACCGCCCAGATCCCCGCCGCGCCGCCCAGCGTGACGGCGAGTGACAGCAGAAACTCGGTGTTGCGCCCGCCCCGCCCGGCCGGCCCCGCCCCTATGCTGACGGTGGTCTCACCGCCTGACAGCACCAGCGCCGGCGCGCGCGCGGGCTGCCCATGCGTGCGGATCGAACGCGCGATCCCCGCCATCACAATCCCCAGCTCCCGGCTTTCGCCCTCCAACGCATCGCCCAGGATAATGGGCGTCACACCCGCCTCCCGCGCCACGGCCGCCGCCGCCGCCAGCGCCATCGAAGGCGTTGCGATCAGCTGGAAACGGGCGTTGGCCAGCGCGCCCGGCTTCGGCGTCTCGTCACCCGCATCCATCCAGGCCTGCATCGCGGGCGAAAGCGCAATCCCGTAACGCGCCAGCAACGCCCGCGCATCGGCAAAGCTGGTCGGGTCCGCCACCGTGGGGCCCGACGCGATCACCGCCGGATCGTCGCCGGGCACATCGCTGATCGCCAGCGTGACCAGCCGTGCCGGCGCCGCACGCTGCGCCAGCCTGCCGCCCTTGATCGCCGAGAGATGCTTTCGCACGCAGTTCATCTCGCCGATCGTGGCCCCGCTGGCGAGCAGCGCCCGGTTGATCGCCTGCTTGTCCGCCAAGGTCAGCCCCGGCGCCGGCAGTGCCATCAGCGCCGACCCCCCGCCCGAAATCAACGCGATCACCAGGTCCTCGTCCGAAAGCCCCGTCACCGTCTCCAGCATCCGCCGCGCCGCGATTTCGCTGTTTTCGTCCGGCACCGGATGTGAAGATTGCATGACCTCGATGCGCCGCGTCGGCACCGCATGGCCGTAACGCGTCACCACCAGCCCGGACAGATCGACGTCGGGCCACGCCTCCTCCAACGCCCACGCCATCGAAGCCGCTGATTTCCCACAGCCAATCACCACGCAGCGCCCGGCGGGCTTGGGCGGCAGATGGGTCTTCAGCATCACCCGCGGGTCCGCCGCCGCCACGGACGCGTCGAAAACCCGGCGCAGAAATCGCCGCGCGTCGTCATCGGTCCAATTCATTTCGATCCTCCCGTCTGGCGACTATGGCGAAACCGGGGCAGCGACGCCATCTATGCCGCACTGCACAAGGAGACCTCCCATGAGCAAACCAGACATCGACGCCGCCACCACCACCGAGCTCGAAGCCGCCGCTTTTCGCAGCCTGGTCGAACACCTGCGCGGGCGCACGGACGTCCAGAACATCGACATGATGAATCTGGCCGGCTTCTGCCGCAACTGCCTCAGCCGCTGGTATCGCGAAGCCGCCGAGACGCGCGGCATCGCGCTTGCCGACCCCGATGCCCGCGAGATCATCTACGGCATGCCCTACAAGGAATGGCAGGCCCAGCACCAGGCGCCCGCCAGCCCCGAGCAGATGTCGTCCTTCGCCGCATCGGCCTCGGTGTAGGTTGATTAGCGTTTGCCGCGCCCATGCCGAGTGACTAGCGTTCGAGGCATTGACCAGATGGGGGCGCGGGGGCTACCTCCGCGCCCCCATCGTATTCAGGAACAGACCATGTCCGACGCCGCGACCGCTCCCGGTTCAAACGACACCCAGGACAATGCCCAATGGGGCAACATCGCCGCCGACCGGTTGCGCAGCCTGATCGAACGGATCGAGCGCCTCGAAGAAGAACGCAAGGCGTTGTCCAGCGATATCAAGGACATCTACGCCGAATCCAAAAGCGCCGGCTTCGACCCGAAGGTCATCCGCAAGCTCATCAGCATCCGCAAGCAGGAGCCCGCGGATGTCGAGGAGCAGGAGACCCTGCTCGACGTCTATCGCCGCGCGCTGGGCATGTAAGGCCAAAAACCTGACCGAGCCCGGCCAACCCAGCCCCCCCAAACCTGGCACCCCCGAACCTGGCACCCCCAAGCCGGCCACGAACGTCGGGGCGCTCCGACTGCTGATCCCCTACCTGCGCCCCTATCGCAGGCAGGTGGTGGGGGCCTGGGTGGCGCTCGCGGTCGCGGCGGGCCTTCTGCTGGCGATAGGGCAGGGGCTGCGTCACCTCATCGACAACGGCTTCGCCGCCGGAAGCCAAAGCCAGCTCGACAATGCGGCCGCCATCATGTTCGCCGTCGTGGCCCTGCTGGGCGTCGCCACCTACGCCAGGTTCATGCTCGTATCCTGGCTGGGCGAGCGCACCGCCGCCGATATCCGCCGCGACCTGTTCGACAACGTGATCGCCCTTTCGCCGGCGTTCTTCGAAACCGCCCGCACCGGCGATATCCTGGCCCGCATGACCGGCGATATCGCCGTGCTCCAGGCCCTCGTCGGCTCGGCTGTGTCGCAATACCTGCGCAACGCCATCATGATGACGGGCGCGGCCGCCATGCTGCTCTACACCAGCCCCAAACTGGCGGGAATCGTGCTGCTGGTGGTGCCCGTGGTGGTGGGCCCGCTGATCTATTTCGGCCGCCGCGAGCGCAAGCTGTCCCGCTCGGCGCAGGAACGCGTGGCGGACCTCGGCGCCGCCGCGGAGGAATCGCTCGCGGGCCTTCGCACCTTGCAGGCCTTCACCCACGAGCCGATCGCGCGCCGCCAGTTCGGCGAGGGCGTCGAACGCTCGGTCGAAAGCGCCCTGGCCCGCGTTCGCACACGGGCGGCGCTGATCCTGATGGTCATTTTGCTCGGCTTCGGCGCCATCACGTTCTCGCTCTGGGTCGGCGGGCGCGACGTCATCGCCGGCCGCATCACGGGCGGCGATCTGTCCGCCTTCGTGTTCTACGCCATCGTGCTGGCCTCGGCCGGCGCCACCATGAGCGAGCTGTGGGGCGAGGTACAGCGCGCCGCCGGTGCGGCCGAGCGTGTGTCCGAGCTCATGGCCGAAATCCCCGATATCCGCGCCCCCGCCCACCCCGCATCGCTGCCACCACCGCGCGGCGCGGTCCGGTTCGATTCCGTCACCTTCCGCTACCCCGCCCGCCCCGATGTCTCGGCCCTGCACGACTTCTCGCTCGCCATCGCGCCCGGCGAGACCATCGCCATCGTCGGCCCCTCCGGCGCGGGCAAAACCACCCTGTTCCAACTTCTGCTGCGCTTCTACGACCCGCAATCCGGCACCGTCAGCATGGACGGCGTCGACATCGCCACCGTCGACCCCGCCGCGCTGCGCGCCCGCATCGGCCTGGTGCCGCAAGACCCCGTCATCTTCAGCGTCTCCGCCCGCGACAACATCCGCTACGGCCGCCCCGACGCCACCGACGCCGAGGTGCAGGCCGCCGTTCGCGCCGCCAACGCCGGGTTCCTCGACGATCTGCCGCAGGGCCTGGACACCTATCTCGGCGAAAAAGGCGTGCGCCTGTCCGGCGGGCAACGCCAGCGCATCGCCATTGCACGGGCCATCCTGCGCGACCCCCCCGTCCTCCTGTTGGACGAAGCCACCTCCGCGCTCGACGCAGAAGCCGAACGCGCCGTGCAGGATGCGCTGGCCACGCTGGCGGTGGGCCGCACCACGCTCGTCGTCGCGCACCGCCTCGCCACCATCCGAAGTGCCGATCGGATCGTGGTGCTGGACGAGGGGCGCATCGTGGAAACCGGCACGCATGCCGCGCTGGTCAACCAGGGCGGCCTTTATTCCCGGCTTGCGGCGTTGCAGTTCACTTAGAGCCTGATGATTTTGAGTAGACAAAATATCAGGCTCTAACTTGTTGTTTTATCGATCATGTTTATGCGCTTGGGTTGAGCAACCCAAACGCATCATGATCTAAGGTAAGAAGATGTTCTTTTGTGAACAAAACAACCAAAAACTTCAAACGAATAAAAGTCTTTTTGCTTCTTTTTCTTCAGAAAATGAAGAACT
>JANYFG010000017.1 GCA_025362815.1 Rhodospirillales bacterium
CGGCGGCGGCGTCAACGCCACCGGCGTTGCGGCGGAAACGCCGGTGTTGTTGGTGGTATAGATGAACTCGTAAGGCGCGCCCACGCCGGCGGCCGCGCTGCCCGGCTGAGCCGCATTGAAATTCGGGGACGACGTGCCCGCCGTCACCACGCTGAAGTAGAAGCTCCCGCTGATCCCGTCCGGCAGCGTGACCGTTGCGGTGCGCGTGTAGGAGCCGCCCACGGCCAGGAAGCCCAGATGGTCGAACTGGCCCAGCAGCTGGCGGTTGGCGCCGTCCGGTGTGGTGCTCAGATAGACGTTGTCCAACCACTCGGACGCATCGGTGGTGCCGATGCCCTGGTTCGTCACCACCCAGCTGATCTGCTCCGCCTGCCCGCTCGCGGCCCCCGCCGCGGCCCGCACGGCCGACACGACGTCGTCGGCATAGGCGTAGGGCACCACGTCGAACGGCGTGGCCAGCTGCACCGCGTCGTTGGCGACAGACCCGTTCTCGAACACCGCCCCGGTGGCGTTGGTGAGCACGAACAGATGGTAGCGGCCGTTGAATCCGGGCGGCAGGGTGATCGTCTGGCTGCTGGTGTAGGACGCGCCGACGGCAAGCCCGCCCGTATGCACGAAGCTTCCGAGAACAACGTCTCCGCCCTGCCCCAAAGCGGCATTTGGCGACGCGATCACCTGATCGGTCCAGGTGGTGGTGGCGCCGATCCCGGTGCCGTAGTTGCCCACGGTCCAGCCCACCGTCACCGTCGCGGGGTCCGCCACGGTCAGCGCCGGCGCGGTCACGCGGCTTACCGCCAGATCCGCATACGGCGCCAACGACACGGCCAACGGCAAGGCCACGCTGTTGTTCGCCTCGGCCGAAGCCGTCTCCGCCACGGCATTGCCGGTGTCGACCGCAACCAGCACCTGATAGGCGCCCTGGAAGGACACCGGCAGCGCGTAATCCACCCGCCGCGCAAGGGTGCCGCCGGCCGCCAGCGTCGCGGTTTGGGTGAACGTGCCGATCACCGTGCTGGTGTCGCCCTGCACCAGCGTCACCGTCTCCACCCACCCGCCCAGCGCATCGCCGGTGCCGCTGTTGGCCGTGGTGTAGGTCACCGTCAGAACCTGGCCGGACACAATGCTGGTGGGGGCCGCCACCTGCACCGGCGCCAGGTCGGGATGCGTGGTGGTGAACGCCGCACCGGCCAGCCTGTCATTGCCGGTCCGGCCGTTCTCATTGACGTCGCCATACACGTTGGCGATGGCCGCGATCTCCACCGGCCCATCCGCAAGCCCGGGCAGCCGCACGGTGGCCGTCACGGTGTAGCTGTCGCCCACCGCCAGATCGAAACCGCGCGACACCAGCGCCAGCGACGCCGAGCTCGCGAAGTTCGCCCCGTACAGCAGCACCAGCTGGTCGGTCCACGGCCCGCGCGCGATCGCCTCGCCCACGTTCTTCACCGTGAAGGTGATCGGCGTCGCGACGCCCGGCACGGTCAGCGCCGGCAGGCTCACCGCCGTGACGATAAGATCCGCCGCCGGCTGCGCGTCGATCAAAAGCGTGGCCGGCGCCTCGCCGGTGTCGTTGGCCACACGGCCGCCTTCGAACACCGCTGCGTTGGCGTTGGTGACCACCAGCACATGATAGGCACCGGTGGCGGTGCCCGGCAGCACGAAACTCGCGGTGGTGGTATAGGCGCCGCCCACCGCCAGCCCCGCCGCGTGCGGCAGTTCGCCAAGCAGGATGCTGCTTGAATCCACGGTATCGCCGGTCGACAGATAGATCCGGTCAGACCAGCCTCCCGAAGGCGTTGCCACGTTGCCGAGATCACGCACCCGCCACGACACGCTGATGCGGTCGCCCGCGTGGGCGGCGGTGGGGGCGGAGACCGCCTCGGTGACCAGATCCGCATAGGGCGCGGCCACCGCGATGGTGCCGGTGGCGATATATTCGGTGCCGCGATCGGGCTCCGTCACCGCGCCCGCCGGGTCGGTCAGCACGGCGATCGTGCCGATGCCGTCGAACTGCGTGGGCAGGATCACCGACAGCAACTGCGTATAGGACCCGCCCACCGCCAGCGCACCGGTATGCGCGAAGCGTGCCAGCACGATGTTGTCCGCAGCCCCGATCCGCCCGCTGGCGCTGAACACCACCTGGTCGGTCCAGCTCGCGGCGTCCGTGGGCACGGTGCCCCTGTTTGTGACGGTGTAGCCGACCGTGATGGCCGTGCCACCCTGGATTGGCGTTGCGGACGGCGGCAGCGTGAGGCCGGACGCCACGAGATCGGCATGCGCCCGCTGCGCCGAGGTGAACGTGATCGACTGCGCGTTGTTGTAAGGCGCCGTCTCGACAAAGCCCCCGACGTTGTTGATGTCGCGGTTGGCCGTCACATTGACCTGCAGCACGCCGGCCCCTGCGGCCCCATCGGGCAGCCGTACCGTCACGCTGCGCGCAAGCGTGCTACCGACCGCAAGTCCCACCGAGCCCACGCCGGATGGCACCACGACATCGACCAGAAGCTGCCCTGTCGCCTGATTGTAGATCTGAACATGGTCGGACCACGCAGCCGGCGTCGGCGCCGTGCCACCGTTGGTGTCCACCCATTGCAGCGTCACCTGCCCGCCCGCCTCGGCCGCGCTGCCTGGTGCGGTCTGCAGACCGGTCACCGTCAGATCCGGCGCCGAATTGACATCCAGCTCGATGCGATCGTTGCTTTTGGCCGTGTCGGTGGCGTTGGCCTCGACGATCCGGTTCGTGGTGTCCACGCTGACGACGAAGCTGAACGCACCCGTGGCATCCGTGCCGGCGGGCCAGGCGAACGTCACGCTGCGCGAGGCCGTCTGGCCTGAGGCCAACGCCGCGCCATCCGGCTGCACCACGGACGCCAGCTCGATCTGATGCCCGGTGGTGGTATCGACCACGATCAGCTGCTCGGTCCACCCCAGGGGGCCGGTTCCGGCATTGCCGGCATTGCCGGTCGACCACGTCACGGTCACCATCTGGCCCGGCGTGAATCCGCCCGCGGGCGACACCACGGGCAGCGTGGGGATCAGGTCCGCATACGCCGCGAGGGCCGAGGCCACCGTCAGGCTGGCGGTGTTGTTGCTCTCGCCGCTGCCGAGCGGATTGTGCTCGGTCACCAGGTTGGAGGAATCGGCGATCACGCTGACGCTGAGCTGGCCCACGCTGGTGCTGCCGGCGGGCAGGGTCAGCGAGATCATGCGCGACAGCGTGCCGCTGGCCGCCAACGGCGTGCCATCCGTGGCGATCGTCTGGTCGCTGATGATGGCGCCGGTGGTCAGATTCTTCACGATCACGCGGTCGAGCCACACGCCGTTTGCAGGCAACGCGCCGGTGTTGGCGTCCGTCCAGCTGACGGTGATCGCGGCGCCGGACTGAATGGTGCCGCCCGGCGCGCTCACGGCCAATGCCTGCACCTGCAGATCCGGCGCTGGCGTCGTATCCGCCGTGGTCACCGCGATGGGTGCGGCCGGGGTGTTGTCGAAAACATCGAAGGTGTAGCTGACGGGCGGCGCGTAATCCTGATTCTGATCCTGCAGAACCAGGTAATAGGTGCCTGTGCTCGCAAGCGTGTAGACGCCGGCATCGCCAAAGCCCTGCTGGAACACCACGCCGCCGGTGGGGTCCACCAGCGTCCAGCGGAAATTGCCGCCACTCAGGCCTGGGGCTGCAAAGTAGAACTTGTTGCCGGCGATCGCGGGCAGCTGGAACACATTGGCGGCCCCGATGGGCGACAGCGTGCCTGTCACCGGCACGCCGGGCGTGATCACCGGTTGAGCCGAGGCGTCGATCAGGCGCAACGACGCGGTGCCGGTGGCGTTGGCCGAAGCCCCGATCGACAGCGTGTAGGTGCCCGCACCCAGCAGAAACAGCGGGTTCACGGGGCCATAATAGCCATTATACCCCGTGGGATCGTTGAACGCGTGGGAGACCACGGTGCCGTCCAACAGTGTCAAACGCCAGTTGAAACGGCCATCGAAGCCCAGCGGATCAATCAGCACGCTGCGTGGCGACGCGACGGTGAACGTATAGGTCTGGCGCTGGCCCGGTGTCGCGATCAAGGCGTCAAGCTGCGCGCCGAGCGTGGTGGTCTGCGTGCTGGGCACGATCTCGTCCGCCCGAACGGTCACCGCCTGGGGCGCACTGCCACCGGCGATGTAGCCTTCGACCAGCAGCGTATAAACCCCGCCCGCCACCAGAATCGGCGTGTCGATGCCGGTGCCCGCCGTCTGGTCATACGCCACGATCCGCCCGGCACTGTCGAGCAGGCGCAGCGACGTGTAGTAAACCCCGCCCGTCACCGACAGATGCAGCGCTTGGCCGGGTGTCGCAGTGATCTTGAACGCCTGCGTCGAAACCTGCGGGTCGAGCGTGATGGGCGTATCCACGCTCAGCGGCAGGGGCGCCGCGGCGGCAAGGCCGATCAGATTGAAGGCATATGTCCCGGTGCCGGCGCCGTTGCGGGTGACGACGAACTGATACGCCCCGGCCGCCGCGTAAAACGCCACCGGATCGGTGGCACCGCGTTGCGCGCCATCGGTGGAGGCGAAGCTGTTGCTCGCCAGCAGGCCCTGGGGGCCGAACAGCTGCCAGGTAATATTGCCGTCATAGGTCAGCGAGTCCGGATACAGCAGCGCGCCCTGCGTCAACGTGAACGTATGCACGTCGCGCTGGCCCGGCCCCGCGATATTGCCCGTGAACGCAGTGCCGATCGTGAGCGGCGCCGTGCTGTCGCTGACATCGATCAGCCCGAACTGCACGGTGGCGCTGGCCCCGGTCTCCTGGTGCTGTCCTTCGAGTTCGAGCAGGTAGGTGCCCGTCTTGCTCAGCGTCAGCGGCCCGATCGTGTCCACGTAGTTGGGCCCGGTGACCAACACCCCGTCCGGATCGAGGATGCGGATATAGACATCCGGGCGACCCGCAAGATTGTTGAAGGAAATGATCTGGTTGGCCGTGCCGGTGAAGCTGTAGAGCACGGTCGCGTTGGCCGGCGTCAGCGTGGTGGTGACGGGCGCGCTGGCGAGCGTGCCGATGGCGATCGGCGTGGCGGTGCCCGCGTCCAGCAGGCGGAACGCGAACGGCGCGGTGCGCTGATACGCATCGTAGATCCGCAGCACGTAATGCCCCGGCTGCAAGGTCTGCAGATTGCTGCCACCCCGGTTGCCGGCATCCGTCCCGTAGAAATCCTCGCTGTCCACGGTGCCGGCCGGGCCGGTCAACGTGTAGTGCAGATAGTCGGTATTGGGCGTCAGACCATCGAACACCACGCGGGTGGGCGACGCTATATCGAATGCGTAACGTTCAACCGCGTTCGGCACCAGGATGGAGCCGGAGACGGTCTGGCCCAGCGCGATCGGCACGGCGGCATCGGCGCCCGCCGTGGCTGCGATGGCGATGTTGTCCACGCTCTGCCGGGCGGAGGCGTAGTAGCTCTGCCCGCCCACTGCCACGCGCAGGGCATTGAGCGGATAGTCGCCCACGAACACGTCGTGCGCGGCGGTATACGCCACGCCCCCTTGCGGCGTCAGCACCACCGTCACCAGTGCGCCGCCATCGGTTTGCACCACCGTGATGGTCGCGTGAACCGGCTTGCCCGACGCGAGGTCCACCGTGGCGGGCGTCACGAATTCCTGGTCGATCAGCCCGCCACCGCCGCGTATCACGATATGGTTCGACGAGCCGTCGCCACCGTAGTTGTTGTTGGCGCCAAAGCTGATGCCGATGGAATTGGCGAGGCCGGAATTGCTGTTGAACAGATCCGGACCACTGCCGCTGCTGCCCCACGTCGCCGCATCCAGCAGCGCCACCACCACCGAGGAATTGCGATCGCCGGCGGTGTCGAGACTGATCGTGACATCCAGATCGATCGTGATCCTGGCAAGCGGCCCATCGGTGGTGACGGGGAAATACGCCGCGTTGTCCTCGTTGCCGCCGCTCCCGCTGGTCAGTTGCAGCGCATTTCCGGTGGGCCCGGCCACCAGAGAGGCCGCATTGCCGCCGAAATTCGCGAGCGTGTAGGGCAGCAGTCCCGCGGTGTCGAAATCCTGCGTGGTCTGGCCTGCCGCGTCCTGCTGCGGCAGACTCGCGATGGTGAAACCATACGTGCTGTTGGCGGTGGCACCGATCGAGCCTTCCACCAGCAAGGTGTACACCCCCGCCATCAGCGTCAGCGGGCCGAGATCGTTGGTCAGTGCCCGGGGGCCGAACACCAGGTTGCCCGCCGGGTCCATCAGTCGCCACGTCGTGTAGCCGTCAGACGCCGAGCCGCTGCCGAAATCCACCCGCTCACGCGCGGTTGCGGTGAAGCGGTAGATATTCGTGTCCACCCCGCCATCGCTCAGCGTGCCGAAAACCGGCGTGTTCAGCGAAACCGCGGTGCCGGCGGAGACGTCCAGAAACCGGAACGAGAACGCACCGGTGCTGTCTCCGTCTGACACAACGCTCAGCGTGTAGGCGCCCGGCGGCAGCGTGGAGACGGTGCTGCCGCCGATATTGCCGCCATCGGAGCCCTGGAAGCCGCGGCCGCTCACCACAACCCCGCCGGGCCCGCTCAGCGTCCAGGAAAACTGGTTGTTGCTGGTGAGGCTGTCGAACACCACCTGCGTCGAGGTCGCCACGTTGAAGGTATAGACGTTGATCTGCGACGGCACGGCGATGGTGCCGTTCACCGTCGCGCCCAGCGTCAGCTTTGCGGTCACGGTCGGGGTGATGATGGCATCGAACGCATAGGAACTGCGGCCCTGCTGCGACGCGCGGCCATCGATGATGATGGTGTAGGTGCCGGCATACGGCAACGCGATGGAGCGCGGCGACATATTTTGCGGCGTCAGCAGCTGCCGGCCGAAGGGGTCGATGATGCGAACGCTGGTTTCACCGGTCAACGGACCGTATTTGGCGCTCGCGTCGAAATACAGCGTGTCGTTCGCCTTGGCGGTGAAACTATAGATCGCGTCGTGATCGGCCGTTTGCAGAAACCCCGCGACCGGCGTGCCCAACGTGAGAGGTGTGGCCGACGCCGCGATATCGACCAGCCGCACATTGTAGCGCCCGTGCGCGTCGCCATCGCCCGAAACGGTGAAGGTGTAGTCCCCAGGCGGCAAGACCGTCACCGGATTGGCGTAATTATCGTAGCCGTTGGTCTGACCGAACAGCTGGCTGGCGATCGCGCCGTTCGGCCCGGTGATGGTCCACCGCAGCCGGTTGTTGCTGCTCAGCACGTTGACCAGAACCTGCTGTGGCTGCGTGACGGTCAAGCTGTACGCGTCGCTCACCCCGGCACGGCTCAAATTGCCCGTCACGCCGTCGGTGTTGTAGCTGGTCAGCGCCGCCACGCCGCCCGCGGGCGCGGTGTTGGCGGTGGTGGTGCCGCTGCCCTCGGCGAACGTCAGATCCAGAACCAGGCCCGGCGTGTTGGCGGCGGGCGGCGTGACCATGTCGGTCGAAAGGCTCGCGGTGCCGCGCGCCACCGACCACAGGCGCAGACTGTCCACCGCGCCCACCAGACGGCCATAGCCGCTATCGGCCTCCTGCGTGCCGCCGATGGTCAGCGGCCCGTCCACGAGGATCCCGGTGGTGCCCACGCGGATCGACGATGTCGCCACAACAGCGCCATCCAGCAGCAACGTGAAGGTGCCGAAGGTACGATCCACCACCATCGACAGCTCGTAGAACACGCCGAGCTTCACCAGCCCCGCTGCGCTGCTCGCGGTCTGCTCGCCCTGCGCGTCGCGCTCGGTGCCCACGATGGTGCCGTCCGAATTCACGTAAAGCCCATAGGCGCGCTGCCGCCCGCCACCGTCCGGGGTGCTGGCGCTGATTTTGGTTGCGATAGGCGTGTAGCCGTCGAACGCGTCCAGCCGCACCATCGCATCGATCGTGAAGCTGCCGGTCTGCGCGGTGATGGCGCTGTCCGGCACCGTCACGGCATCGGCGCCCGTGAAGGTCAGCCCCTGCGAAGGCCGCAGCCCATCGCCCCAGAGTGGGCCTGCGTTGGCGTTGGCGGCGCCGATCGTGAGCGTGTTGACGGTGGTGACATAGGTATCGAGCGCGAAGCTCACGCTCAGCGGCCCGTTGCGGTCGTAGTTCCGGCCCTCGATGAGCAGCGTGTACGTGCCGGTCAGCGCCAGTCGGGGAAGATCGGTCTGGGCGTCGAAATAGGACGGCCCATAGATCTGGCGGCCGAGCGGATCGATAATGCGAAAGCCCACCCGGTCGGTGGACACCGGCAGCGCCAGGCTGTCGAACAGCAGCTTCTGCCCCGCCGTGCCGGCGAAGGTGAACGCCTGCGACGAAAACCCGGTGGTCAGCACGAAACTAATCGGCGTGTTGAGCGCGATGGGCGCAGCGGCCGCCAGATCCAGCAGCCGGAACGCGTAGCTGCCGATATGCGCGCTTGAGGCCTTGATGCTGAGCGTGTAGGTGCCGGCGGCAGCGGAGATCACCGGATTGCCGCCAAAATCGAGACTGTCCGAATAATAGATGCTGCGGGTGAGATTGATCCCGTTCGGCCCGGTCAGCGTCAGGCTGAAATTGCTGTCGTCGGACAACCCGTCGATGACGAGCTGCGAGGCCTGCGCCAGGGTGAACGTGTAGGTATCCGTTTCGAACGCCGACCCGATCCGCCCCTCGATCACATTGGCCAGACCGGCATAGTCACGCACGATATTGGCGGTCACGCCGAAAGGACCGCGATCGGCCACGACGTTCACGCCGGAGGCGTCGTTGAGCGGCAGGTAGATGGACAGCCCGCTTTCCGTGCCGGACAGCGGCGCCAGCATGTTGGCTGCAATCCGCGCCTGGCTCAGCGCCACCGACCAAAGGCTGACCTGTTGGATGGCGCCTTCGTAAGACCCCTCGTTGCCGTTGTTCTGGTTGCGCGGGTATTCGGATCCCACCTCGAACGGCAGCGAGCTCGCCGGCGGGTTGAACGCGCCAAAGCTTTGCTGCGCGGCCTGCACGCCATTGATGTAGATCGTGAGCGTGTTGGCCACGCCATCGGCCACGGCGGCCACGTGGGTCCAGGTGCCGAACGGCGCCACCCCGTAATTCGTTGAGAGATAATAGCCGTTTACGCCGTCGTTCAGCGTGAAGTGAATCTGATCGCCGTTGGTGAGGTAAAGACCATATGTCTTGATCGAGCCACCGCCTTTCCAAATGATCGGCACATAGCTCGCATCGGCCGCATCCGGATTGATCCAGGCTTCCAGCGTGAAGCTGCGCCCCGGATTCACCGCCGGCTGGTCAGCCACCTCCACATGCTCGAGCCCGGTGAACGCCAGCGCGGTGCCCATCTGTCCCGGCACCGAGAACGGGCCTTTCGGGCTGTCCAGCCCCGCAAGGGCCACCACCGGGTGCGGCACCAACGCCACGGTCAGCGTATACGCTTCCGAAGCGGCCCCGTTGCCGATGCGTCCCTCGACCAGCAAGGTGTAGCTGCCCGATGAAACCGGCGTGAAAAGCAGCATCCCCGGGTTCTGAAACGACAGCGCCACGCGCCCATACGGGTCGAGCAGCCGATAGGTCAGGTTGCCGCCGGGATCGGCGAGACTGATGCTGACCGGCTGCCCCGCCACGCCGGCGAAGCGGTACAAGGTGGACGCATTGCCGGGCGCCTCGGAAGCACTGACCGGCGTGCCGACCGTGAGCGCGGTCGCGGCCGCGATGTCCAGCAGGCGGAAATCATAACTCGTGGCCACGCTGCTGTTGATCGCCAGCGTATAGACGCCCGGGGTCAGCGCCAGGACGGGATTGTTGCCGTTATTGGGGCTGTCGGAACTGTCAAAGTTGTTGTTGACGTAAAAACCGTCCGGGCCGGTCAACGTCCAGTTCACCCGGTAGTCGTTCGTCAGGCTGTCGAACACGATCTTCTGGTCGGCCGTGACCGAAACGCTGTAGCGCACCGGGCCGGTGGGCGTGACGCTGCCGGTGATCCGCGTGCCCACCGCGATCGGCGCCGGCGCCGGGTCCACGTAGGCAGTCAGCGTGTAGCCGACGGGGGCGGCCGCGGTGCCGTTATCGTAATAGAACAGGTAGCCTTCCAGCAGCACCGTGTAGGTGCCAGGCACCGTGATGGCATAGG
>JANYFG010000029.1 GCA_025362815.1 Rhodospirillales bacterium
GCTTCAGCCCGGCTTTCAGAAGATCCGTCTAAATCAGACGTTGCGGCGACGAAGAGCCAGAAGGCCAACCAGGCCCGAACCCAGCAGAGCCATGCTGATCGGCTCAGGCACGTTCGACGGCGGCACGTAGAGCGAACCGAACACCTGAACTTCGTTCAGCCCGATGCTCGTGGTCGCACCAGGCGTCGTGCCGTTGCCGGCGGCGTCACCAGGTGTGTTGCTGTAGGCGCTGAGGGCCAGGAACGTCACGAAACGACCGGTTCCGGTTGCCGTGACGTTCACATCGGTGAGGTTCTTCCAGTCAGACACCAAGAACGTCCCGGTTGCTGCCGGCGTGCCGCTCGCCGACGCCTGGGCCGCAACTGCTGTCGCGCCGAAGCCAATGGCGAACGCCTTGGTCCCACGGTCGAAATAAGTCTGGTTGTGCGTGTCTTCGACGGTCAGGCCCGTGATGTTATATGTCGCGCCAAGATCGATCGTGACATATGCCGACGTCACGCCATCCTGCGCGAGCCAATACGAATAATTGCCACCCGGCTTTGTGTCACCGGTTGCGCCGTCCGTGACAGCGCTCGCGGGGAACGAGGCGCCATACGAGTTATTCGTCGTCACAGGGGCGCCAAGAGCAATATTTGTCGTAGCTGCGTGCGCAGCGCCAGACATCAACAAAGCCGTAAAAAGTCCACTAACGATTGCGCTGCGCATTTCAAGCACTCCATTTGTTGATACCAGAGATCTCATATCGCGACTGTGATTGCAATCGCTTTGAGCGGAGTCGGTTGCGAAATTTCAGCGAAAGCCTGGGATTTTTCGCCTCAGCCTGAGTCAAACCGTTCCGCATGACGCCAAAGTCACATCAAAACCGCGTGATCGCAGACTGCAACACCATCATTCGGGCTGGTGCCGGGTGCAGGATTTGAACCCGCGACCTTCGGTTTACAAAACCGCTGCACTACCACTGTGCTAACCCGGCATCACCCAGGCATCCTTTCTCCGAAGACGGGTCTGGGTGTCAACGCCTACCTTCGGCCATGCGCCCCGTTTCAGGACAGCCGGGTTAGAGACCCATGCAGCCGAACACGACCCTTGCCGCTGCGTTTGACCGCGTAGAGCTCTGAGTCGGCGTTGGCGATCACCGCATCAAGCTCGGCGGAGACCGACATGATTTCGAGGCCCCGGCCGGCATGCTCCGGCCAGCAGGCGCCGCCCAGGCTGCATCCCACCTGCACCGTCTGGCCCGCTATGCTGAACGGCGCCCGGATCGCCTGTTGCGCGCGCGTGGCAACCGCGAAGGCGATGTTGTCCGCGGCACCGGCCGGCGCTTGCAAGGCCAGCACGAACTCGTCGCCGCCGATCCGCGCCACAAGATCGTCCGCCCGCAACGCCTGGGTCAGCCTGGCCGCGACATGGCACAGCAGCTTGTCGCCGGCGGCGTGGCCGAGGCCGTCGTTGATCGCCTTGAAGCCATCCAGATCGGCCACGAACAGCATGAGGCTGGTTTGGTTCAGTTGCGCCTTGGCCACGGCCGCCTCCAATTTCAGCCGCAAACCATGCCGGTTGAGCAGCCCGGTCAACGGGTCACGCAGCGCCAGCTCCTCCATATCGTCCAACGCCAGCTGTTTGCGGGTGAGGGTTGCCACCAGCGCGCGCAACGAAGCCGACAGGCTCTCGATCTCAGCCGGCCCCTTGATACGCGGGATCTCTACGTCGTCGCCCTGACGCAGCCGCTCGGCCGCCATTGCGATACGGGCCAGCGGCGCCGTCACCATCCCGCCCAGGATCCAGCCCGCCGCCGCGAACACCAGCGCCACGCCCAGCCCCGCCAGCCAGATCGTGTTGCGCAGGGTTGTGGCCGGCGCGAACGCTACCTGCTGCGCCTCGCGCACCAGCACGCTCCAACGCATCGGCTGCGAACCCAGCCCGGAGGACTGGCCCGGCATCACGCCGGCAGCCGGGCCTTCGCTGGAGGCAAAGGCGGCGCCGGTGAGGAAGTCGCCGGTGAAGTCGTCATGGGGCGTCGGCCAGTGATCGACGGTCCAGCCGTAAAAACCGGCGCGCGCCCGCGCCGCGGCGGGCACCGCCAGGGTCAGACCCACGGTGCCGGGCGGGCCGAAGATCACCAGGTCCTGGCTGTTGATCAGGAACGTCTCGCGGCGGGTGATGCCGTCGCTGTCCGCGGTGATGACCGCGCGTTCAATGGTGCGCACCCAGTTCCAGGCCAGCTGGGCTGCAATCAGCCCCACCACCGCGCCATCCGTGCCGCGGATCGGCTGGACAAGGTCCATCACCCGCTGGTCTTCCACCTGGTCGCGAAGATTGCCCACCCCGGCGCCCCTGATACCGTCGCGGTTGCCGGTTCTGGTTGAGATGTCGCTGCCGTTGCTGGCCGGGTCGGTGGCGGCCAGCACGCGGCCGGCGGGGTTGGCTATGGCGATCCATGTGTAGCCCGGCATGCCCTTTTTCAGGCCGTCCAGCAGGCTTTGGGAGCGTTCCAAATCCGGCACGAGCGGCGGTGCCCCCCCCGGCAGCGCGGAACGGGCCGCAAAGGCCGGTAGGTCGCGCACCGAATCGATGCTGGCAAGCAATGTCAGCTCACGCGTGCGAGCGGCCATTTCGGTGGTCAGGCGGTCCGCCAGGCGTTGCGCGTCGATCGCGAGCGACTGGCCGATGCGGCCGCGCGCCTGCACCTCGGACACGGTCCCCACCAGGCCGCCAAGCAGGCCGGCCACAACGAACACCAGCAACGCGAGGCCAAGCCCGATCCGCTCGCGCAGGCTGCGATGGGCGAGCCATGTGAGGTGCTGACGCCATCGACCCGCCAGAGGCACGCCACGGGGTGCCTGCTCGGGCGCTGTGCCCTGGGCCGGTTTCGTTTTTGCACCCCCGTAAGACGCCTCGTTCATTGCTGCGTCATCCCCGCACACAGGCCGCGCCGCAGGTGCGGATCGCGGTGGCACTGGTGTGGCACCTTACGCATTTTTTGCAAGGTCTGCTGTAGAAGGCGAGTCGCGCCTGAAACCGACGCGCTATCGAGGGATCGCCCGCCCCCGGCACCTATCGAGGAGCGAGGGCGGGTAGGCGGAGGGTGGAGACGTCAGTGGCAGGTGGAGACGTCAGTGGCAGCCGGACATCACGTGGTCCGCGCCGGCTTTGGTTTGAGTGCGCAGCAGGGCGGCGAGAAGGCGCAGCGCCTCCGATCCCCCCCGATCCGTCAGCGTGCCGTGCTCGAATTCATCGGCGAGCAGATCGGCTTGGTGGGCTGAAGCTTCGGTCGCCATCACCAGCGCCTGGCGGGTAACGACAAGTTTTAGGTCCGTCGGCAACGTGTTCCATGAGCAGGACATCGACAAGATACAGTCCGATAGGGCCATTTTGGCGGTGGCAGCCGCGGAATTCGCGCGCGGTCCTGCGGCGATCATTGGCGGTATTCGTTAACGAAAGATTGGCCGCGCCGCGTTTTCCATCGCCACACGCAAATTAAAGTTGATCGATCAGAAAAATGTCAGCCCAACTGTCCCAAGCGCCTCGAAACATACCGAAATCCGACCGGGCGCCAGCAGCCAGACCGGCGGCGTCACGCTGCCGAGCATCACGATCTGGCCCCGTCGCAGGCCGCCGAATGCGGCCACTTCCGGGCTTTGGGCCAGCCAGGCCAGCGCCCGCATCGGATGGCCCATCAGGTCGCCGCCACACCCGGAGTCGACGAGCGTGCCGTCGCGATACAACGCGCCTTGCACGGATGTGAGATCGGTCTGCTGCCAGGCGGAGTCGTCGCCCAGCACGCAGGCGGCGTGAAACATCTGGTCAGCGATCAACGTGGGAACGCCGACCGCCGCAAGGTCCGGGCCGTAACGGTTCTCCACGATCTCGATCGCTGGGAACAGCGCCTCCACAGCGGCCGTGGCGGTCGCCTGGTCGCACGAGCCGGCCGGCAGATCGCGCCCGAGCCGCACCGCCAATTCGCACTCCACGCCCACGGCGCGAAAATCGGCGAAGCGCAACGTGGCGCCGTTCGCGTGCAGGTCCTGCGCCCGCATGAAACCCGCGATCGGCTCGCGGATGCCGAGGTTTTCCTGCATGCGCCGTGCGATGGCGCCGATCTTGAAGCCACCGGGCGGGTCCGCCTGCATCAGCCGCGCAAGCGCCAGCTGGGCCGCAATCCCGTCCGGCACGCTGGCCGGCGCCAGATCCGGGGGCAACGGCCCCGCCGGGCGCCGCGTCTGGCGGGCCTGCAAAAGCGCCATCGCCGTATTCCCCGCCGTATCCCCTGGGCCAGCCCCCTGCACCGTGTCGTGCGGGGGAGCCAAGGGGGTCATACTGCAGTCATGCTGGGCTCATGCCGTGCGGGACAGCTCGTAGAGCGCCACGGTGCCGGCGGCCGACACGTTGAGGCTGTCGATCGCCGAGCCGGCGCCGCTGGACATCGGAATGCCCGCCAGCTCGTCGCACGTCTCCTTGGTCAGCCGGCGCAGGCCTTCGCCTTCGCTGCCAAGCACCAGCGCCACCCGCCTTCCGGTCAACGCCGGGCCGGACAGCGGCTTGCCCGCGGCGTCGAGCCCCACCACCCAGCAGCCGGCGGCCTTCAGCGCCACCAACGTGCGGGCGATATTCACCGCGCGCAGCAACGGCATCTTTTCCAGGGCGCCCGAGGCAGCCTTGGCCAACGCGCCGCTTTCATCCGGTGCGTTGCGGTCCTGGGTGATCACGCAGGACGCGCCGAACACGGCTGCCGACCGCAGAATGGCGCCGACATTGCGGGGGTCGCTGACCTGGTCGAGCACCAGAACAGGGCCGGGACGCTCCAGCGCCTGTTGCAGCGAGGGCGATCCCAGCGGGTCCGCCAGCAAGGCCGCGCCCTGATGGACCACGTTCTGGCCAAGCAACAGGTCGAGCCGGGCGCGCTCGGTGCTCTCGGACGGGATGGGCCACGGCTTGGGGAACGCGGCGGTCAGGGCGGCCTCGGCGTCCTCGGTCAGCAGCAGGCGACGCAGGCGGCGCTGCGGATTTTGCAGCGCGGCGCCGATGGCGTGGATGCCGTAGAGCCAGATCGTGCCCTTGGGCGCATCGATGTCATGGCGCTGCACCGGCGCGCGTGGGGTGCGCTCGCCTTGATAGGGCCGGCGCTTGGCCACCGGGCGTTCCTCCCGCGCGGGGGCAGCCGTCTGCACCGGCTCAGGGCGGCCGAAGGCGCCTTTGGTGGCGATCGTCAGCACGGGCCGGTCGTTGGTGCGGGCGGGCGCCGCGGCGGCCGGTCTGGCTTCGGCGCCACGCTCCGGGCGTGCCGGCTTGTCCTCTTGCGCGCGGGATGCGGACGAGCGCGCGGGCGGGCGAGCGCTGGAAGGGCGAGCAGTGGGAGGGCGGGGCGTGGAAGGGCGGGGTCCGCCTGGGCGGTAGGGCTTGGCGCCGCTGCCGCTCCGGCCGCCAGGGCCTTTGGAGCTGGGAGGTTTCATGTCGCACCCTATACAAGGGCTGGCCGTCTTCGACAAACGGCCCCTGTCCGAAGCGGCACGAACAAATCGCATGCGCGCCGACCGGCCATTTATCGCCGGGCGCCATACTCTCTTCTTTGAGAGCAGGGGTCGTTGACAGCGGGGGGCGGATCGGGATAGGTCCGCGCCTCCCTGGAAGGGTGCCCGAGTGGCTAAAGGGGGCGGACTGTAAATCCGCTGATGTACGTCTACGTTGGTTCGAATCCAACCCCTTCCACCACATTCCATGCTACGCTTGGCGCGCTGAGCGGGTGTAGCTCAATGGTAGAGTCCCAGCCTTCCAAGCTGGCTACGAGGGTTCGATTCCCTCCACCCGCTCCACTCCGCGAACACGCGCATCACCTCATCCATTCGCGCCATGCCGTCTTTACTGCGCGTCTTTGCCGCGCGCGGTCTGCCTTGGTGTTCATGAACATTGCCGTCACCGTGCCGGGTGCTATCGTTCCCGCGTCGGTGACATGGCCTGAAAGCGCCAGGCGCGAGGCCGGATGGCGTGCTGCCAAGCCACCCGCACGCCGCTCGACCCCCCCCGTTGACCATAACCGCGTCACACATCCAGGATTTGCTGGCGATGGTCCGCCAGGGGCTCAACGCGGTCCAGGCGGACATGCGGGGCCGAGGCGCGGCTCACACGGAAAAGGCCGTCCTGGAGCGATCCGGGACGGCCTCATGTCTCTCCGCATGCGTGGTCGATGTTGACGCAGACCGACGATGACGTTGTCAGCGCCGGCGATCGCGGACGAACTGCCAGGCGATCAAGCCCATCCTCGTCCAGTTCAGCGACGCGCGAATCTGGTTCTGGGCCGCCAGAGAAACCTCCTGCGCCTCTCGCTCCCCGCTGCTCGGACCGGACTTGCCCATGGCGATCAGCAGCACGATCACCGCCAGCGCCAGATCGCCGCCCGCCACCGCCCCTGCGGCGCCGGCCGGCGGAAGATACTTCAGCACCAGCGCATACACGGCGATGTGGCCGCACAGGAACGCCGTGAAGCCGAGCAGGCCGACCACCATGAAAAGTGCGATCTGCACCACATGGCGACGGACAACGGATCGCCAGCGAAGCTTTTCGGCCTGCAGCGCAATGGTTACGAGCCGAAAAGGATTCACCGGATCAATGCCGGATCAGCGCAGGATGCGGGCAGCGATGTAGCCCAGCACCACCGCGGCAGCCACCGTGGTGAACGGGCGCGCACGCACGTAATCGGCGGCGCTCTCAGCTTCTTCCTGGGCCCGCTTGCTGGCGCGGTCCATCGCGTCACTCGCCTGGCTGGCGGCCTCGCGCATGGCGGGCTGCACGCGGTTGGACATCATCGATTCCAGCTCGCGGCGCAGGTCCTTGATCTGCGACTGGGCGTCCTGCAGCGAGGCTTCGAGATTGGGGTTGCTTGCCATTTCAATGAGTCCTTCGAGTGGTGTGCGGCAGTCAGCGAAAGCGATTTCGCACGGGTGATGAAATCAATCCCGGGGCCGAAGGTTCCGCCGCATTCGCGTGATCATATGGCTGATCGGGTATGGCCCTGGCGGGGTTCATTTTCACCTGCGCTCTTGACTTATGTCTCGCCGCATTCTTCATACCGCACCTTGGCGGCGCGCCGGCCGCAAGGTCGAAGGCGCCGGCAGCATGATAGGGGCGTAGCTCAATTGGCTAGAGCGCCGGTCTCCAAAACCGGAGGTTGCGGGTTCGATTCCCTCCGCCCCTGCCATCGTCTCCACTCGGTTGGAGGAAGCTGAGCCAAACCGTTCCCTGCTAGGGACCGCCGGGTTGGGGTACTGATTTCTGAAAGGCACTGGAACAGGATGAGTGGCGTGATGGCTCCGGCGAAATTCTTCCGCGAAGTGCGCGCGGAAATCGGCAAGGTGACCTGGCCGTCCCGCAAGGAGACGCTGGTGACAACCGGGCTGGTCTTCGCCATGGCAGCGCTCGCCGCCTTGTTCTTCTTTATCGCGGACCAGATCATCGGCATCGGCGTGCGCGCCTTGTTCGGCGTGGGGGTTTAGGAATTCGCCATGGCAAAGCGCTGGTATGTTGTTCACGTCTATTCGGGCTTCGAGAAAAAGATCGCCCAGCAGATCAAGGAACAGGCCGCCCAGAAGGGTTTGGCCGACATGTTCGACGAGGTGCTGGTGCCGTCCGAGGAAGTGATCGAGCTTCGTCGTGGCCAGAAGGTGAATGCCGAGCGCAAGTTCTTCCCCGGCTACGTGCTGGTGAAGATGGAGCTGACCGACGATGCCTGGCATCTGGTCAAGGACACCCCCAAGGTCACTGGCTTCCTGGGCACCAAAACGCGGCCGAGCCCGATCACCGAGGCGGAAGCCGACCGCATCATGAAACAGGCCCAGGAAGGCGTGGAGCGTCCGCGTCCGGCCATCCTGTTCGAGATCGGCGAGCAGGTGCGCGTGGCAGATGGCCCGTTCACCAGCTTCAACGGCACGGTGGAAGAGGTCGACGAGGAAAAGGGCCGCGTGAAGGTCAGCGTCTCGATCTTCGGCCGCTCGACGCCGGTGGAGCTGGAATACAGCCAGGTCGAAAAGGTCTGATCAAGCCGGTTGAACCGGCATGGCGGGACCGCCCGCCATGCCGATTCAGCCGGCTAGCACCCGGCCACCCCAGGTGGGCAACAGCTCTGCCCCGGGCTGACCCTGCGGTCCGATCAGCAGATCCGGCCGCAACGCGTGCAACAATTCCGCCGGGTTGACGCTGTCGATCATCACCACGAGATCGACCGCTTCCATTGACGCCAGCTGTGCGGCGCGAACGGCTTCCGGCGGCTGGTTCTGCGTGGGCGTGTCGCGTTCCAGCCCCACCACCAGGCGGTCGGCCGCATTCCGGCTGCCGGCAAGGTGGCGCAACGCATCCGCACCGATGGTGTCGAAACGTCCCACCGTCACGGCGGTCTGCCTTCCTTCGCGCCGCCAATGCTCCACGCGGCTGGCCGCCGCCTCCAGGCTCACGATCTTGCGCAGCGCGCTGCCCTGCGGGTTGATGGCGGCGAGCAGATCGCCCTCTCGGGCCACCGAGATGCCGCTGCGCCCCAGCACCACCGAGCTCGCCACCATCGCCACGCTGGCCGACAAGGTGAAATCGAGCCCCGCTGCCATGGCGGCCCCCAAAGCAGCCACCGCGGTGTCACCGGCGCCGGAAAAATCCACGATATCGGCGGCCCCGCGCAGGTGATAGCCGCCGAATTCGTCCACCAGCGTCATGCCGTCCTCGGCGCGGTTGACCAGCACGGCGCCAAACCCGTGCAGCGTGCGCAGATTGGCGGCCGCGGTCACGATGGCGGCGTCCGTGTTTAAGGCGGTGCCGGTGAAACGCGCGAGGTCGTACTGGCTCGGCAGGATCATGTCCGCGCCGGCATAGCGGCCGTATTCGATGCCGCGCATGTCCACCACCACGGGGCGCCCGGTGGTGCGGGCGGCGGCGATGATCTGCGCCGGCATGTCGCCGGACAGCACGCCCTTGCCGTAATCCGACAAAATGGTGACGGACGTGGCCGCCATCGCGTCGCGCACGATGCGCAGCAAGCGTTCGGCGAGCTTCGGATGAATGGGGGAGGTGTCTTCGCGATCGGTGCGCAGCAATTGCTGGCCCTGCGCCACATAGCGCGTCTTGCGCGTCGTGGTGCGGCTGCCCTGCACCAGCAGCCACGGCTCCACGCCGGGCTGGCTGCCGATCAGGCCCGTGAGGTCCGATCCGGTCTGGTCGTCGCCGACTACCGACACGAACGCCACCGACACGCCGAGCGCGCCGAGGTTGCGCACCACGTTGCCGGCGCCACCCGGCACCGCCACCTCGCGGTCCACCGACAGCACCGGCACCGGCGCTTCACGGCTGACGCGTTCCACGGTGCCGTAGATGTAGCGATCCAGCATCGCATCGCCCACCACCAGCACGCTGGTGCGTGCCAGTCGGCGGATGGCCTGTGCCAGGTCGTCGGCGCCGGGCGTTTTGCGCGCGCTGTCCGCATGCGGAGATGAAGCGGCAGGTTCGGGGACGGCGCCGGGCGCATTGGGGGGGTGTTGATACTCGTCCATCCAACATCGCTAGCGCCGGTGGTGTTCGCGTGCAAGCCAACACAGTCATCGTCCGATCGAAACCCTTCGTTAATCCATTGGTGCCAGGGTGGCGGCAGTGGGCATGGGTGCGGGTGTGGGAAAGGAATTCAACAATTTGGCCCAAAGCTTTGGGGGCCAGGGCCCAGGTTTGCAGGGATTAGGTCCGCACGGCTTGGGGACGAATGGCCTGGGCGCGCATGCCGGGCCGGCGGCAGCGCTGCTGGTGCATGAGGCGGTCATGCGCTCGCGCCGCGCCCCCGCCGGGCGACTGGCCTTGGTGCTGCATCTGTCGCGTCTGGTGCCGCCGGCGCCGCGGCCGTACCATGTTCGCATCGCCCGCTCCCTGCTGCAGGACACCGCGGCCCGCCATGAGGGGCAGGTTTTCACCCTCGCCAATGCGGACATGATCCTACTTTGCGCCGCCTCAGGTTCGGGCGTGGGCGAGGGCATGAGCGATACCGATTTTCCCCCGGCCTCCCGCCCCACGCTCGCCACCGATCCGGCGGCCCTTCCGGCGATCCTCCTGCGCCTGTTGCGTGCCGATATGAAACCAACGGACCAGCTGGTCAGCCTGTGGCGCCTGGATGAAGCCGCTGACGAGGTGCAAGCCTACACCCGCGCGCGGCTGCGGGAGGCCGAGGGGCTGCCGGGCAGGGAGGAAAGGGTGCCGGCGCGCGTCCTCGGGCAGAGCACCATGGGCATGCTGGCCGACGTGGATATCGCCAGCCAGACGCTCCTGGCAGACGCGATGGCTGAGGTCGCGCACCAGGCGCCGATGCCAGACATCGTGCAGCGACAAACGGCCATTTTGCTCGGTGCGGGCACGCCGGGCGGCGAGGGTTCCAGCGTGCTGCGGCCTCTCTTCCGGGAAGTCGGCTTTTCCATCGCGGCGCTGCAGGCGCGCCTCGCCGGGGAAAGCCATACGGGGCAGGTGGCGGCGGACCCATTCCTGTTTCGCCACGTCGCCGGCCGGATGGACAGCCGCATGCTGCGCGAACTGGGCCAGGACCGGCACCCGGATGGCAGCTTCGGCCTGCTGGACGAACTCGCACCCGCATCCGACGCCGAGGATGAGGTGCCTGTGCCGCCCATCAAGCTGCATATCAACCTCGGCGTCCCGGCGATCCTGTCGGAGATGTTCGCCCGGCTGGCCATCACCTGCGCCCGGCGCGGCCTGCGGATCGGGGTAGAGATCAACCTGATGGACGCGATGATCGACCCCGAAGCCTTCGCGCGTGCCCGCCGGGTGCTGGTGGAGCACCGGATGGATCTGGTGCTGGACGGCGTGTCCCACGCGGCGATGATGTTGTCCAAGCCGTGGAAGGTGCAGCCGGATCTGCTGAAACTGGAATGGTCGCCACGAATACTCGATCTACCGGAGCGGGATGCGGCGATGCTGCAGGCGGCGATCACGCAGGCCGACCCGGCGCGCGTGGTTCTGCAGCGTGCCGAGACCGAGGCGGCGCTGCGTTGGGGTGTCGCGCGCGGCATCCGGCGGTTCCAGGGCCGGCATGTGGACGCGATGCTGGGCGCTTCGCGCCTTGTGGCCTGCGCCCATGCTGGTGCCTGCACCTTGCGCCAATGTGTGGACAGGGCGGCTGGCACGGGCGCCTTCGCGCGAGCAGGCTGCCGGAACCAGTCTCTGCTGCGCCGCGCCGCGCCGGCGCCCGCTTCGCAGGCGGGGACAGGTATGGGGACAAGGCCTTCTCCCGCCGGGGTGGGCGCATGATTTCGATGGCCAGGCGGCGTGAGCCCACGGCCGAGCTCGTCACCCACCGGCAGGAGGCGGCGCAACTGATCGCGTATCTGCACGAATGCAAAATCGCCGGCATCGCGCGACGGGCCTGCGTGGTGCATCTGGCGCGGCTTCCGGCCGACTGGATGCGGCCGCATCACCTTCGCCTCGCGCGCGACGCCTTGCAGCCATTGGCCCACGCCGACCGGGCACGCGTCTTCACCTTGCCCAATCGGAGCATCGTCTCGATCTGGCGCGGCCCGGCCGATGGCGCCGTGGCGGAAAGCCGCGCCGCCATCGCCCATCTGTTCGTGGACGGAGAGACGCCCGTATCGCCCGACCTGCTGTGGGAAGATCTGGAGATCCCCGGCTCGGTCGACCGGCTTTTGCTGGTGGCGGAACAGTCGATTGGCACCAGGCCGCCCGCAGCGCCCGTCGGCGACGGGGGACAGACCTTCGATCCCGCGACGCTTCAGGCGTTGGAGGCGTTGCTGACCAGGGCGGACGTGGCCCGCTTCGTGCGGCGCCACCCGGTTTGCGCCAGAGGGCCCCACGGCCGATTTACCGTCGCATGGGAGCGCCGAATGCTCAGCATCGACGAGCTCGCCGAAAGCCTGACCCCCGCGCACGCGCCGAAAACCGACAAATGGCTGTTTCTGCGCCTGACCCGCACCCTCGACCGGCGCATGCTGGCGCTGCTGTCGGCGCCGGGTGAACTGGCCGGCGCCGGGCCGTTCGCCATCAACCTCAACGTGGCGTCCATTCTGGCGCCTGGTTTTCTCCGTTTTGACGAGCAGCTCCCGGTCGGCCTGCGCGGCCACGTCACGATCGACCTGCAGCCGGCCGATATCCTGGCGGACCCGGCGGCGTTCCTGTTCGCGCGCGATTTCGCCCGCACCCGCGGTTACCGACTGATGCTGAGTGACGTGCCCGCCAACCTGCTGCCGGTGTTGCCGCTGGACCGCCTGGGGCTCGATCTTCTGATGCTGCAATGGTCGGCGGGGTGCACCCGCCCCGAGATGCGGTCGGAACTGCCGGATCCCGCCCGGCTGGTGCTGAGCCAGGCGCATGACGCCGAGGCGATTGGCTGGGGAATCTCGGTGGGCATCAAGCTGTTCCAGGGGCGTGCGGTGGCGGATGGCTAGAATGGTCATCACTCCTGTGCGCGCGCCGTCATGCCATCGTGCCCGCTCCGCCCCTTGGCGGATGCCGCGCCAGCACCTATTGCCCTCCCATGACAGCGATTTCCGTGACCGGTCTGAGCAAACGCTATGGCGCCACGCTGGCCGTCGATGGCATCGACTTCACCGTGGCGCCGGGCGAGACACTGGGCCTGCTCGGCGGCAACGGAGCCGGCAAGACCACAACCATCGCCATGTTGCTGGGGCTGTTGATCCCCACCTCCGGCCGCATTTCCATCCTGGGCCACGACATGGCGACCGACCGCTTCGCGGCGCTGGCGCGGATGAATTTCTCCTCGCCCTACGTGGCGTTGCCCGGCCGGCTGTCGGTGGCCGAGAACCTGCGTGTCTACGGCCATCTCTACGGCGTGCGGCGGATCGACGCGCGCATCGCCGAACTCGCGGGGCAGCTCGATCTCGAGGCGTTGCTGCACCGCTCCGCCGGCGAATTGTCGGCCGGCCAGAAAACCCGCGTGGCGTTGGCGAAGTCGTTGATCAACCGCCCCGACGTGCTGCTCCTCGATGAGCCGACCGCCAGCCTGGACCCCGATACCGGCGACCTCGTGCGCAGCTGGCTGGAGCGTTACCGCGCCGAAAGCGGCTGCACGATCCTGCTGGCAAGCCACAACATGGCGGAGGTGGAGCGGTTGTGCAGCCAGGTGCTGATGCTGAAAAAGGGCCGTGTCGTGGATCGCGGCGCGCCGCAGAACCTGCTCGAACGCTACGGGCGCGACGATCTGGAGCAGGTGTTCCTGGACATCGCGCGCGATCGCCAGCATCCGGAGGCCACGGCATGATTGAACAGAACGCGGCCATGGCGTCCGCCCAGCGCATCTGGGGGCTGATGTATCGCCACCTGGCGCTGTTCCGCAGGTCCTGGCCGCGGCTGTTGGAGCTGGCCTACTGGCCGGTGTTGCAGATGTGCATCTGGGGCTTCACCGCCAGCTTCCTGGCCACCCGCAACGGCAGCCCGGCCGCCTTGGCCGGCGGCGCGTTGCTGGGCGGCGTGCTGCTGTGGGAGGTCTCGCTGCGCAGCCAGATGGGCATGTCGATCACCTTTCTGGAAGAAATATGGTCGCGTAATTTGGGCCATGTGTTCGTCAGCCCGTTGCGGCCGTTCGAGCTGGTGGCGGCGCTGATCGGCATGTCGGCCATCCGCATGCTGGCCGGCGTCATCCCGGCGGCGCTGCTGGCCTGGGCGTTGTATGCCTTCAATCTTTTCGCGCTGGGGCCGGTGCTCGTGCTGTTCTTCGTCAACCTGATGGTGATGGGCTGGGCGGTGGCGCTGGCCGTGGTCAGTCTCATCCTGCGCCACGGCGCGGGGGCGGAGGCGCTGGCGTGGTCGGTGCTGTTCGGCCTCACGCCGTTTGCCGCCGTGTTCTACCCGGTGTCGGTGCTTCCCGTGTGGTTGCAGCCGGTGGCCTTCGCGGTACCGGCCAGCCATGTGTTCGAGGGGATGCGCGCGGCCCTGCTGGATGGCACCATCGCGTGGGACCAGCTCGGCTGGGCCGCTGTGCTCAACGTGGCGTGGCTCGTCGGCGCCGCCGTGCTGTTCGCCGCCCAGTTTCAGGTGGCCCGCAAAAACGGCGCCCTTCTTTCGATCGGTGAGTGACATGACGCGCTTTTGGATGATCCGCCACGCCTTGGTGGCCGAGAATGCCCGCGCCGTGTTGTACGGCACGATGGACGTGGAATTGTGCCCGCACACGCTGGTGGCGCAGGCACCGAGCTATCAGGCGCTGGCCCGGGCCCTGCCGCACCCGGCGGTGTGGGTGGTCACGCCGCTGTCGCGCACCGTCCGCACGGCGGAGGCGATCCTGAAGGCAGGCGGTGCGGCACCGCCGTTCTTGGTCGAGCCGTTCCTGGTTGAGCCAGACCTGATCGAACAGGATCTCGGCGCGTGGCAGGGGCTGGCGCACGCCGCTCTGCCCGCCCTGCTGGCCGCGCCCGCGCATCCGTTCTGGCCGCTGGCAGGGGGCGAACGGCCGCCGGGCGGAGAGAGCATGGAAGATGTCGTGCTCCGGGTGGGGGCCGCGATGGAGCGGCTGGCCCGTGCGCATGCCGGCCAGGATGTGGTGATCGTCAGCCATGGCGGGTCCATCCGCGCGGCGGTGGCGCACGCGTTGGGCATCTCCGCCGACAACGCGCTGCATCTGTCCGTGCAGAACCTGTCCCTAACCCGGCTGGAGCATTCGAGCGAAGGTTGGCGGGTGGTGTGCGTCAACGCGATGCAGGCGGCATAACCCCTCGCCACGCTTTGCGCATCACGTGAAGCTTGCTCGACAACGGACTGAAATGCCACATAGCGTCATCCTCTCGGGAGAGACGCGTCATGATCCGCATGCTCATCGCCAAACTCGTGCTGCTCACCTTGCTGGTGATGGCCGCGCCGATGGCCGCCCAGGCGCAGACCGAACAACAGACCCTGGTCGACCGCGCCACGCTCACGGTGCAGGAAATGCTCGGACCCAAGGACGCCGACGACGCGCGGGCCCTGCTGCGGCGCGCCAAGGGCGTGATGGTGTGCCCGCAGATCTTCAAGGCGGGCTTTATCCTGGGCGGCCAGGGTGGAAGCTGCGTGATGTCGGGCCACGCCGCGAAAGGCTGGACGGCGCCGGCCTTCTATGGCCTCGGCAGCGGTAGCATCGGTCTGCAGATCGGCATTCAGGATGCGCAGATCGTGTTCATCATCCTGACCGAGAAGGGGCTTCAGGCCCTGCTCGACAGCCAGTTCAAGTTCGGCGCCGATGCGTCGATCGCCGTCGCTACCGTGGGCATCGGCGTGCAGGGGTCCACCACCGCGGCGTTGCAGGCCGATATCGTGGCGTTCTCGACCGCGCGCGGCCTGTATGCCGGGGTCACGCTGGATGGCAGCCATATCGGCACCAAAAGCGATTGGAACCAGATCTATTACGGCCGCCCCATCGCCGCCCAGCAGCTGGTGATTTCCAGCGAGGGACAAAATCCCGGCGCCGACCCGCTGCGCGAAATGCTCGGCCGCTTCTCCGGCGGCTGAGAACGGTCTATGGTTTGGCGGTGAAATCCGAAAAGCCATTCTGGAAAACCAAGGCGCTGAGCGATTTGTCGCAGGCGGAATGGGAATCGCTGTGCGATGGCTGCGGCCGGTGCTGCCTGCACAAGCTGCGGTATGAGGAAAACAACGCGCTGGCCTTTACCAACGTGGCGTGCCGCCTGCTGGACACCACGGGTTGCCGTTGCCGGAAATACGAAACCCGTCGCCAGCACGTGCCGGATTGCGTGTCTCTCACGCCCGAAACGCTCGCCGAGATCGACTGGCTGCCGCCGTCCTGTGCGTATGTGCGGGTGGCCACCGGGCAGGATCTGGCGTGGTGGCATCATCTGGTTTCCGGCGACCCCAACACCGTGCACAGCGCCGGCGTGTCCGTGCAGGGCCGCGCCGTCGACGAGCGCTATGCCGGGCCGCTGGAACATCATATCGTGGAATGGCCGGGAAAAAGACCGCGCGTGAAGCGGCCCATGCCGGATGCCGAGCCAGACACCAGAACGAATCCGCAGGAGTGAGACCGATGACCCATCTGTATGGCGGCGTGAACGCGGCCGTGTTGACCGCCTATCACGCCGACCTGTCCGTCGATCTCGCGCGGATGCTGGCGCATGGGCGCTGGCTGCTGGCAAATGGATGCAACGGCCTGGCCATTCTGGGCACCACGGGCGAGGCGAATTCGCTCGGCATCCATGAGCGCATCGCCGTGATGGAAGGCTTCGTGTCCGCTGGCATTCCCGCCGCCACGCTGCTGCCCGGCACCGGCACCACGGCGATCACCGACACCGTGATGCTGACGCGCAAGGCGGATGAGCTTGGCTGCAAGGGGGCATTGGTGCTGCCGCCGTTCTTCTACAAAAACCCCTCCCAGGACGGTCTCTTCGCCTATTTCAGCGAGGTGATCGAGCGGGTGGGCGGCGATATCGGCATCTATCTCTATCATTTCCCCGCCCAGTCCGCGGTGCCGTTCACGGTGGATTTCATCGCGCGCCTGTTGCGCGCGTATCCCGGCAAGGTGCGCGGCATCAAGGACAGCAGCGGCGACTTCGCCAACACGAAGGCCTATGCCGACCATTTCGCCGCCGACGGGTTCGAGGTCTATTGCGGCGATGACGGCGCGCTTTATCGCCTCCTCGAGGCCGGTGGCGCCGGGTGCATCACGGCGGCGGCCAATGTCGGGTGCGCCATCAGCGCCGAGGTCTATGCGGGGCGCGGCACCCCGGCCGGCGAGGCGGCGCAGGTGAAATTGGCGGCCGTGCGGTCCGCCGTGACGTCGCAGGCGTTGATCCCCGGCCTGAAATCCTTGGTGGCCCGCCATCTCGCCGATCCCGCCTGGCTCACATTGCGCCCGCCGCACACGCGCCTCGCACCCGAGGCCGAGCAGGCGCTGTTTCGCGCGTTCGATGCCACGAGCGTCACCCTCGCTGCCGCGTGACATATTGGTTCGTGGCACTTGCCGAGTGCCACGACCAGGATTGCTCCCGGCGGCGGAACCGGCCACTCTGACGCAAGATGATATCAGCCAGTTCAGAG
Source organism: Rhodospirillales bacterium (assembly GCA_025362815.1). Classification (GTDB taxonomy): domain Bacteria; phylum Pseudomonadota; class Alphaproteobacteria; order Acetobacterales; family Acetobacteraceae; genus CAIQQQ01. The sequence continues at coordinate 17,020 of JANYFG010000029.1, forward strand.
ATACTGACGCTGCCTGGAGGACCCACCCGGGTGGAGTGGCGTCGCAGTGCGCGTGCGCGCCGCGTCAGTCTGCGGATCGACCCGCGCGAGGGCGGCGTGGTCGTTACATTGCCGCAGCGCGCCGCGCGCACCGCCGGCATGGCCCTGCTGATGACGCATGCCGCCTGGGTCAGCGCGCGGCTGGCGGCTCTGCCGTCGGCCACCGTGTTCGCGGAGGGATCGCTTGTGCCGTTGCATGGCGCGCTGCACCAGATCCGGCACAGCCCCGGCGGTCGTGGCGGGGCCTGGCTGGAGGAGGGTGCCATACGCGTCTCCGGCGACCCCGCGTTTCTGGCGCGCCGCGTGATGGATTTCATGAAGGCCGAGGCGCGGCGCAGCATCGGGGCGCTGGTGGCCGAGAAGTCCGCGCTCGCGCAGTCCCGCCCGGCGCGCATCACCATCAAGGACACCACGAGCCGGTGGGGAAGCTGCGCGTCCAACCGCAACCTGGCTTTCAGCTGGCGCCTCGTGATGTCGCCGGCCTTCGTGCAGGACTACGTGACGGCGCATGAGGTCGCGCATTTGCGGCACATGAACCACGGCCCGCACTTCTGGAAGCTGGTGGACGAGATCACGCCCTACAAACAACCCGCGATGGCTTGGTTGCGCACCGAGGGTGTGCGGCTGATGCGGGTGGGATAAACCGCGCCCGCCACGGATCGTGTTGTGCCCTCTCTCTCAGGCGTGAGGTGGCGGCTGCCGGCCCAGAAGATCGGCAATGGTTTCCTCGCCGATGGCAAACGCCGTGCTGGCGCCGGTGCCGGACGTGACCATCACCAGCCGCACGCCCGGCGCGGGCTGCTCGGAAAACGCGGTGTCTGGGCCGGAGGGATACACGCCCACCCAGCGCTCCACGATCTCGGGGCTGTCGATCGCCATGGTGGCGGACAGTTCGGACAGAATGCGGTCGTCCACCGCGCGGGGCTGAAACGGGTCGGGGGTGTCGGCGTAGTGGTGGCTGTCGCCCACCACCAGCGATCCATCGGCCCCCTGCACGGCGATGAGGTGGATGCCGTCGGCGAGATGCTCGGGCTGTTCGGCTTCCAGGCGCCGGCGCAAGGCGGGCAGGGTCGTGGCGCCGGCATAGCCGAGATAGCGCACCAGACCCAGATCGCTCATTACGGCGGCGTTGATTGAGAATCCGGGATCGGCCACGCGCAGCATATGCAGCTTGCAGAGCGTGATGCCCCGGCGTGCCATCACCTCGGGGTAGAGGCTCGTGAGATCGGTGCCGGGGCACACCACGATATGATCGGCGGTGATGCGGCCGGCGGGCGTGTCCACGCGCTCGGTCTCGACCGAGAGCGCGGCGGTGCGGGGCAGAAACGCCACGCCTTGCGCCACCAGCCAGGCGGTGAGCTGGGCCAAAGCGAAGCGGCTTTCCACGCGCAGCTCGTGCGGGCTGTAGAGCGCGCCGGCGAGATCGGCGCGCAGGCCCTGGCCGTGCTCCCACAGATCGGTGCCGACGAGGATTCGGCAGCCATCGCCCATACCGGTCTCGGCGAATTCCTTCAGCACCGCTAGCGCCTCCGGCCGCCGTGCGCACATCAGAAGGCCGCGGTGGTGAATGGCGATGCCGGCCTGGGAGGCGATGTCGGCCCACACGTCGCGCGAGCGCATGGCGCGGCGCCAGGTGATGCCTTCCTGCTGGCCGGTGACGGTGATGAAGCCGAAATTGCGGAGCGAGGCGCCGGCAGCCCTGGAATCCCGGTCGATGATGGCGGTTTTCAGGCCGGCCCGGTGTGCGGCCAGGGCATGGCCGAGGCCCACGATGCCGGCGCCCACGATCAGGCAGTCGAAATGTTGGGTCATTGCCGGACCGGACTAGCCGGTGCGGCCGGATGCGGCAAGCGCGGCTTGATGACGGTACTCGGGCGACCCGCCTCAGGCCACCGGTGACGCGGCCCGGGCTGCCAGCGTGGAAAAGCCCGTGACCGCGATGTCGGATGCCTGCAGGCCGCGATCGAGGTCGAGACCGGTCAGCCGCCAGTCATGCACCGGCAACGGCAGCGGGCGCAGCAACTGTTCGTGAAAGCGGGTGGGAAACCGCACATCGCCGAGGGTGATGTGGCGCCAAGTGTCGACCTCCGCCAGGGCGCCCTGGGTGGATTGCAGCCCGTCCAGCGTGAAGCGCACCCGGCGCATGAGACGGTCGGTGCGGTCGATCAGCACCTCGAGCAGGTCGGAGGCGGCAAAGCCGAGGCCGGGGCGAAGCTGCAGGCGCAACACGTCGCACACCCGGCGCTCGACGCCGGACGTGCTTTCTTCGGAGTCGCCGCGCACTGTTATCTCCTCAGAGCCGCCGCGCACGGTTATCTCCTCAGAGTCGCCGCGAACGGCGACCAGTCGCCCGGCGGGAAGGCGGGCCAGCCACATCGGGCCCAGCAGGAACAGGGCGTAGGCGTCGGCCACCAAAGCCGCCGCATCCCGGCGCAGGCGGTCGGTGGCGACGCTGCCGTTGAACGCCACGTCGAGGTCGGCCGGCGCCTGGCCTTGCCGCCGCAAAACCTGCTTCTGGCCGTCCGGTCCCTGATGCGCCTGGCCAATCAGCCCGGCGCGGAGCAAAAGCCGCTCCTGCGATCCGCCGCGAAATCCGGCATCGACGAGGTCCGGCTGCATCCGGTTCATGAAGGGGCGCCACTCGCCCTGATAGCCGACGCTGATGTCGCGGACGCCGGCCAGCGCCTCGGCCCCGTGCGCCAGGGCGCTCTCGTGCAGCAGATCCAGACCGTCCGTGTCGCTCGACGTGGCGGACATCGCGGTGAGCGGCGCGCTGCACCCCTGCACGAGGGGAAGCGACGCGAGGCTCAGCAACAGGCTGCGGCGTGGGAACATGGTTCGCGGGCTCCGGTCCGGCTGGCTTGTCACGAAGCTCGCGCTGCAGGTGGCGGCGTTCGGGACGTGATCGTCTTTTAGCGCCGGCCGCGCCAACCGCCGCCGCCGCCGTGCCAGTAATGGCCGCCACCGTAATAGCCGCCGCCGAAGCCGAACGTGGCAATGAACGGCGAGGGGTAAGCATAGGCGTACGGCGCCGGATAATAATACGGGCCGGGATCCACGTAGTCCGGCTGCCACCCAGCCTGCGCCTGGGCGACCTGCACCTTGTCACCCTTGGCCGTCATGCACTGGATGTAGCCGTAGTCATACTGGCGTTGCAGGTCGTAACCGGCGTAGTCGCCGTTGGTGGCGCCGATGCTGCTGCCCAACAAAAGGCCGGAGCCGCCGCCGATCGCCGCCCCCGCGCCCACATTGCCGGTGGCCGCCCCGATCGCAGCCCCCGCCGCCGCGCCCAGCAGTGTGCCGGCAACGGCTCCGTTCACCGTGCTCTGGCCGGCGACGCCGCCGGGTGACTGCGCGCCGATGCGCGACTGCGCGTAGTTGCGGCACGTCACCTCGTCCTGCTCGAACGTGGCGAGATCCTTGTTGGCGCCCGGCACCGCCAGCACGCTCGGCCCCGAGGGCGGGGCGAAGGCGCAGGCGGCGGGAAGGAGAAGGGCCAGCAAGGTTGCCGATTTTTTAACCATGGGAACGGGACCGTTGGTGTGCTGTTCGGTATCCCTTGGAAATAGGGGGCGCCTGGGGGGTTTTAAAGGTCTCCCAGGTCCCACCAGATCCCGGTATAGGCCAGCACGCCCTCGCGCGCCGCCGGTTTGAGGAAATGCTCGTTCGGGCCGTGCTGCTTGCAGCCGTTGTAGCTGAGCGGGATCCACACCAGCGGCACGCCCAGGAACTCCACCATCATGTCGCCCGGCAGGCCGCCGCCGCCGTTGGGAATGATCTGCACGTGCTTGCCCAAGGTGCGCTCCATGCTCGCCTTCGTGCGCTGCACCCAGGGGTTCGTGGGGTCGGTGCGGCTGGCGCCGAAGCCGCCCGTGCCGGTGTTCTCGATGGCGATCTCGGGGAAGCCGGCCTCGTCGAGATGGTGGCGCAGGGCGGCCTCGAAGGTGGCGGGGTCGCAGTCCACGGTGTAGCGCAGCTGGCAGACGGCGCGGGCATCCGGCGCCACGGCGTTGACGGGCGCTTCCGGCCGGCCGGACAGCATGGCCAGCACGATGAAGCTGGTCCAGCCATACACTTTCTCGGCGGCGGAGAGCCCCGGCTCGCCCCAGTTGGGGTTGATGGTGGCGGAGGCCTCGGATTGCAGTTCGAGGCCGGACAGCACGTCGCGCACCGCGTTCGATATGCCGTGCGGGGGCACCAGAGCGCGCACCAGGATGCGGCCGTTTCGGTCGGCGATGCTGGCGATGGCGTGGGCGAGCACGATGGCGGGGTCGTTCGTCATGCCGCCCCAGTTGCCGCTGTGCACGCCACCGGGGCGTTCGCGCAGCACGAGGTCGAACCGGTAGGCGCCGCGTGAGCCGCTGGTGATGGTGGGCGTGGTCGGCGTCACGCGGGGGCCGTCGCTTGCGATCAGCGCGTCGGCGGCGAGCAGGGCGGCATTTTCCTGAACGAATTGGCGTAGGCCGACGGAGCCGCGTTCCTCGCTCATCTCCAGCAGCATCTTGATGTTGAAGCCGAGCCTGCCGCGGGTCTTCAGCACGATCTCCAGCGCGGTGATGACGGTTGCGTGCTGGCCCTTGTTGTCCGCGGTGCCGCGGCCGTACCAAAGATCGCCGATTTCGGTGAGCACCCAGGGGTTGAGCCCCGCATCCCATTGATCCTCGAGCCCGCGCACGGTGTCGCCATGGCCGTAGGTGAGGATGGTCGGCAGCGATGCGTCCTCGATGCGGGTGGCGACCAGAATGGGGCCGGACCCCTCGACGGGGTTGGCATGGATGGCCACGGCGAACCCGAGGCTTTCGAGCCAGGGCTGGATGGCCGCGCCCAGATAACGCTGCACGTCCGGCTTGCGCTCGGGGTCCTGGGAGGAGCTGGGAATGGCGACCAACTCGGCCAGCCTGTCGCGAAACGCGTTGCTGTCGAAATGGGCGGCGGCGGTGGCGAGGGCGGCTTCGCGGGTCATGTTTTTACCTTTGGTCTTAACGCGATTTGGGCAAGCAAGCCGAATACCAGTCCCCAGAACGGGGCGCCGAGCCCTGCCAGGGTCATGCCGGACGCGGTGCAGAGGAAGGTGATCAGCGCGGCGTCCCGCTCATGCGGGTTGCCAAGTGCGGCGGTGAGGCCGCCCATGATGGCGCCGAGCAGGGCCAGGCCCGCGATAGCCGCGATCAGTTCGCGCGGCAGGGCGGCGAAAATTGCCGCCAGCGTGGCGCCGAACAAGGCGATGACGAGATAGAAGGCACCCATCGCGACGCCGGCGCGCCAGCGTTTCGTGCGGTTCGGATGCGCCTCGGGGCCCGCGATGATCGCGGCCGTGATGGCTGCGGTGGTGATGCCGTGGCAGCCGAACGGGGCGAGCATGAGCGAGACGGTGCCGATGGTGGTGACCAGGAGGCGCGCCGGCACGTCGTATCCGGCGGTGCGCAGCACGGCGAGGCCCGGCAGATACTGTCCGGTGATCGCCACCAGCGTCAGCGGTATGGCGATGTTGATGGCGGCGAAGAGCGAGAACACCGGCATCGTCAAAACCGGCACGGCCAGGGCCACGTGCACGGCGCTGACATCGGTCTGCCCACGAAACGCCGCCAGCGTGACGCCTGCGAGCAGCACGAGGCTGATGGCAAAACGCGGCGCAAGGCGGCGGCCGACCAGATACACCGCGATCATGCAGCCCACCAGAAGCGGCTGGCGCGCCAGCGAGAGCCACGTCTCGGCGCCGAAGCGGAACAGGATGCCCGCCAGCATGGCCGCCGCGATGGAGGCGGGAACCAGCCGCATCACCCGGTCGAACAGGCCGGTGGCGGCCAGGAGCAGAATGATCGCGCCGGAGACGACGAAGGCGCCGATGGCCTCGGGATACGTCACCGTGGGCAGCGAGATCACCAGCAGCGCCGCGCCGGGCGTGGACCACGCCACCGAGATGGGCGCGCGAAACGCCAGGCTGAGGGCGATCCCGGCCACCCCGCAGCCCAGCGAGATCGCCCAGATCCAGGAGGACAGCACCGCGGGCGACAGATGGGCGGATTGAGCGGCCTGGAAGATGATCACCACCGAGCCGGAATACCCGGCCAGGATGGCGATCAGCCCGGCCACCGCCGGCGACAACAGGCCGCCGATGCGGTTTTCGGCCGCACCGGGTTGCGCGCTACCCATTCAACGACGCGAAGCTCCGCTTTTCCGCCACCAGGGTTTCCAGCAGCTTCGACGGCTCCCAGCCCGGGCCGCTTTGCGCGTGCATCTCCTTCACCGTGGCAAGCACCGTGTCGAGACCGGCTTCGTCCGCCGCCTGCATCGGCCCGCCGCGCCAGGCCGGAAAGCCGTAGCCGTGCACCAGCACCACATCGATATCGGACGGGCGGGCGGCGACCCCCTCTTCCAGGATCCTGGCACCCTCGTTGGCCATGGCGGCCAGCACGCGCGACTGGATTCGCTCGGCGGGCACCGGCTGGCGGGTGATGCCGCGTTCGGCCGACGCCCGTTCGACCAGGGCCGTGATCGCAGGGTCGATCTCGCGCTTGCCGTCGCGGTGCAGGTAATAGCCGGCGCCGGTCTTTTGGCCGAAACGGCCCTGCTCGGCGATCCAGTCGGCGATCGGCACGTAGCGGGCGGCCAGGTTGCGGGTGGGGGCGAGGCGTTTGCGCTGCGCCCAGCCGATGTCGAGCCCGGCGAGGTCGGCCACGGCATACGGGCCCATCGCCATGCCCCAGGATTCCAGGGCGCGATCGATCTCGTGCGGCAGCGCGCCGTCTTCCAGCGCGAAATCGCACTGCTTGCGCCAGGTGGAAAAGATGCGGTTGCCGATGAAGCCGTCGCAGATGCCGGAGACGACCGGCTGCTTGCCGATGCGTTTGGCCAGCGCCAGCGCGGTTGCCAGCACGGCGGGCGCGAGGCGCGCGGGCCGCACGATCTCGAGCAGCTTCATCACGTGGGCGGGGCTGAAGAAATGCAGCCCCAGCACCCGCTCGGGATGCACCACCACATCGGCCAGCAGGTCGATATCGAGATAGGAGGTGTTGCTGGCCAGGATGGCGTCGGCGCGCGTGATGGCCGAGAGCCTGCGGAACACATCCTGCTTGGCGTCGATGTTCTCGATGATCGCCTCGATCACGAGGTCGGCCTGGGCCAGCGCGGCCATCTCGGTGGAAAAGGTCACGCGGGCGAGGCGTGCGGCGTGGCCGGCTTCGGTGAGCCGGCCGGATGCGAGCTGGCGGTCATACACCGCCCGCACGCGCGCTTCGGCGGCGCGCACGGCGTCGTCGCCGACTTCCACGAGCGTGACGGACAGGCCCGAATCCGCGAGCGAGATCGCGATGCCGGAGCCCATGGTGCCGCCGCCGATCACGCCGGCGGTGGCGATGGGCAGGGGGGGTTCGTCGGTCGGTGCCTTGGCGGCGGCGCGGTCGGCGGCGAAGATGTGGCGCAGGGCGCGGGATTGCGGGCCGGCGCGCAGGGCCTGGAACGCCTCGCTCTCGCGCGCCAGGGCGTCGTCGAACGGCGCGTCGAGCGACCAGGAGACGGCCTCGGCGGCGCGGACGGGGGCGATGGCGCCACGGGCCCGCTTCCCCACGGCGGTCACGGCGGCATCGAAGGCGGCGCGGTCGACCGCGGGCGTGGGTTCATCGCGCAGCCGGGGCCAGGTGCCGGCATCCGCCAGAGCGCGGGCGGCGCTCATGGCGGCGGGGCGAAGGTCGGTTGCGATCTCGCCCACGATGCCGAGCGAGAGGGCTTCCGAGGCCGGGACATGGCGGCCGGTGGTGATCATGTCCAGCGCCGCCAACGGTCCCACGAGTCGCGGCAGGCGCTGGGTGCCGCCGGCGCCGGGGAGCAGACCGATCTTCACCTCGGGCAGCCCGACCTTGCCCTGGGCCTCGATCACCCGGCCGTGACACGACAGTGCCACCTCCAGCCCGCCGCCGAGCGTGGTGCCGAACAACGCCGCCACGATGGGTTTCTGGCTTGCATCGATTGCCGCGCAGACGGCGTTGGTCGTGACGGCTTGGGTGGAGCCGGCGGGGGGAACGGGGTTGTTGAACTCGCGGATATCGGCGCCGGCCACGAAGGTGCGGCCATCGCACGCCAGCACGCCGCAGCGCAAAGCCGGGTCGGCGCCGAGTTTGTCGATGCAGGCCACCAGCCCCGCCCGCACGGCGGCGGACAACGCGTTCACCGGCGGATGGTCGATGACGATCAGGCCCACATCGCCGTGAGCTTCGAGGCGTACGAGGTCAGACATGGCGGCTCCCGCTTTTGCGCGCAGTGAACGCCCGCGCGCGGCGAAGGGCAATCCTACCCGGCCTTCACCGGGTCCAGCGCCGCGGCCCCGGTCAGGCGTGCGTCGAACCCCTCCGGCACGTCGCGCCCGGCATCGACATAGGCTTTGCGGATGGCGGCGACGTTGGGGCCGAAGATGGTGGAGCGGTTGGATTTCGCCCATTCGAACGAGGCCTGGAGGGTATCGAGCGAGCCCTGGAATCGGGGCATCACATACCGGGCGAACAATTCGTAGCTGCGCCACGTCGCCTCACGGTCCGCCCAGTCATGGGCGCGGAACATGAAGCCGCCGAAACCGCCATCGCTGTTGGCCACCAGATGGGCGATCCCTTCCGCCACCGTGTCAGGCGAGCCCACCAGCGTGGTGCCGGCCTTGACGCCGTCGCTGAGCGGGTCTTCGGAGCGTCCGGGCGGGCGGCCCAGCACGTCCTGGAAATACCCCACCGTCTCGGCGCGCTCGCCCACCCGCACGTCGCGCAGCGCCGTTGCGTCGTCTTCGGCCACGTGCACGTTCATCACCATCCGCCAGTCCCGCCGGTTCATGGTCTTGCCGTGCAGGGCGGCGTTTTCCTCGGCGATGCGCCATTGGCCCGCGATCGCCTGCGGGCCGCCCGGCATGCCGGCGCCGAGCGAGAGCATGCCCACGCCGTGCTTGCCGGCCAGCATGGGGGCTGCGGGCGTGAGGGTGGACGCGATGGCGATGTCGAAGCAGGGATCGCTGTAGGGCGCCAGATGCAGCCGGGCCTCACGCAGCTCGAACCAGTCGGTCTTGATGGTCACGGGCTCCTCGCAGCGCAGCAGCGCCATGATGGCGTCCAGGCTTTCCTCCATGCGGCGGCGCTGGGTGGAGGCCTCGATGCCCATCATATACGCGTCCGACACCAGCGCGCCGGGGCCGCAGCCGAGCATGGCGCGGCCGCGCGTCATGTGGTCGAGCTGCACCCAGCGTTGCGCCACCAGGAACGGGTGGTGATAGGGCAGGGAGGTGACGCCCGAGCCGAGCTTGATGTGTTTGGTGCGTTCGGCGGCGGCCGCGATGATCAGCTCAGGGGCGGCGATGATCTCCCAGCCGGCCGAGTGATGTTCGCCGATCCAGGCCTCGTCGTAGCCGAGCTGGTCCAGCCTCTCGATCATCTCGATATCGCGGGAAAGTGCCAGCGAGGGATTGTCGCCCACGCGATGGAAGGGGGCGAGGAAGATGCCGAACCGCATGCCGCGTTTTGCCATGTCTTTGTCTCCGGCCCATCGATCTCGTTGCGAACTTCGGATGTTCCCTATGGCCCCATCAGAGCATTTCCATCATATCTTGCGCAAACAGGAGAATTTCATGCGCCATCTTGTCCGTGCCGTCGTCTTGGCCTCACTTTTCGCCGCACCGGCATGGGCGCAGAAGGTGGGGCAGACCATCGATGTCGGCGGGTGGAAGATTTCCAGCCAGACCAACAAGGACGGCAGCACCGGTTGTGCGGCAACGTTCGTGTATGACGACAAGAGCATGATCTCGTTCGCGCTGGACAACGACCACGTTCACATGTTCATCGTCTCCGAGCCCAGCGCGAAGATGAAGGAGGGGTCGCAGACCTCGCTCAAATATCGCATCGACAAGGGCCCGAGCTTCAGCGGCACCGGCATCGCCGCCAGCTCCACCTTGCTCGCGGTGCCGATCGCCGATGGCCAGATGGACAAGGTGTATGACGCCTTCATGCGCGGCAACACGCTCTATATCAGCCTGGGCGACATGGATTTCGAAGAGCCGCTGGAAGGTTCCAGCGACGCCATCAGCGCCTTGAGCGCGTGCCAGGACAAATTGCCGAAGCGTTGAAAATGCCCAGGGCGCCTGCACGAGCTGCCAGCGCCCTGGTGTGCTTCACCGGTGATACGCTTAAAATGCTTGACTTTTGTGCACTGCACTCGTAGTGGGTCACGGCGCCCCTTGATGTGGTTTTGTGCGCTGCCAGCCAGGACAAGTCTGCGTCCCGGCGCCAACGCTCCCAGGTAGCCCTTCACACTCAGCAATAAGCGCCGGTCCGCGGTCCTGTCGACCGTAGGCGACGCGCGCGCATCCTGCCCCATCCGGGCGGGAGGCGCGGTGTCGACACGCGAGAGTAGTATGATGACTTTTGACGAACTCGGGCTTTGCCCACCCTTGCTCAAGGCGCTCGCCGCCGAGGGCTATACCACCCCCACCCCCATCCAGCTGCAGGCGATCCCGCATGCCATGACGGGCCGTGACGTTCAGGGCATCGCCCAGACCGGCACCGGCAAGACCGCGGCGTTCGCCCTGCCGATCCTGCACCGCCTGGCCGCCACCCCCAAGCGCGTGGGCCCCGGCGGCTGCCGCGTGCTGGTGCTGGCGCCCACGCGCGAGCTCGCCAGCCAGATCTCGGAAAGCTTCCGGGTCTATGGCAAGTTCATGAACCTCAAGACCACCGTGATGTTCGGCGGCGTGCCGAAGGGCCGCCAGGCGCGGGCCATGCAGATGGGTGTGGACGTTCTTGTGGCCACGCCGGGCCGCCTGATGGACCATATGCAGGATCGCACCGTGCGGCTCGACCAGGTGGAGATCCTGGTGCTCGACGAGGCCGATCACATGCTCGACCTTGGCTTCATCGTGCCGATCCGCCGCATCGTCCAGCAGATCCCGGCCCAGCGTCAGGTGCTGTTCTTCTCGGCCACCATGCCGTCTGAGATCGGCGGGCTTGCCGCGCAGATGCTGAAGAACCCTGCCCAGGTGGCCGTGACGCCGGTGGCCACCACGGCCGAGCGCGTGGAGCAGCACGTGATCATGGTCGAAACCTCCCGCAAGCGCGCGGTGCTGTTCGACCTTCTGATGGGCCCTGCCACCGGCCGCACGCTGGTGTTCACCCGCACCAAGCACGGTGCCGATCGCGTGGTGAAGTATCTGGAGGAATCGGGCCTCGCCGCCGCCGCCATCCATGGCAACAAAAGCCAGGGTCAGCGGGAGCACGCGCTCGCCAATTTCCGGTCCGGCAAGTGCCGCGTGCTGATCGCCACCGACATCGCCGCCCGTGGCATCGATGTCGACGGCGTGACGCATGTTGTGAACTACGATCTGCCGAACGTGCCCGAAAGCTACGTCCATCGTATCGGCCGCACCGCGCGTGCCGGTGCCACCGGGGTTGCGATCAGCCTGTGCGACGGTGAGGAGCGCGCATTTTTGCGAGGGATCGAAAAATTGATCCGCGCGAAGGTCCCCGTCATGGCCTCGCCTTCGGCTCCCCAGCAGCGCCGGGCCGCTTAAAACAAGCGTATCTTGCCCGCCCGACACGTAATCGTCGGGCGGGCTCGGTGCGGTCACGAAGTTGTTTTCACTTCAGCATTGACGTGCGGCAATGGAACAATCATGCATCTGAAACTCATTATTGGGATTTCAGCATGCATGTGCTCCCCCGACGCTCGCTGCTTGCCGCGTGCCTGTCCGCCGGAGTGATGCCGTCGGGGGCGCGCGCGGAATCGGACGTGGGGGCTTCGGCGCTGAATGCGCGGGCCCGCCGCAAAGGCCTTTTCTTCGGGTCCGCCGTCAGTGACGAACATCTCAAAGGTGATCCCGCCCTGCTCGCCCGGGTGGATGCTGAAGCGGGCATCGTGGTGGGTGAGGCGTCGTTCAAATGGGCCGATCTGCATCCCGAGGCGGACCGCTACGATTACGGCCGCGCCGATGCGTTGCTGGCCTGGGCGAACGCGAGGCGCATCCGCGTGCGCGGCCACACCCTGGTGTGGCATGAAGGCAATCCGGACTGGCTGGAACCGTCGCTGAATGCCGCCAACGCGGAAAAGCTGCTGACGGGGCATATCAAAAACGTCGCCACGCATTTTGCCGGCAAGCTGCAACATTGGGACGTGGTCAACGAGGTTCTGCAGCCGGACGACAACCAGCCTCTGGCCCTGCGCCAGACGCTTTGGCTGAAGGCGCTGGGCCCCGCCTATATCGACATCGCCTTTCACGCCACCAAGGCGGCGGACCCGAGCGCGTTGCGCGTCATCAACGAGTTCGGCACCGATTATGCCATGCCCTGGCAGGAACGCCGCCGCGTGGCGCTGCTGGCGCTGCTGGCGGATCTGCTGCGTCGGGGTGTGCCGGTGCAGGCGGTGGGCCTGCAGGCGCATCTGGATGCCGGCGAGACCACGCTCGACCAGAAGGTGCTGAGCCGGTTCATCGCCGAGATCGCCGGCATGGGGCTGAAAATCATCGTCACCGAGCTCGACGTGCGCGACCAGCGTTTGCCGGCCAACGTGGCATCACGTGATACCGCGGTGGCCGACCATGCGCGCGCCTGGCTGGATGCGGTGCTGCCGAACCCGGCGGTGCTGGGCGTGCTGAGCTGGGGGCTTTCGGACCGTCGGAGCTGGCTCAACGATAAATTCGCCCGCGCCGACAAGCTGGCGCAGCGCGCCTTGCCGCTGGATGTGGATCTCAACCGCAAGAAGCTGTGGTTCGCCATCGCGGGCGCCATCGACGCGGCCCCGGCCCGGCCCACCAGCTCGTAACGGCCTGGCGCTGCTATCCGCCTCATACGACGGGGCACTCGGAACATCTTCCCGCCGTCTCCCGTTAGTGTGCGAAAACGCAGTGGGAGCAGGGCATGGCCTTCGTCGAAACGCCGGACGGCGTGAAGCTTTTCTACAACGACTGGGGCCAGGGCCCGGTGGTGATCCTCATCCATGGTTGGCCGCTGAACGGCGACATGTGGGAATATCAGGCGCGCGTGCTGGCGGGGCAGGGCTTTCGCGTCATCGCCTATGACCGTCGCGGCTTTGGCCGGTCGGACCAGCCCTGGAGCGGCTACGACTACGATACGATGGCCGACGATCTGCACGCGCTGATCACGACACTGGACCTGAACGCCGTCTCGCTCGTGGGCTTCTCGATGGGCGGCGGCGAGGTGGCGCGCTATCTCGGCCGTCATGGCAGCGCACGCGTGGCCAAGGCCTGCCTGATCTCCGCCGTGACACCCTTCCTGCTCAAAACCGACGACAATCCCGGTGGCGTCGATGTGTCCGTGTTCGAAAGCATGGTCGCCGGCCTGGAAAAGGACCGGCCGGGCTTCCTCGCCCCGTTCATCAAGACGTTCCTGGGCGCCGGGATGCTGAATTTCTCGGTGTCGTCGGAACTGCAGCAGGCGTCGCTGACGCAGGCGATGACGGCGTCTCCGAAGGCCACGATCGACTGCGTGCGGGCGTTTTCCGAGACGGATTTCCGTCAGGACATGAAGGCCTTCACCATTCCCACGCTGATCATCCATGGCACCAGCGATGCCACGGTGCCGATGGATGTGTCCGGTCGGCGCGCGCACGAGATGGTGCCGACGGCGACGTTCCTGGAATATGACGGCGAGCCGCATGGGCTGCATTTCACGGCCAAGGATCGGCTGAACAAGGATCTGTTTGAGTTTCTTAGGACTTAAGCGGGAAGATGTTCTTTTGTGAACAAAAGAACCAAAAAACTTCATTCGCTGGTTGGCATGAGTCGGAGATTTCCGCACCACGCACATGAGTGAATGAAGTCCTTTTGCTTCTTTTTCTTCAGAAAAAGAAGATTTCTTGCTTACTCTGCCACAAAACGCGCCAGGCGAACGGCGGTGTGGCCGCGGCTGGGGCGCAGGCTCGGCATCACCAGCAGGCACTCGTCATAGGGTGTGCGGATCTCGGTGGTGCCGTCCATCGCAATCAGCGTGTTGCGGCGCGCGATGATGTCACCACCCCTGAACACCTGCACGAAGGCGAAACCGGCGGTTGCTGCGGTGATGACGTGGCTGACCTTCGCCACGCGCGGCGCGGAGGGCGCGGCCGCCTCCGGCAGCAGCGGGATCATGCCGTGGTGTTGCAGCAGCGTCATCGCCACCCTGGCCGTCATGGCGACGGTGGAAGGCTGCCAGTGCTGGCCGGCTTCGATCAGATTGGCCGTCTGCGGCGTGGCCGGCTCGATGAACAGGCCGTAGTCGATCATCCGCCTGCCGCTGACATGGCCGGCATCTGCCACAATGAGGTCCGGCGCGCCGATCGCCTCGGCCATCGCGCGCCCCTTGGCCGTGGCGCCACACAGCATCAGCGGATCGGACGGCCAGAGCATCGAATGCAGGTCGAGCAGAATGTCGACCCCGTCGATATGCTTGCGCATTTCGCGGGCGCGCCGCGTCTCGCAGGTGGCACGCGCGCCGTCGAGCACGTCTGTGTCCCACACCCGGTTCAGATCCTCGTCCACGAAGCGGCTGGCGGTGGGCTGCGCGGGGTCGAACCGGGCGAAGGCGGCGAGGTTGGCGAACCCCAGCGTGAGCGTGCCGCGCTGCGGCCGGATCTGCTCGCGCAGCAGGCGGTCCAGCACGATGGCGCCGGCGATCTCGTTGCCGTGCACCAGCGCCACCAGCGCGATATGCGGGCCGGGACGGTCGCTGCGGAACATGGTGAAACCGGGCAGGCCGATATTGCCAGCCATCCACGGGGACAGGTCGGGGGCGCTCAGCCTGACGTCGAATTCCGGCAGCACCGGTTGGGCGAACGTCACGCCATCCCGACCGGCCGTCATGGCGCCGAGGCTTGAGGTAACAGGCGGCGCGCGAGCGAGCGGATGAACTGGTCGCACGCATCGAGCTGGCTTTGGGCGATCCATTCGTCGGGCTTGTGGGCCTGCTGGATGGAGCCGGGGCCGCATACGATGGTGGGGATGCCGGCGGCCTCGTAAATGCCGCCCTCGGTGCCGTAGCTAACCTTGCCGGTGCTGTTCGAGCCTGTCACCTGCTTGACCAACGCCGTCAGCGCGTGGCTTTCGGCCAGCCCCATGCCGGGGATATCGCCGATCACCTCGTAGGTGAAGCCGCAGGCGGGGTCCACCGCCTGCATCGCCGGCTCGATATGGGTTGCGATATGGGCGCGCAGGCGGGCGTATTCGGCATGTGGGTCGTGGCCCGGCACGCAGCGCCATTCCATGACGAACTCGGCCGCCTCGGGGATGATGTTGAGGATGGTGCCGCCGGACATGGTGCCGACATGGATGGTGGTGTGCGGCGGGTCGAAGCCTTCCACGAACGGGCCTTCCACCGAAAGCCGCCTGGCCTCCGCTGCGATAGACGTGATGGCCTCGGCCGCGGCGAAGACGGCGTTCACGCCGTGGGCCGGTTCGCTGGAATGCCCGGCGCGGCCGCGCACCCGCACCCGCACCGCCACCCGGCCTTTATGCGCCAGGATCGGCTGCATCAGGCTCGGCTCGCCCACCACGCACATCTCAGGCGACAGGCCGCTGGCCGCGAGGTCGTCCATCAGCACGCGCGCGCCTTCCATCGTGGTCTCTTCGTCGAAGGTGATGAAGAGATGCATGGGGCGCGACAGGTTCATCGCCATCAGGTCGGGGGCGGCGGCAAGGCAGCTGGCGACGAAGCCTTTCATGTCGCACGCGCCCCGGCCGTAGAGCCTGCCGCCATCCGCGCGCAGAACGAAGGGGTCGCTCTGCCAGGTCTGGCCATCGACGGGCACGGTGTCGACATGGCCGGACAGGGCGATGCCGCCGGCGATGGCGGGGCCGATCATGGCGTGCAGATTGGTTTTATCGCCCGACGCGCTGAAGCTGGTGCGGGTGTGCACCCCGTGGGAGCGCAGGAAATCCTGGGCGAAGGCGATCAGCGCCTGGTTCGAGTTTCGCGACGTGGTGTCGAAGCCCACGAGATGGCGCAGCATCTCCTGCGTGGTCGGGCGGGCAGCGAGGGTGGGGAGGGCATGATCCATGCGCCACTTTAACCACCATGCCCTAAGCTGCAACCAGGTGCCGGCCGTCTGGTCAATTCGATACGGTTGCTGTAGCTGCATGCAAAGGGATCATGCGCGCCATGCGAAATCAGGAGAGGCCGACGATGACGTCGCACACTGGATTTTTGACGACGTTTGCGATCGTTGCCGCGTCGCTGGGCGGGATGGGCGATGCCCGCGCCCAAGGTGTGCAAAGCCAGGGTGCGCAAAGCCAGGGTGCGCAGGGTGCGCAGGGCACGCCGATCACCGTGGCGGTGGGCGCGCCGGTGACGAGCATGGACCCGCATTATCACACGCTGACGCCGAACGAGCAGGCACACACGCATGTCTTCGAACGTTTGGTGGAGACCGACGACAAGGCGCGGCTGCGGCCTGGCCTCGCGGAAAGCTGGAAGCTGATCGACGACACCACGTGGGAGTTCAAGCTCCGCGCCACCAATTTCCACGACGGCAGCCCGTTCACGGCCGAGGACGTGGCCTACACCATCGCCCGCGTGCCCACCGTGCTGAACAGCCCCGGCAGCTTTTCGATCTATATCAACGCGATCTCCGGTGTGGAGATCGTCGATGCGCACACCATCCGGCTGCGCACGAAGGGCGTGTATCCGCTGCTGCCGGTGGATCTCAGCCAGGTGTTCGTGATCTCCCACAAACTGGGGCCCAACCCCACCACCGAGGATTTCAACAGCGGCAAGAACACGATCGGCACCGGGCCGTACCGGCTCGTGTCTTACAAGAACGGCGATCGCATCGAGCTGGACCGCAACGAGGCATTCTGGGGCGAAAAGCCGGCCTGGTCGCACGTGACATACCGCATGATCAGCAACGAGGCGGCGCGCACCGCGGCGCTGCTGTCGGGCGACGTGGCGCTGATCGACAGCGTGCCCACCGCCGATATCGCCAAGCTGCGCACCGACAGCCGGATGAAGCTGTGGGAGACGGTGTCTCTGCGGCTCATCTACATCATGCTCGACCAGTCCCGCGACGGGCCGACGCCCTTCGTGAAGGGGCCGAACGGCGAGACGCTGGACAAGAACCCGCTGAAGGACCGGCGCGTGCGCGAGGCGCTGTCGATCGCGATCAACCGGCCCGCCATCGTGGACCGGGTGATGGAGAACGCGGCCATCCCGTCCGGGCAGTTCCTGCCGCCCGGCAGCTATTCCTACGCGCCGGACGTGCCGCCGCCGGCGTTCGACGCCACACGGGCCAAGGCGCTGCTGGCGGAGGCGGGCTATCCGAATGGCCTGACCATCACCTTGCACAGCTCCAACGACCGGTATCTGAACGACGCGAAGATCGTGCAGACCGTGGGCCAGATGTGGTCGCGCATTGGGATCAAGACCACGGTGGAGCCGTCGCCGTGGACCAATTTCGTGGGCCACGCCAACAAGCAGGATTATTCGACGTTTCTGCTGGGATGGGGCAGCTCCACGGGCGAATCGTCCAATCCGCTGCGCTCGCTGGTGGCCACTTTCGATGCCAGCAAGGGGCGCGGGGCGGTGAACCGGGCGCGTTATACCAGTCCGGCGCTCGACGCGCTGATCGACAAGGCGCTGGTGACGGTGGATGACGGCGCGCGCGAGAAGATCCTGATGGAGGGCGTGCGCATGGTGATGGCCGATACCGCGCTGATCCCGCTGCACCAGCAGAAAAACACCTGGGCCACCAAGGCGGGGCTGACCTACGTCCCACGCGCCGACGAGGAGACGCGGGTGTTCGATCTGCGGCCTGCGAAGTAGGGCCGCGACATGGCAGGCTGGCTGGTGCGCCGGCTTGTTCAGGCCGGGTTCGTGATGCTCGCGATGTCGGCGATCGTGTTCGTGGGGCTGCATGCCATCGGCAATCCCGTGGATATCCTGATCTCGCCGGATGCGGATCAGGCTGAGCGGGCGCGCGCCATTGCGGCGTTGGGGCTGGATAAGCCGTTGTGGGAGCAGTATTTCTTTTTTCTTCGCGGCGCGGTGCAGGGCGATCTCGGACGCAGTTTCGTGTTCAACGAGCCGGCGCTGAAGCTGATCCTGGGCCGCATGCCGGCCACGTTGGAGCTGGCTGTGACCGCGGTGATCATGTCCGTGCTGGTCGGTTTGCCGCTGGGCCTGTTCGCCGGGCTTTACCCAAACAGCATCGCCGGGCGCACGGTGATGGCGGGCAGCATCATGGGGTTCTCCCTGCCGGGCTTCTGGGTGGGGCTGATGCTCATCATGGTGTTCGCGGTCACACTCGGCTGGCTGCCGAGTTCGGGGCGGGGCACGACCGCCGAGCTGTTCGGGGTGCAGTGGTCGTTTCTGACACGCGATGGATTGCGTCATCTGCTGATGCCGGCGCTGAACCTGTCGCTGTTCAACATCTCGCTCGTGCTGCGGCTCGCGCGGGCGGGGGTGCGCGAGACGATGCCGCTGGACTACATCCGGTTCGCGCGCGCGAAAGGATTGTCGCCCCGCCGGGTGGTATTCGTGCACGTGCTGCGCAACATCCTGATCCCGGTGGTGACGGTGGTGGGGCTGGAGCTTGGCAGCACCATCGCGTTTTCGGTGGTGACGGAGAGCGTGTTCGCCTGGCCCGGCATGGGCAAGCTCATCATCGACAGCATCAACGTGCTCGATCGGCCCGTGATCGTGGCGTATCTCATGATCGTGGTGGCCCTGTTCGTGACCATCAACCTCGTGGTTGATCTGCTCTATACGGTGCTGGATCCGCGCGTGCGTCTGGGCGGTCGCGCCTGATGGAACAGTCTCCGGCCCGGCGGGTGCTTTCGGATTTCGCCGCGAACAAGGTGGCGCTGGCGGCGCTCGTCGTCATAGCGGTCATCGTGCTGCTGGCGCTCGCGGCCTCTCTGATCGCGCCGCAGAACCCGTACGATCTCGCCCAGCTCGACATCATGGACGGGCGGCTGCCGCCGGGATCGGCGTCGGCGGACGGGCTGACCTTCTGGCTGGGCACCGACGACCAGGGGCGGGACATGCTGTCCGGCATTTTGTATGGGCTGCGGATCTCGCTTGCGGTGGGCGCGGGCTCGGCGATCGTGGCGGGAATCATCGGCACCGCCCTGGGGTTGTCCGCGGCCTATGCCGGCGGGCGCATCGAGGCGGCGATCATGCGCCTTGTGGACCTGCAGCTGTCGTTCCCGGCCATTCTGGTGGCGCTGATGATTCTGGCCTTTCTGGGCAAGGGCGTGGTGAACGTGATGCTGGCGCTGGTGATCGTGGAATGGGCCAGCTACGCCCGCACCGCGCGATCGGCCGCGCTGTCGGAGCGAGCGCGCGAGTATATCGAGGCGGCGGAGTGCCTGGCCCTGCCGCGCTGGCGGGTGGTGTTCCGGCATCTGCTGCCGAACTGCCTGCCGCCGCTGATCGTGATCGGCACCATCCAGGTGGCGCGCGCCATCGCGCTCGAGGCCACGTTGAGTTTTCTCGGCCTGGGCGTGCCGATCACCGAGCCGTCGCTGGGGCTGCTGATCGCCAATGGCTATCAGTACATGCTTTCCGGCAAATACTGGATCAGCTTCTATCCCGGCATCGCGTTGCTGGTGACCATCATGGCGATCAACCTCGTGGGCGATCAGCTGCGCGACGTTCTGAACCCGAGGCTGCAGCGATGAGCGACGTGCCCACGCTGGAACTGCGCGATCTCAACACGGTTTTCGACACCCGCGCGGGCGTGCTGCGGGCGGTGGATGGCGTCACGCTGTCGGTGGGGCGCGGCGAGGTGCTGGGGCTGGTGGGGGAGTCGGGGTCCGGCAAATCCGTCACCGGGTTTTCCATCATCGGGCTGATCGACCCGCCGGGCCGGATCGCCTCGGGCAGAATCAGGTTTCAGGGCCGCGAGCTGGTGGGGCTGGCCGAGCCGGAGCTGCGCCGACTGCGCGGGCGGCACATCGCGATGATCTTTCAGGATCCGATGATGACGCTGAACCCGGTTCTGCGCATCGACACGCAGATGATGGAGACCATCCAGGCGCATGAACGCGTGTCCGGCGCCGAGGCACGCTCTCGGTCGCGCGATGCGTTGGGGCAGGTGGGGATCCCGAGCCCGGACGAGCGGTTGTCGGCCTATCCGCACCAGTTCAGCGGCGGCATGCGCCAGCGCGTGGCCATCGCCATCGCGCTGCTGCATAACCCCGCGTTGATCGTGGCCGACGAGCCGACGACGGCGCTGGACGTGACGATCCAGGCGCAGATCCTCGCCGTGGTGCAGAAGCTGGCCAGCGAGCGCGGCACCTCGTTGCTGTGGATCACGCATGACCTCAGCGTGGTGGCCGGTCTCGCGGACCGGGTGGCGGTGATGTATGCGGGCCGCATCGTGGAATCCGGCGCGGTGGATGCGGTGCTCGACAACCCCATGCATCATTACACGCGCGGGCTGATCGGCAGCGTGCCGAGCCGCAACCGGCGGGGGCACAAACTGTTGCAGATCCCGGGAATGACGCCCTCGCCGCTCGATCGCCCCGCCGGCTGCGCGTTTCGCACCCGGTGTGCCGCGGCGGACGCGGCGTGCGAGACCGAGCCGGCGTTGACGCGGCCCGAACCGGGACGCGAGCTGCGCTGCTTTCACCCGGCGCACGGCGCGGTGGCAGCATGAGCGGCGCGCCCATCGTCGAGCCGCATCGTATGAGCGGCGCGCCCATCATCGAGCTGCGCAAGGTATCAAAACGCTTCGGGCGGCCGCACGGCGCGCTGTCGCGTTGGTTGGGCCAGAAGCCCGCGCCGGTGGTGCAAGCGGTGAGCGGCGTGGACCTCAGCATCCGCACCGGCGAGGTGGTGGGGCTGGTGGGTGAGTCCGGTTGTGGCAAATCCACCCTTGGCCGCCTGGTGGCCGGGATCATGCCGCCGAGCGCGGGCGAGGTGCTGTGGCACGGTCGGCCACGCGCCGGCCTGTCGGCGGGCGAGGAGCGCGCGGCGAAGCTGGGCGTGCAGATGATCTTCCAGGATCCGCAGTCCAGCCTCAATCCGCGCATGCGGGTGTCTGAGATCGTGGGCGAGGCGCCGCGTGTGCATGGGCTGATCGGCGCCGAGGGCGAGGAGGCCTATGTGGACGCGCAACTGCGCCGCGCGGGGTTGGATCCGTCGTTGAAACGGCGTTATCCGCATCAGTTCAGCGGCGGGCAGCGCCAGCGCATCGGCATCGCCCGCGCCTTGGCGGTGCAACCGGCCATGCTGGTGTGCGACGAATCGGTGGCCGCGCTCGACGTGTCGATCCAGGCGCAGATCATCAACCTGTTCCTGGATCTGCGCACCGACCTGAACCTCACCTGCCTGTTCATCAGCCATGATCTCGGCGTGGTGGAGCATGTGTCGGACCGGGTGGCGATCATGTATCTGGGGCGGATCGTGGAGGAGGCGCTGGCCGAGACGGTGTTCTCGCGCCCGAACCATCCCTACACCCAGGCCCTGCTGGCCGAGGTGCCGCGCCTTGAAACCCGCAAAAGCCGGTTCGGCGCCATCCAGGGAGAACTGCCCAGCCCGCTCAATCCACCGCCCGGCTGCCACTTCCACCCGCGCTGCCCGCATGCGTTCGCGCGCTGCTCGCGGGAGGTGCCGGTGTTGCGCGAGGTGGCGCCGGGGCAGCGCAGCGCGTGTCATCTCAACGATATCGCGGGATGATCGGCCGCATGCCCCTTGCGGTGGCGACACGAGGGCGGCAGTTTCCGTGCGCATGGCTCCGAAACATCCCGATCTGCGCCTGACCCATCGACTCTGGCGCGCGTTGCCGGCGGGGCCGCGCCGGCATGCGTTGTCGAAGGCCACGGCGCTGATGGCGCCGCGCCCGGATCGTGTGCCGCCGCCGGCCGCGGGCGGTCTGGCGGTGGCCGGCGAGCTTTCGCGGCCTTCGGGGCTGGGGGAGAGCGCGCGGCTGATGCTGTCCGCCCTCGCGGGCCTGGGTGTGCCGCATGTCGCGCTGGATATCGGCGACCCCGTGGCCCGCAAGACGAAGCAACGCCGGGTGGTGCTGCCGCCGCCCGCCATGCCGCTGGTGATGCATGTCAACGCGCCGCTGCTGCCTTTGGCGCTGCTGCGTCTGCCGCGAAGGCTGGTCAGCGGTCGCCGCGTGATCGGCTACTGGGCATGGGAGCTTCCCACGATGCCGGCCGCGTGGAAGGTGGGCCTGGCCTTCGTGCACGAGATCTGGGTGCTGTCGCAGTTCACCGCGCGGGCGGTGTCCAGCATGCTGCCGCCAGGCTCGCCCATCGCGGTGCGCGCCGTGCCGCCCCCGGTGGCCACCGCGCCGCCGGTGCCGAGCGGGCTCCGGCGCGCGGATTTCGGTCTGCCCGAGGGGGCGGTGATCACGCTGGTGTCGTTCAGCCTTGCGTCCAGCTTCGCCCGCAAGAACCCGCTGGCCGCGATCGCCGCCCACCGCGCCGCGTTCGGCGATCGGGCGGACCGCATTCTGCTGATGAAGGTGACGCACGCCGAATCGTTCCCGCGCGACTACGAGGCGCTGGTGGACGCGGCACGTGGGCTGGGCAATGTGCGCTTCGAGATCCGCACGCTGGAGCCGGCGGACCGTCATGCGCTGACGGCGTGTGCCGATATCGTGCTGAGCCTGCATCGCAGCGAGGGTTTGGGCCTGGTGCCGGCGGAGGCGATGCTGCTGGGCATACCTGTCGTTGCCACCAACTGGTCGGCCACCACCGAATTCATGGACGCCGGGTCCGCCCGCCTGGTGGGATTCCGGCTCGTGCCGGCGATCGACCCGCGCGGCGTGTTCCAGGCCCCCGGCGCGGTGTGGGCGGATGCCGATATCGACGAGGCGGCGATGCATCTGCGCGCGCTGGCCGCCGACCCGGACCTGCGTGTCAACCTGGGGGAAGCCGGCCGGGCGATGGTGACGCGGTGTCTGGGGCATGCCGCTTTGCGCGGCGGCGTGCAGGCCCTCGGATTGTTGCCGGCTTGAACCCGGCCGCCCCAAGCCACGCCACCCTGAGCCACGGCACCTTGAGCGATCGGAATTTGCGCATCCTGGTGTGGCAATGGGGACGGCGCGGCGCCGGGCCGCGCTTTGCCGTGGAACTGGCCGCAAGTCTTGACGCGCTGGAAGGCGTCTCGGGATTGCTGTCGCTGTCCACCCAGTCCGAGCAGATGCAGGGGCCGGACAAGCCGGATTGCGCGCTGCCGGTCGACACCTATTCGGGGCTTGCCGGCTATATGTGGCGCGTGGTTTCGAGCCCGGCGCGGCTCCCCACGCTGGTCGCCACATTGCGCCGGCTGTCGCCGGACATCGCGTTATGCGCCATGCCGGCGCCGCTGGATCTGCTGATGATGTCGGCCCTGCGGGTACTCGGCATCCGGTATTACGTGGTGGTGCACGACGCCGACGCTCATCCCGGCGACGGCTTTCCCATGCAGATGACGTTGCAGCGCCTGCTGGTGCGCGGCGCCGCCGGTCTGGTGACATTATCGGGCCATATCACCCGGCGGCTGCAGGACCGGGGCGAGGTGGGGGGCCGCCCGCTGATCGCGCTGCATCATCCGCCGTTCTCCTTCGGCCCCGCCCCGCTTCCGCCCGGGCGGCATGGCGGCCCGCTGCGGCTGCTGTTTTTTGGCCGTCTGCTGCCCTACAAGGGTCTCGGCCTGTTCGCCGAGACGCTGGACCGCCTGGCCGCCAGAACACCAATCCCGTTTGCGGCGCGCGTGATCGGGCAGGGGCCGGAGACCGTGGCGTTGGCCTCGTTGCGCGCCATGGCGCATGTGCAGGTGGAAAACCGGTGGGTGCCGGAAGCCGAGATCGGCGCGTTGCTGGCCTGGGCCGATGCCGTGGTGCTCTGCCACACCGAGGCGAGCCAGAGCGGGGTGGCCGCCGCCGCCGTGGCCGCGCGCCGCTGGGTGGTGGCAACCCGGGTGGGCGGGCTCGTCGAGCAGTTGCAGGATGAGACCCTGGCCCGGTTGGCGGCGCCCGATGCCGAAAGTCTGGCGGATGCCGTGATCTCGCTGGTGCGCGATCCGCCGCCCGAGGCCGGGCAGCGGGAAGGCCGGTCCTGGCGGGATCTGGCCGCGTCCCTGGTGGCTGAACTCCGTGCCGGGTTGGCGGACAGAGACGCGGCCGCATCGCCAAAGCCGCCGCAATGACGCGGCGTCGCTCTGCCGATCGTGCTATGATCGAGGCGCGGATGCGGGGGGCGAAGCTTGGCTGAGGTCAGCGACGAGGATCTGGAGCGATTGGCGAGCCGGTTGGCCATGCTCGTCTCCGAGGGGGGCGAGGCTGACAATGCCGGCCGCGCGGTGGCAGCGCTCGCGCGGCGCCTGGGCCTGTCCGGCGGCCAGATCAAGGCGTACTTTCTGGCCGGTGCCACCGATGATTTGCGGCTGATGTCGCTGCGCGCGCCCGTTGATGCCGCCACGCATATCGATCGGCTGGAACGGGAGTTGTCGGCGCTGCGGCATGGCCTGAAGCTGACGGAGGTGCAGGCCCGCAACGCCCAGCGGGAGCGTGACGCGCTTCGGGCGGAAAACAGCACGCTGGTCGATTCGCTCGATCGGGCGCGCTCGGCGGGCCAGGTGCGCCGGATCGTCGGCGCCGCAGCGTTGGCGGCCGCGGTGCTGGGGGGCGTGGTGGTGGTTGCCGGCCCCGCCTTGCGCCCGTTCAACGCCGGTGAGGTGGCCGATCGTCCGGCGGGCTCGCCTTTTCTGCGCCCCGGCGTGGTGCGCGGCAACGGCGCCTCGGTGCTGCGCGCGCCGGAGCACGGGGCGGCTGTGCTGACGCAGCTGCCGCCGGGCACCCGCATCCAGGTGCGTCAGGTGCTGTGGCGCTCGCTGCTGCAATGGGCGGAGGTCGAGATCGGCGGCGTGCCGGGATATGTGGTGTCGACAGAAATCGATCTTTCTTAAAGCGTGATGATTTTGTGTAGAAGCAAAATCATCACGCTCTACTCTTGTTCGATCGATCATGTTTATGCTTTCGGATTAATCAACCCAAACGCATCATGATCTAAAGCAAGGCGAGGGGCTGGTCGTCTTTCAGCGTCACGCCTGACAGACGCCTTGTTCTCATCTGCCGAAGCAGCCATCGCAGCTTGGCCGCGGCGTCGGGAATGGCGAGCCCTTCGGGGCGGATGTTGGAGACGCAGTTGCGCTGGGCGTCGGTTCGGCCGCGATGGGGATTCCAGGTGAGGTAGGCGCCGAGACTGTCCGCCGATGACAGGCCGGGGCGCTCGCCGATCAGCACGAGCACGGCCTCGGCCTGCAAGGCGACACCGATGTCGTCGCCGATGGCCACGCGGGCCTGGGTTGCGATGATCACCGTCCCGTCGAGGCCCAAGGCCGCGATCAGCGGCGCTGCATGCCGTTGGGCCGCGATGGCGGACAGGCCGTCGGCCACCACGATGGCGAGGCAGCCGGGGTGGGGCTCGAGCCGGCATTGTGGGTGCAGCCGCCTGCCGAGATCCGGGCGTAGCAGATAGCTGGCGCGGTCCGGCGCCTCGCTGTGCACGCAGGGGACGGCTATCCCGAGATCGCGTTGCAGCCGGGCGACATCGAGGGCCGCGTGCACGGCGTCGCGGGCGGCGGCGTGGTCGGCCTGGAATGCCAGATGGGCCACTGTCGGCACCGCATGGCCGACCCGGCCGAGCGCCACGCGGGCGGGGGTGAAGCGGCGCAGATCGGTCCATCGCGCGGGCGGCTGGCTCATATGGATAACAGGCTCATCGCGGCCGGGGGCAGCAGATCGGTGCCCGCGAAATCCATCCGCTCCAGCCAGGCCTCGAACTCCGGCGCCGGCCTGAGGCCGAGGGCGGCGCGCAGGTAAAGGGCGTCGTGGAAGGAGGTGCTCTGGTAGGACAGCATCACGTCATCCGCGCCGGGCACGCCCATCACGAAGCTGACGCCGGCGACGCCGAGCAGGGTGAGCAGCCCGTCCATGTCGTCCTGATCGGCGTCGGCGTGGTTGGTGTAGCAAACGTCCACCCCCATCGGCAGGCCCAGCAGCTTGGCGCACATATGATCCTCGAGCCCCGCGCGGGTGATCTGCTTGGCGTCGGCCAGATATTCTGGGCCGATGAAGCCCACCACCGAGTTCACCAGAAGCGGGTCGAACGCACGGGCCACGGCGTAGGCGCGGGCTTCCAGCGTTTGTTGATCCACGCCGTGATGGGCGCCGGCGGACAGCGCGCTGCCCTGGCCGGTCTCGAAATACATCACGTTGGTGCCGACCGTGCCGCGCCGGAGGGACAAGGCGGCGTCCTGCGCCTCGCGCAACATAGCCAGCGTGATGCCGAACGACGCGTTGGTGCCCTGGGTGCCGCCGATCGACTGGAACACGAGGTCCACCGGCGCCCCGGCCGCGATGCAGCGCATCGTTGTGGTGACATGGGCGAGCACGCAGCTCTGGGTGGGGATGGCGAAGCGTGAGATGACGGTGTCGAGCATGTCGAGCAGGCGATGCGTCGTCTCGGGGCTGTCGGTGGCGGGGTTGATGCCGATCACCGCATCGCCGGCGCCGAGCAGAAGCCCGTCGAGCGTGCTGGCGGCGATCCCGGCGAGGTCGTCCGTGGGGTGGTTGGGCTGCAGGCGGACGGAGAGGCGGCCGGGCAGGCCGATGGTGGAGCGAAAGGCCGAGGTGACGTGGCATTTCGCGGCCACCGAGATCAGGTCCTGCAGCCGCATGATCTTGCTCGCCGCCGCCACCATCTCGGGCGTGAGGCCGGCTTGGAGCGGCGCGGGATCGGAGGTTTCGAGCAGATGGTCGCGCAACCCGCCCACGGTGAGGTGGCTGATGGGCGCGAAGGCGGCCTTGTCATGGCCGTCGATGATCAGGCGCGTCACGTCGCACGCCTCGTACGGCACCAGGGCCTCGTTGAGGAACACAGAGAGCGGCAGGTCGGCCAACGCCATCTGGGCCGCGACGCGTTCGGTGGCGGAGCGCGCGGCGAGGCCCGCGAGGTGGTCGCCGGAGCGGGGCGGGCTTGCCTTGGCCATCAGATCCGCAAGCGTTGTAAACACAAAACGGTTGCCGCGCAGGGTGTGGGAATAGGGCATGGGGCGATTATTCTTCTGGACACATTTCGAAAAAGCCTCTAGCACCCCGCTCTCATTCGGAACGCGGGAGACCTCGGGCCACGCATCGTGCGTGGGGAGGTCGCATGCACCGCGGTCCCTGGGAAAGAGCCTGGGATCATGGCGAAGAAGATTGTTGGCTACATTAAGCTGCAGGT
>JANYFG010000031.1 GCA_025362815.1 Rhodospirillales bacterium
TTCACACGGTTGGCGATGCCGCCATGCTGCAGCGCCTCGGCCAGGCTTTTATAGCTGTCCAACAGATTGGTATATTTGCCGACCACCGCGATGCGCACGGTGCCTTCCGGCGCGCGAACGGTGTCCACGATGCGCTTCCAGCGCCCCAGATCCGGCTCGCTCTCGAAGGGCAGGCCGAAATGCCGCAGCACCTCGCGGTCCATGCCCTCGTTGTGATAGCTGATCGGCACCGCGTAGATCGTGTCCACGTCGAGCGCCGCGATCACCGCCTCAGGCCGCACGTTGCAGAACAGCGCGATCTTGCGGCGTTCGTTCTCGGGAATCGGCCTATCGCAACGGCACAGCAGCATGTTGGCCTGAATGCCCACGTTCAGCAGCTCCTTCACGGAATGCTGCGTGGGCTTGGTCTTCAGCTCGCCGGCCGAGGGAATCCACGGCACCAGCGTCAGGTGCACGAACATCACAAGCTGCGGCCCCAGCTCGTTGCCCAGCTGGCGAATGGCCTCGAGGAACGGCAGGCTCTCGATATCGCCCACCGTGCCGCCGATCTCGATCAGCACGAAATCCAGCGGCCGCCCGTGCTCATCCACCGTGTTGGCGGTGATGGCGTCCTTGATGGCGTCGGTGATGTGCGGGATCACCTGCACGGTGGCGCCGAGATAATCGCCCCGCCGCTCCTTGGCGATCACGTCCTGATAGATACGCCCGGTGGTGGCGTTGTCGCCCTTGGACGCGGCAACCCCCGTGAACCGCTCGTAATGCCCGAGATCGAGGTCCGTCTCCGCCCCGTCATCGGTGACATACACCTCGCCATGCTGATACGGCGACATCGTGCCGGGATCGACGTTGAGATACGGGTCCAGCTTGCGCATCCGCACGGTGTAGCCGCGCGTCTGCAACAGGGCGCCAAGGGAGGCCGAGGCCACGCCCTTGCCGAGCGAGGACACCACGCCGCCGGTGATGAATACGAAACGGGTCATGCGCCCACACAATACGCGCGCGGACAGCTCACGGGAAACCATGACGGCATTCTGCTTGGTCCTTGCAGCTCGGCAGCTTTAGCGTGACCGCCCGGGCAAGGGCCAGTCACGTCGGAATCAGTTGGTCGGAACGCTCGGACCTTTTGGCGCAACCGGAGCGGCGGGCGTGACCGGCGCCACCGACGGCAATGTCACATCGCCCGGCGCGGAACCCGGCGCCGCACCCGGTAACGCCGAGCCGGGCAACGTCGAGCCGGGCAAAGCCGAGCCGGGCAAAGCAGAGCCTGGCGCCGGCGCGGTGGCGGCCGGCGGATTGTCGAGCAGCGAATGGCCCACCCCCGTCGTGCCACGGTTGAGCAGCGCCAAGGCCAGCGACAGCCCGAAGAACAACGCGCCCAGAATGGCGGTGGTGCGCGTCAGAAGGTTTGCCGTGCCGCGCCCGCCCATGAACGCGCCCATGCCCTGCGAGCTGCCGATCCCCAGACCGCCGCCCTCGCTGCGCTGAATCAGCACAAGGCCGATCAGGGCAAGGGTCACGAACAGATGCACGATCAGCAGAACGGAGGTCATGGAATTCCTTGAGGCGGCGGCAGCGGAGGTCGGCGGGTCAGATCAAGCGGGCGTTCTAGCCCCCGCCGCGTTTTGCGGCAACTGCCGCGCCGCACGCGCGATCGCCAGGAAATCCCGCGCGTCGAGGCTGGCACCGCCCACCAGCGCACCGCCCACCTCCGCCAACGCCAGCAGCGCCGTGGCGTTGGACGGCTTCACCGAGCCGCCATACAGGATACGCATCGTCTGCCCGGCCTGACCGAGATGGCTGACCAGCGTGGCGCGGATATGGGCATGCATGGCCGCCACGTCCTCCTCGGTCGGCGTCCGCCCGGTGCCGATCGCCCACACCGGTTCATACGCCACCACACCGTCGAAATCCGCGGGCAGGCTGCCCAGAAGCTGGCTCTGCACCACCGCGCTCGCCTGGCCCGACTGCCGTTGCTCTTCGGTCTCGCCCACGCACACGATGGCCACGAGCCCCTCGGCCACCGCCGCGCGCACCTTGGCCAGCACCACGCCATCCGTCTCGCCGTGGCCGGCCCGGCGCTCGGAATGGCCCAGGATCACCCAGCCGGCGCCGGCATCGCGCAGCATCCCAGCCGAGATATCGCCGGTCTGCGCGCCCTCCTTGCCGGCCGAACAATCCTGCCCGCCGAGCAGAACGGCACTCCCTTGCAGGCGCCCAGCAGCCCACGCCAGCAGCGTGGCCGGCGGACACACCAGCAGATCGCACGCAAGCCCGTGGTCCAGGGCCAAACCCGCCAGCAACGGATCCAGGATCGCGTCCGCCGTGTGCCGAAGCCCGTTCATCTTCCAGTTGCCCGCGATCAGCTGACGCATCCACCATTCTCCCAATCCGGATGGCTCTAGCCGATCACGTCGCAAGCTGGCAAACCGGCACATTCTCGCGCGATCGGACAATATAAATGCTGACTCTCGTTCGCCGCTTCCTCGACACCTGGCTCGCCAAGGTGTTCTTCAT
The DNA here is from genome assembly GCA_025362815.1 of Rhodospirillales bacterium. GTDB lineage: Bacteria > Pseudomonadota > Alphaproteobacteria > Acetobacterales > Acetobacteraceae > CAIQQQ01. The sequence continues at coordinate 2,515 of JANYFG010000031.1, forward strand.
CGTGCTGGTCGCCTCGTTCGGCCTGTGGGGCGTGGCCGACGTGGTGCGCAATCTCGGCACCGAGACCTCGCTCGCCGTGGTGGGAAGCCGCAAGATCGAACTGCCGGAGGCGCAGGAGCCCTATCGCCGAAGGCTCGCCGAGGTCACGCGCATGTTCGGCACCCAGATCGCCCCCACCCCGGAGATCCGCCGCTCCGTCGCGGGCCAGACGGTGGAAAGCCTGATCACCGCCGCGGCGCTCGACAACAAGGTCGCCGAATGGCGGCTGTCGGCGCCGGACGCCGCGGTGCGCCAGGCGGTGTTCGACATCCCCGCCTTCAAAGGCCGCACCGGCGCGTTCGACCGCCCCACCTTCGAGACGGTCCTGCGCAACAACGGCCTCACCGAAAAGCGCTTCCTCGATCTCATGCGGTCCGATCTCGGCCAGCGCCAGATGCTCGAAGCCGTCCGCGCCGGCGCCGCAACGCCCGACGTGATGGCGCGCGCCGTCTTCGCCTTCCAGCGCGAACAGCGCGTGGCCAAAACCGTGGAATACCCGTTCGCCTCCGCCAAGGCACCGGAAGCGGCCACCGAACTTCAGCTTCAGCGTTATTACGACAACAACAAATCGAAATACGCCACCACCGAATACCGCCGCATCAAAGCGGTCGTCCTCTCGCCGGAAACGCTGGAAAAAGAGATCGACGTCTCCGCCGTCGACATCGCCACCGCCTACGAGGCCCGCAAGTCCGAGTTCAACACGCCGGAGAAGCGCACCGTCCAGGTGTTGCTGACGCAGGACGAAGCGGTGGCCACCAAACTCGCCGCCGCGTGGAAGGCGGGTGCCGATTGGGCCGCCATCCAGCAGACCGCCAGCGAGACGGGCGCCTCCGGCGTCGAGCTCCCCGATGCCGGGATCGACGAGTTCCCGGCCCCGGAGCTCGGCAAGGCCGTGTTCGACGCCAAATTGAACGACGTGCCCACCCCGGTGCGCAGCGCGCTCGGCTGGCACGTGATCAAGGTCACCGCCATCGTCCCCGGCGCCACCAAATCCCTGGCCGACATGACGCCGTCCCTCAAGACCCGCATCGTCGCCGACCGCGCCACCGACCTCCTTTACACCCGTGCCAACAAGGTGGAGGACGCCCTCTCCACCGGCACCGCGCTCGACAACCTGCCGGGCGATCTCGGCCTTGCCGCCATTTCAGGCACGCTCGACGCCCAGGGCAACACGCTCGAAGGCGCCCCGGCGCCCATCCCGGGGCCGGACGAATTGCGCCCCGCCTTCATCCAGGCCGCCTTCCAGGCCAAGAAGGGCGACGCGGCGCATCTGACCCAGGCACCCAACACCCCCAGCGGCGGCCAGTCCTTCTTCGCCTTCACGGTGGACGAGATCATCCCGCCCGAAACCCGCAAGCTCGCCGACGTGATCGAGACCGTGCGCGCCGACTGGACGCGCGATGCCGTGCGCCGCACGCGGGAAGAAGCCGCCGCCAGCCTGCTGGGCGCCGTCAAGGCCGGTCAATCCCTGGAAGATGCCGCAACGGTCGCCGGCGTGCAGGTCCGCACCCTGCCCGCCACCGGCCGCGCCACGCCGGCCGCGGGTGTCTCCCCCCAACTGGTCACCCCGCTCTTCGCGCTCAAGAAGGGCGAGCCCACGATGGTCGAAACCCCCGATGGGTTCGAGGTCGCGGTGCTCACCGACATCATCGCCGCCGACCCCGCCACCGACCAGGCCGGCTACGTCCAGATGCGCGAGGCGCTGGCCAAATCGATGGCCGACGACGCGGAAACGATGTTCGCCACCGCCGTACGCAACCGGGCCAACCCCAAGGTGAACCGCGCCCAGCTCGAACAGCTCAGCGCCGAGGCCACACCGTGACGGACCAGGCCGCCACCGCGGACTCCACAGCCGAAGCCGCCTTCACCGCGGACTACGCCGCCGGACGCGGCCATCTCGTCTGGCACCGCGCGGTGGCGGACCTGGAAACCCCGGTCGCGGCGTTCCTCAAGCTCACCCAGGGCCGACCGCTGAGCTTTTTGCTCGAATCCATCGAAGGCGGCGCCGCGCGCGGCCGCTACTCCATCGTCGGCATGGACCCGGACCTCGTCTGGCGCTGCAAGGATGGCGTGGTGGAGATGAACCGCACGGCCCTGGCCAACCCCGGAGCCTTCACCCGCCAGGACCTCGCCCCGCTCGAAAGCCTGCGGGCGCTCATCGCCGAAGCCCGGATCGACGTCCCCGCAGGCCTGCCCCCCATGGCCGGCGGCCTCGTCGGCTATCTCGGCTACGACATGGTCCGCCAGATGGAGCATCTGCCGGACAAGAACCACGACGCGCTCGGCGTGCCCGACGGCATCATGCTGCGCCCCACGATCTTCGCGATCTTCGACAACGTCACCGACCTGCTCACCTTCGCGGCACCCGTCTATCCGAACACCACCCTGCCGGCGCGCGACGCGTGGCAGGCCGCCCAGAACCGCCTGGAACACGCCGCAGCCGCTCTCACCCAGTCGCTCCCGCTGGCCGCCGCCCCCAGCCACCTGCCGCCGCTGCCGGAACCCACCTCCAGCTTCACGAAAGACGGCTTCATCGACGCCGTGCTGCGCGCCAAGGACTACATCCTCGCCGGCGACGTCTTCCAGGTCGTCCCCAGCCAGCGCTTCTCCGTGCCCTTCACGCTGCCGCCCTTCTCGCTCTATCGCGCGCTTCGCCGCATCAGCCCGGCGCCGTTTCTGTTCTTCCTCGACTTCGGCGATTTCGCCATCGTGGGCAGCAGCCCTGAAATCCTCGTCCGCCTGCGCGACAACGTCGTCACCATCCGCCCGCTCGCCGGCACCCGCCCGCGCGGCGCCACCCACGAAGACGACCAGCGCCTTGCAGACGAACTCCTGGCCGACCCCAAGGAGCGCGCCGAACACCTGATGCTGCTCGATCTCGGCCGCAACGATGTGGGCCGCGTGGCCAGCATCGGCACGGTCCGCGTCACCGAAAGCTTCGCCATCGAGCGTTTCAGCCACGTCATGCACATCATGTCCGAGGTGCAGGGCGCGCTACGCCCCGGGCTCGACGCGGTGGACGCCCTCGTGGCCGGCTTTCCCGCCGGCACGCTCACCGGCGCGCCCAAGGTGCGCGCCATGCAGATCATCGAGGAGCTGGAGCCCATGCGCCGCGGCATCTACGCCGGCTGCATCGGCTATTTCGCCCCGGATGGCACGATGGACACCTGCATCGCACTGCGCACCGCGGTGGTGAAAGACGGCGTCCTGCACGTCCAGGCCGGCGCCGGCGTGGTCGCAGACAGCGACCCCGAGGCCGAGTATCAGGAAACCCGCCAAAAGGCCCGCGGCCTCTTCAGCGCCGCCGAGGAAGCCGTGCGATTTGCCTCAGAACGTGGCGCCAACACGCTGACATAAAACGAAAGGGCGGATGGCCTAGAGCGTGATGATTTTGAGTAGAAGCAAAATCATCACGCTCTATTCTCGTTTGATCGATCATGTTTATGCGTTCGGGTTAATCAACCCAAACGCTTCATGATCTAACTATCCTCGCCCTCCACCTTCTTCACCAGATCCTTCAGATGCCCCTGCCCGCCAGGTGTCTTCGGATCGATCTCCAGCAGCTTGCGCCACGCCGCCAGCGCGCTCGGCATGTTGCCCTGCGCCTCCGCCAGGCCAGACAACGCGCGCCACGCCCCGAAATGGCGGGGCTCGCGCCGCAGCGTCTCCTCGAGATCGCGGACCGCCCCCGTCACGTCGCCGGCCTGATACCGCGCCATCGCCCGCCGCCCGAACGCATCGGTCAGACCCGGCTCCAGCGCCAGCGCCGCATCGAAATCCTGAATGGCCTCGTCAGCCGCGCCGGAATCGAGGTTGCGCACCCCCCGCGTCATCAGCAGCCCCGCCGTGGGTCCCCCCGCGCGGATCCAAAGCTGGGAGATCCGGGCCTCCATCCGCGCCGCCACCTCCTCGCTCGGCGCCATCGCCAACGCTTCCAGCAGCTGCTCCAACTCCGATTTCAACGGCGCCGGCTTGGACGCATCGGGCTTGCCCACACCCGTTTTAGGTGCATCCAATGCCGGTTGGGCCAGGGCCGGGGCCGCAAGAGCCAGAAAAACAACGATGATGTTGCGCATGGCCCGATGCTCGCCTACCCCGCGCCCGCGATGCAAGCCCGAACAGCGCCGCCGTTCAACCGCGCGCGCCCACACAAGCTGGCATACCCCCCGGCACACCCACTGGCATACCCATCGGTTCTGGCCCACCCGCCATCCAATCCAGCAGCTCGATCGTGTGCACCACCGGTATCCCGCCCGAAAGCTGCGTGATGCAGCCGATATTGCCCGCCGCGATCACGTCTGGCGAAACCGCCTCCAGATGCGCCAGCTTGCGCGCCCGCAGCTGCCCGGCAATCTCCGGCTGCATCAGATTATACGTGCCGGCAGACCCGCAGCAGATATGCGACTCCTTCGGCACCGCCACGGTGAACCCCGCCGCCACCAGCAACGATTTTGGCTCCGTCGTCACCTTCTGCCCATGCTGCAGGCTGCATGCCGCGTGATACGCAACCGTCAACCCCGGCTTCGGCCGCGTGGCCGCATAGCCCAGCCGCACCAGGTATTCGCTGATATCGCAGGCCAGCGCCGAGATCGTCTCCGCTTGCGGCTTCTCGGCCTCCGTACGGAACATGAACCCGTAATCCTTCACCGTGGTGCCGCAGCCGGACGTGTTGATCACGATGGCATCCAGCCCCGCGCCGTCGATCTCCGCCGTCCAGGCCGCGATGTTGGCCCGCGCCGAGGCCATCGCGGGGTCATGCAGGCCCATATGATGCGTCAGTGCCCCGCAGCAGCCCGCCCCCTTGGCCACCACCACCTCGATGCCCATGCGCGTCAACAGACGGATGGTCGCCTGGTTGATCTGCGGCGCCAGCACCTGCTGCGCACAGCCCGCCAGCAACGCCACCCGCCCGCGCCGCGTGCCGATCGCGGCGTGCACCTGCGGCCGCTCCACGCAGCTCGCCGGCGCCACCCGCGCGGGCGCCAAGGCCAGCATCGCGCGCAAACGCTGAAAGAAAATCCCGCGCTTCGGCAACAGCGCCCCGAGCGGCCGTGCCACCGAGGCACCCAGCAACGCCACCCGCAACCGCCTCGGATGCGGCAACACACGCTTCAACGCGTCGCGCAGCAGCCGCTCATGCCACGGCCTGCGATACGTCGCCTGAATATAGGTCCGCGCGTGGTCCACCAGATGCATGTAGTTCACGCCAGACGGGCACGTCGTCATGCACGACAGGCAAGACAGGCACCGATCCACGTGCCGCACCACCTCCTCGGTGGCGGGACGCCCGGATTCCAGCATGTCCTTGATCAGATAGATCCGCCCCCTAGGACTGTCGAGTTCATCGCCCAGCAGCAGGAAGGTCGGGCATGTCGCGGTGCAGAACCCGCAATGCACGCAAGTGCGCAACACCTGGTTGGACGATGCGGTATCGGGGTCGCGCAGTTGCTCGGGGGAAAACAGCGTTTGCATGCGGGCGCGGGATCAGGCGGAGGCGCGGATGGAGAACGTGATGGCCACCATCGCCGTGCCGATCGCCACCGCCTGCGCGATCACGCGCTCCGGCTGCGAGAACATCCACGAGAACTCGAACAGCACCGCGCAAAACCCGGCCACGAGGAAAACCCCCGTCACGAACCAAGCCCAAACGGTGCGGCGCATGCCCTCGCGAAACACCATCGCCGAGACCACGCCGATCACGATGGCGATCGCGAACACGATCACGGTCGCAAGGGTTGTAAGCCGGTAGTCCATCGGTGCCTCCCGAGAAATTCAGCCAAAGAACGCAGCCAGCCGCAAAAATCCAACAAGAACGCTACATGCCCGCGCGCATGCGGCCCGGATTGAGAATGCCCTTGGGGTCGAACGCCGCCTTCACGCGCCGGCTGATCCGCGCCAGTGCCGTCACCTCCGGGGGGATCACATCCACCGCCACCCGCAAACTGTCAGGAGCGCGCATCAAGATCCACACGCCGCCGGCCGCCGCCACCACCCGTGCCACCTCGGCATGCGCCGCCGATGTCGCGGGCGCCGCGATCCACACCAGCCCGCCGCCCCAATCCATGAACCACCGCGCGCCCAGCGCGGCCGCCAAAGCCGCCGCCACCGCCGGCCCGGCGGAAGGCCGCACCGAAACCCGCCACACCGCCTGCTCCGGCGCGTCCCCCGAGGGCTCCAACGCCAAAGGCGCCACATTGCCGATCGCCGACCACAACGCCCGCGTGGCGCCATCGTCCAGCACCTCGCCTGCCCCGAACGACGCCAACTCGCCGCGCAGCCGATCCGTCCGATACACCACAGACGGCGCGAAATCCTCGATCCGCGCCAGGGTGACGCTGCCACCCAGCCACGCCAGCATCGGCATCCGCGCCGCGGCCTCCGCCGGCAGATACGCGGCACCCGACACCGCATAGGGCGAGCCCAGCGCGGCCGCGAGCGCCGCCACCCCGCGCACGGGGTCCAGTCCCACAATCGCCAGCGTGGCCCTGCGCTCCGGCGCCGGCAGCACCTTCAGCGTCACCTCGGACAACACGGCCAGCGTGCCATGGCTGCCGGTCAGCAGCTTGCAGATATCAAGCCCCGTCACGTTCTTCAGCACCCGCCCACCGGCGCGCAGCACCTCGCCGTTGCCCGCCACCGCGCGCAGGCCCATCACATGATCGCGCGTGGCGCCCCACGCCACACGCCGCGAACCCGCCAGGTTGGCGGCAACCATCCCTCCCACCGTCGGCGCCCCGCCGGTGCCGTAAAGCGCGGAGAAATCCGGCGGCTCGGCGATCAGGTGCTGGCCCTGCGCCGCCAGGATCGCCTCGATCTCGCATACCTTGGTGCCGGCGCCGGCGGACAGGATCAGCTCGCTCGGCGAATACAGCGAAACCCCGGAAAGGTGGCGGGTCGACACGGTGTGCGCGGCCTGCACCGGGCGCAGCATCACGGCCTTGCTGCCATGGCCACAGACCGCAAGCGGCTCGCCCGACTCGAACGCCGACCGGATCCGCGCCGCAAGCCCCGCTTCGGTCGCCGGCGCCTCCGTGTCGGGAGCCTCGGCGTCCGCGGCCACAAGATTCTCGCTCATCGCGGCGTCATGCAGGCAGGTCCGCCATCGCCGGCAGCTTCAGCGGAAACACCTTGGACGGGTTGAGCAACCAGTCCGGATCGAAGGCCGACTTGACGCGGCGCTGCTGGTCCAGCTCGATCTCGGTGAACTGCACCCCCATCAGATCGCGCTTTTCCACACCCACGCCGTGCTCGCCGGTCAGGCAGCCGCCCACCTCCACGCACAGCCGCAGAATATCGGCGCCGAACGTCTCGGCGGCGTGAAAACTCGCGGCATCATTGGCGTCGAACATGATCAACGGATGCAGATTTCCGTCGCCGGCATGGAACACGTTGGCCACCGCCAGCCCGCACGCCGCGCTCATCTCAGCGATCCGCCGCAGAACGAACGCCAGCTGCGAGGTGGGAATGGTGCCATCCATGCACAGGTAATCCGGGCTGATCCGCCCCACCGCCCCGAACGCGCCCTTGCGGCCCTTCCAGATCGCCAGGCTCTCCTCGACCGATTCGGACACTTTGAGACTGATCGGATCGAATTTGCGGCAGATCTCCTTGATGCGCCCCAGCAGGTCGTCCTGCTCGGCCACGGAGCCCTCGACCTCGATGATCAGCATCGCCTCGGCGTCCATGGGATAGCCCGCATGGGCAAACGCCTCGCAGGCGTGAATGCAGGGCCGGTCCATGAACTCCAGCGCCACCGGAATGATGCCAGACGAGATGATCGCATCCACGCAGCGCCCGGCCACCTCGATGCCGTCGAACGCCGCCAGCATGGCGCGTTGGCCCTCGGGGCTGCGCAAAATCCGCACGGTCACCTCCGTCACCAGCGCCAGCTGCCCCTCGCTGCCGGTCAGCAGCCCCAGCCAGTCATAGCCCGCCGCATCGCAATGCGCGCCGCCGATCTCGATGATCTCGCCCTGCACCGTCACGATCTTCAGGCCGAGCAGATTGTTGGCCGTCACGCCATAGCGCAGGCAATGCGCGCCGCCCGAATTCATCATCACGTTGCCGCCGATCATGCACGCCAGCTGGCTCGACGGGTCCGGCGCGTAGAAGAAATTCCGCTCGGCCACCGCCTGGGTGATGCCGATATTGGTCACGCCGGCCTGCACCACGGCGAACCTGTCAGCATAGTTGATATCGAGGATGTTGTTCATCCGCATCAAACCCAGCACCACCGAATCGGCCATCGGCAACGCCCCGCCGGACAGCGACGTGCCGGCGCCGCGCGGCACCACCCGCACGCCCTCGGCATGGCAGAACGCCATCACGGCGGCCACCTGCTCGGTGGTTTCAGGCAACGCCACGGCCAAGGGTGGCTGACGATACGCGGCCAGCCCATCGGTCTCATACGGCTTCAGGCGCAACGCCTCGCCGATCACGCCGGTGGGCGGCAACAGCAATCGCAGGCCGGCCAGGATCTGCTCGCGCCGCGCCATCACATCCGGCTTGGGCTCATATTGCGCGATCACGACCGTTATCCTTCCCTGCCAGACGATGCTGACACCCACATGTGCCGCCGATCGCCGGTTTCGGCAAGATGGACATCGACCCACGGCCAAAAGCCGCACCGCGCACCGCACGCGAAAAGGGTCCGCCGGCGGAACCGGTGGACCCTTTTCAAGAAGCCTGCCCCGCGATCTCCCCGCGACGCAGCCGGCACGCCCACCCCGGGGTCTAGCCCTGGCGAGCCTTCATGCGCGGGTTCTTCTTGTTGATGACATAGACGCGCCCCCGACGGCGCACGACGCGACAATTCTTGTCACGAATCTTTGCCGATTTGAGGCTGTTGCGAACTTTCATGGAACCGACTTTCGAACTGGGCTCTACGCGCCGAAATGAGGCGCGGTGGTTAGAGGCAGGGCTGCGATCTGTCAATGTCTGCCTGGCCCAGCACGCCAGCTGCCACCAAACAAACACCGCAACACCCGGCTGCGCGCTCTATCTGCCCGGTTGACGCGCCGCACGCCAGCGCCGATGTGCGCATCTCGCACAGGAAACCCCCATGACAGACCCATCCACCACCGCCCCAGCCTTCGCACCAGCCTCCACACGGCGCAGCAACAACAGCTTCGCCGCCGCTGGCTTCCTGGTGACGTGCTTTGCCATCGTGGGCCTGGTGGGCGTGTTCGCCACCTTCGCCGCCCCGCTGCCATTCTACCACGCCATGGTGCGCGACGCCGCGCTGGACGACGCGTTGGTGGCGTTGCGCGGCCCCAATGCACAGGCCGATATCAAGGCCCTGACGCCCAGGCTCGATGAAAGCGCCAAGGCGTTCGACCCGCTGCCGGCCAACGCCGAACAGGCCGTGGCCGCCGAACGCGCCGCCATGCACGACCGGTTCCGCCAGGAGGCCGATGCCACCGCCTACCGCATGAAACTGATGATCATCATCGTCACCGTCATGGCCGCGGTGTTCGGCGCCGCCATCACGGGCCTTGGGCGGCGCTGACGCTCTCACCCACCGCCCCGGCCAGCACCGGCGCCAGTGCCCGGTATTCGGCCGCCCGCGCGGCGTTCGGCCGCCACACCAGGCCCAACGTGCGATACGCCCCGTCGCCGGACAGCGGCCGCAGCACGATCCCGGTATGCGCCGTGATCCCCGCGCTCACGGCCAGCTGCGGCAGAAGCGTCACGCCCAGCCCCCCGGCCACCATCTGCACCAGCGTGTGCAGGCTGGTGGCCGCGAAATCCTCGTGCGGCGCATCGCCACGGTCGTAGCCGCAGACCTGCAACGACTGGTCGCGCAGACAGTGTCCGTCCTCCAGCAGCAACAACGGCTCGCTCGCCAGCAGATGCGCGGGAACGCTGTCGCGCGCACCCAGGGCATGGCCCCGGGGCAGCGCCGCCACGAAGGGGTCGCGCACCACCGGCAACGTCTCGAAACCCTGACACGCGCAGGGCAGCGCCAACAACGCCACGTCCAGCCGCCCGGCCGCTAGATCGTCCATCAGGCGCGGCGTCGTGTCCTCACGCAGGAACAGCATCAGATTGGGAAACGCCTCGCGCAAAGCCGGCATCAGGCGGGGCAGCAGAAAGGGACTGACGGTGGGGATCACGCCCAGCCGCAACTTGCCGCTCATCGGCGCCCGCGCGGCATCGGCCGCCTCCACCATGGCGGACAGGGCCACCAGCGCGGTGCGCGCCCGCTCCACCAGATCCCGCCCCAAGGGCGTGAAAAGCACGCGCTTGCCGCTGTCCCGGTCGAGAATGCGGGTGTCCATCTGCCGTTCCAGGGCGAGCAACCCGGCTGAGAGCGTGGACTGGGTCACAGCACAGGCCTCCGCCGCGCGGCCGAAATGCTGAAACTCCGCCAGCGCCGTCAAATAGCGAAGCTGCTGCGGCGTGGGCAGCGGGGTCATCGAATTGATCGATTGAAAATGCACATTCGATAGAACTGCCCTCACACACCCGTCTTTTCAAGGACGAGATCGCCGTGGAGCGCCGCACCTTCATATCCTGTTAACGCAACCGCGCCATGCTGCCTCCAACCACAGGAATCACGCATGCCGCTGTCCGAAACACGCCATCCGGTTGGGGGCGCTCCCACAACACAAGGCAGCACCGACAGATTTCTGGCGTTCGCCTTCGCGTCCGCCGACCTCCTGGTGGAAACGGACATCGAAGGCGTGATCGGATTTGCCGCCGGTGCCTTCCCCAGCCGCTTCGGCCGGCCGGCGCAGGATTTCATCGGCAACCGCATCACCGCCATGTTCGCGCCGACGGATCATGAGGCGCTGGACATCGCCGTGGCGATGATCCGCCAAACCGGCAGGATAGCCCCCATGCAGCTGCGCCTTTCCGATGGCGCCCGTTCCCAGGTCGCGGTCGGCGCCTTCCTGATGCAGACAACCCCAAACAGCGCCCGTCTGAGCTTTTCGATCGGCCAGATCGCCGCGGGCGTCGGGTCCATGACGGTGGGCGGTGTGCCCTCCGTCACGCCCCAGCTTGCAGACCCGCGCGGCTTCACCCGAATGGCGGAGCTGGCGATGCGTCACGGCTCGCAGGGCGGCCTCGGGCTGGTGGAAGTACAAAACTGGGAGTCGATCCAGGAATCAATGTCCGGTGCGGACCAACGCGCCATCGGGGCCATCATCGGCGATGTGCTGGGAGCAGACGCCAGTGCGGGCGGCGGCGGCGCCGCGGCGCTCTCTGCGGGGCGTTTTGGGCTGGTCGCCGACAGCAAGCTGGACATGGCCGACCTGATGAAGCGGCTGGAGGCGGCCCTGCGCGGCAGCCCCGCCGAGGGACGAGCGATCATTTGCGGCACCGAAATCCCGCTGGCACACGGCGCGATGCCGCCGCCCCAGGCCGCCCGCGCGCTTCGCTATGCCCTGGGGCGATTTGCCGATGGCGGCACGGAAGCCGCCCGTGGCATCGGCGCCGAGGGCGGTTTCGAAGCCATCATCGCCTGTGCCGCCCAGCACGCCCAGGCGGTGCGCGAAACATTGGAGGGGCGGCGCTTCCGCCTGCTCTACCAACCCGTCGTGCATCTGACAGACCGCTCGATCCATCATTTCGAGGCGCTGATCAGGCCCTTCACCAGCGTGGCCTGGCCAAAACAAACCCCGCAGGAATTTGTCACCTTCGCCGAGGCCTTGGGCCTGTCGGAAAATCTCGACTGGGCCGTGCTGGAGACCGCCCTCGCCGCGCTCGACAGCAACAGGGATGTCTGCGTCGCCGTCAACATGTCCGGGTTGTCGATCCAAAATCCTGCCTATCGCGATCGGCTATTAAACCGCATCCAGGAAACCCCCGCGATCTCAGCCATCAACGGCCCCACGCGGCTGATGATCGAGCTCACCGAAACCGCCGAGATCGACGATCTCGCCGCCGCCGCCGCCATCATGGAACAGCTGCGCTCGGCCGGCGTGCCGATCTGCCTCGACGATTTCGGCGCGGGCGTGGCGGTGTTCCGCTATCTCAGGGCGTTCGACGTCGATCACGTGAAGCTGGATGGCGACTACGTGCGCGCCTCCTGCCGGTCACGCCGCGACAAGGCGCTGGTGGCCTCGATGGTGGAGCTGGCAAGCGTGGCCGGCGCCAGCGTGGTCGCCGAAATGATCGAGACCGAGGCTCAGGCAGCGTTGATGCTGGAGATGGGTGTGAAATTTGGCCAAGGCTGGCTGTTCGGCCGCCCGGGCCGCCTTCCCGGGCCGTAGCCCGGTGAGCTGTGCAATCGGCAACCCGAAAAGACAGAAGGCCCCGGACCGCCATGTCTGGCAACCCGGAGCCTTCACATTGTCAGGCGGATCGAACAGGAGAACCTGTCTCAGGCGGCAGCCACCTGCGAGTTGATCGAGGCGGGAACCCAGGTAACCCCAGTCATCCTGACCATGAGACAATGAGACACTGGATCACCTCCTTTCTGTTGTTGCCCACGAATTGAGCCACAAAGCAGGGGCCATGACAAGCATTTCGCGGAGTCGGAGCAGCCGAACGCGCCTGGGATATCACGCCATGCCGCGGCAGCGAAAAACTCAGGCGAGTCAGTCGAGCCGGCGCAGCGCGCCCGCCACCATCTCCACCTGCGCATCGGCCAGTTGCGGGAACATCGGCATGCTCAGCACCTGCTGCGACGCCAACGTCGTCTCCCGGCACATCGCAGGCCCCATGGCCACGCGGCCAATGTAGGCAGGCTGCAGATGCACCGGCACCGGATAGTGAATACCGGTGGCGATCCCCTGGCTGCGAAAATCCGCCTGCAGCGCCGCCCGATCGGGGCTGCGCACAACATATTGGTGAAACACATGCGATGCGTTCGCCCGTCGCGCCGGCGCCCGCACATTCCCCCCGGCCAAAGCCGCGTCATATACACCCGCAATGGCCACGCGCCGCGCATTCTGCGCATCCAGATGAGCCAGCTTCACGCGCAGGATCGCCGCCTGCAATTCGTCCAGCCGCGAATTCACGCCAACGGCCTCCGACACGTAATGCATCTTCCAGCCATATTGCCGCAACGCCGCAATCGCCTCCGCCAACGCCGGATCCTGCGTGGCCATGATGCCGCCATCACCGAGCGCGCCAAGGTTCTTCGTGGGATACAGCGAAAAGCAGCTCGCTACGCTGAACGTGCCGAGCTTGCGTCCGTCCAGCGTGGCGCCATGCGCCTGGCTGCAATCCTCGATCACCGGAATGCCATACCGCGCGCCCAGCGCCAGTATCGGATGCAGGTCGCAGGCCTGCCCGTAGAGATGCACCGGAATGATCGCCGCAATCGGTGCCAAGCCGGCCGGAGGATGAGCCAGTACGGCGGCCAGCTCATCCGGGTCCATCGTGTAATGCACCGGATCGATATCGATCAGCACGGCCTGCGCCCCCGCCATCTCGATCGCCGCCACCGTGGCCACCGCGGTATGCGACACCGTCGCCACCGACATCCCAGGCCCAATCCCAAGGCCGCGCAATGTCAGCGCCAGCGCATCGGTGCCATTGCCACAGCCCACCGCATGCGCGGCCCCCAGCCACGCGGCGAACTCCCCTTCGAAGGCACGCCCCTCGGCCCCCAGCACATACCAGCCGGATGCCAGAGCACGCGCCACAGCGGCATCAATCTCGGTTTTCAGAGCCTGATACCCGGCCCCCGGATTGGCCTGCGGCACGGATATGAGCGGCACGTTCATCTTTCAACTCTCACAAATAAGCCGCAAGCCGGGTGCGATACCAGTCCAGCGAACGCGCGATGCCCTCCTGCAACGACACCTCGGGCGCCCAGCCCGTGGCGGCCCGAAACGCGCTGTCATCGGCATGATAACTGCCGATATCGATGGCGGCACGATCCTGCGGAAACTCACGCGTGGTGAAATGCGCCCCGCCACCGGCCTCACGCACCGTCAATTCCGCGATCTCCAGCAGCGAGGCCGGCGGCGACCCGCCCAGATTGTAAACGTTGCCATGACAGGCGGGCGTTGATGCCGCGCGCAGAAACGCCTGCGTCACGTCGTCCACATACGCCATGTCGCGCAATTGCGACCCACCCCACACCTCGAACGGCCTGCCCTCCAGCACGCAGCGGATCCAGATGCCCAGAAACGTCTGCCGTGCATCGCGGATGCGCAGGCGCGGGCCGTAGCAGTTGGTCAGGCGAAGGCTCACCACCGGCCGCCCGGCCGTGCGATGCTCGATCATCCAATATTGCTCGCCGGCGAATTTCGACACGCCATTGGCGTCCGGCGGCGCCACGGGGTGGGTCTCATCCACGGGCAGCCGGATCGGCCGGCCATAGAACTGCCGGGTGGAGGCATGCACCACCACCGCATGGGGCGCCGCCTCCCGGGCCGCCTGGATCAGCCGCACCTGCGCCACGGCATTGACGGCGATATCGGCCAGCGGGTCGCGCTGCCCGCCCATATGGCTGGTCTGCGCGGCAAGATTGAAAATCACGTCCACACCCTCGCACAGCGGGCGCAGATCCCCCTCGCGAATGTCGGCGCGCACGAGCTCCACCTGGCAGCCGTCGAGGTTGGCGGGGTTGGCGCCGCCGCCGAACAGAAAACCATCCAGCGCCGTCACCTTCGCACCACGTTCTGCAAGGGCGTGACACAGATTGGAGCCGAGGAACCCGGCCCCGCCCGTCACCAGCACTTTCGCGCGCGTCCAGTCCATCGGCATCTCCTTCAGACCGGACGATGTCTTGTGATCATGGCATCATAACGTCAACCGGATGCTAACATCCGGGCAAGGCATCCAGCCTGGATGGCAGACGAAATCCCAATACGCTAAAGCTGGCGCATGCAAGATCACGAGCAACCAGACCCGGAAGTCCCCGATCCGGACATCGCGGCCCGACGCAGCCTGGCACGGCACCGGGCCTTCGCCACCGGGCTCCTGCTGCTGATGGCCGCCATCACCCTGGCCAGCTACGCGATCCCCCCGGGCATGGCCTCCGAAACCCTCATCGAATGGCTCCAGGCCTCGGCCAAGGCAGGCTTCGTGGGCGGCATCGCCGACTGGTTCGCCGTCACTGCCCTGTTCCGCCATCCGCTCGGCATTCCGGTGCCGCACACCGCGATCATCCCGCAACAGAAGGCCCGCCTCGGCCGCGCGCTCGGCCGCTTCGTGGCGGGCCACGTGTTCACCGAGGCCGAGATTTCCCGGACCCTGTCGCGGCTGGACCTGTCGGGCATCGTCACGCAGTTTCTGGCCGACCCCCGCTCCACCCGACCCGCCGCCGAGGCGCTGGCCTCGCTGCTACCCCGCATTCTCGCCACCATCGAAGACGGCCGCGCACGCCGCGTCGCCGGGCGCCTCATCCCGCGTATCCTCGGCGGCGAAGCCTCCGGGCGCGTCGTCGGCCGGGCCCTGCGCGGCCTGATGGAAGGCGGCCGCCACCAGGAGGTGTTCGGCTTCATCCTCGTCGAACTCCGCAAGCTGCTCGGCGAACGCGAGGAGGCGCTGCGCACCACCATCGAGGAACGCGTGCGCGAACAGGGTGGCCGGCTCGTCGGCTGGGCCGTCGGCGCCACCGTGGCCCGCCGGGCCATGACCCTCATCCACACCGAGCTCACCCGCATGCAGGCCCATGATTCCGATCTGCGCGAGGCCTTCGACGAATGGGTGCGCCGCGAGATCGCCCGCATCGAGAACGAGCCGGCCCGCGCCGCCGAAATAGGGGCCGCGGTGCGTCGCGTCCTCACGCACGACACCATCCAGGCCTGGATCAGCGACGTCTGGTCGCGCCTGCGCATGGCCATCGAAGCCGATGCCGGCCGCCCCAACGGCCATTCGGTGGGGCTGTTCGAAAGCGCGCTCGCAAATTTCGGCACGATGCTGCAAGCCGACCCCGCCGCCCGCGCCCGCCTGCAACGCGCCGTGGAAAGCGTCGTCACACCCCTGATGCCCGCCGCCCGCGCGCAGCTCGAAGTGTTCATCAGCGGCGTGGTGAGCAGCTGGGACGCCGAGACCATCACAGACCGGCTGGAACTGCGCATCGGGCCAGACCTGCAATATGTGCGCATCAACGGCACGCTGGTCGGCTTTCTCGCAGGCGGCCTTGTCTGGGCGGCGTTGCGTGCGACATTTGGGCATGTCGCTTTTTGAAGGCCCGATCCATGCGCCTGTCCGTCCTCGACCAGTCCACCGTCGTCACCGGTCGCTCCCCCGCGTCCTCCATCCAGGAGTCGATCGCGCTCGCGCAGGCGTGCGAGCGTTTCGGTTATCATCGCTACTGGGTGGCCGAGCACCATAATTCCGCGAGCCAGGCCGGCACCGCGCCGGAAGTTCTCATGGCCGCCATCGCCGCCACCACCCAGCGCATCCGCGTGGGCAGCGCCGGCGTGATGCTGCCCCATTACGCCGCGCTGAAGGTGGCCGAGCAGTTCCGCGTGCTGGATGCCATCGCCCCCGGGCGCATCGACATGGGCCTCGGCCGCGCCCCGGGCTCAGACGGCCTTACCGCCCAGGCGCTCAACCCGCATGGCGACGCCGATCAGTTTCCCGCCCAGATCCGCGACCTTCTCGCCTGGATCGCTGGAGAGCCCTTGGTGGAACGCCATCCGCATCGCAGCATTATCGCCCAGCCGCAGGGCGACACCACGCCGGAGCCATGGATTCTGGGCAGCAGCGACTACGGCGCCCAGGTCGCGGCGCATTTCGGCCTGCCCTATTGTTTCGCCCATTTCATCACGGACGGGCGCGGCGCCGCGGAGGCGATCGACCTTTACCGCACCGGCTACCGCCCCAGCGCCCGGTTCCCCACCCCCATCGCCGCCATCACCGTGTGGGCGATGACGGCGGAAACCCAGGCCGAGGCCGAGCGCCATTTCACGTCCCGCGCCGTGTGGCGGCTGGGGCGGGACCGCGGGGTCTACACCGCCCTGCCCTCGCCCGAGGAAGCCGAAGCCACCGCGCTGAGCGAGGCGGAGGCGGCAAAGATCGCCCGTATGCGCCAAACCGCGCTTTACGGCACGCCGGACCATGTGGCCGCGCGCCTGCGCGATCTCGCCGCCCAGACCGGGGTCGACGAGATCGCCGTGCTGACCACCCTGCACGACAAGGCGGCCCGGGTCAGAAGCTACGCCCTGCTGGCCGACGCCATGCGCGCCGATACCGCCCTCGCCGCGTAGCCATGATCTAGATCATGATGCGTTTGGGTTGCTTCACCCAAACGCATTAACATGATCGATAAAACAACAAGTTAGAGCCTGATGATTTTGTTTACTTTAAATCATCAGGCTCTAAGCTGCGAGAACCTCGCGGAACACCGACAGCGCCGTCTCGATCCCGGCGGCGTCGACATCCAGATGCGTGCAGGCGCGGCCGCGATAGGTCCCCATCGTGGACACCATCACGCCCTTCATCCGCAGATCATGCGCGACATCGCCGGCGGTGCGCCCGGTGCCGGACGTGTCGAAGAACACCAGGTTGGTCTGCGGCGCCTGCACCGTGATGCCCTGCAGCTGCGCAAGCCCGCGCGCCAGCGTGGCCGCATTCACATGGTCGTCCGCCAGCCGGTCGACGTGATGATCTAGGGAGTAGGTGCAGCCCGCCGCGCAAATGCCGCCCTGGCGAAGCGCGCCCCCCATGCGCTGCTTCCAGCGCCAGGCCTCGTCGATGAACGCATGCGTGCCGCACAGAACGGCCCCCAGCGGCGCGCCCAGGCCCTTGGTGAAATCCAGCCACACGCTGTCGTAGCCCGCCACCATTTCAGCCGCCGGCACCCCCGCCGCCACCACCGCATTCATCAGCCGCGCGCCATCCATATGCGTCGCCATGCCGTTTTCATGCGCGATGGCGGCGATCTCGGTGAGATCGGCGAGCGACCACACCGTGCCACCGCCGAGATTGGCGGTCTGTTCCACCGAAACCAGCCGCTGGGTCGGCGCATGACGCGACCCTGGGGCCAACGCCTCGCGCAACGTGTCGGGCGAGAACTGGCCGCCCGCGCCATCCAGCGGCATCACCTGCGCGCCGGCCTGCGCCGCGGTGCCGCCACCTTCGCTGGTCAGGATATGGGATGTGCGATGCGCCAGAATATTGTCGCCGCGCTGACAGTGCACCAGAAGTGCGATCTGATTGCACATGGTGCCGCTGGGCAGAAACACCGCCGCCTGCTTGCCCGTCAGCGCCGCCATCCGGTCGCACAGCGCATCGATGCTGGGGTCGAGCCCCCCCTGCTCGTCGCCGGTCTCGGCCTCCATCATGGCCTGTTTCATGGCCGGGGTCGGGCGGGTCTGGGTGTCGGAATACAGATTGACGCGAACCGGCGGCATGCCGGCCAGCGGGCGCGTGGGAGCGTGGACCATAGGGCGAGATTCCTGCGAAGACGGAAGACGGAAAGCAAAGCAGCAACCGACGCACAACGCCACCCCGCGCGCCGTGGTCCCGCAGCGTGCCAAGACCCGAAACCCGCCTGTCGGCGCGCATGCCGAACATCTCGAGAGAGACTTCCGGCTTGCACAAAGGAAACACCGCGATGTGAAAGGAAGCCCATACGGCCGACCCCGAAAAGCTCAGATCGGCGGCCCCGCCTGGCTCAGACTGGCGGCCCCGCCTGGCTCAGGCGACCGATAAACAGCACCGGCCCCGTCGGACGCGGCCCCGGCGAACCGCCGGGCGGCTCCAGGCTGATCTCGATCAACATGCCCGGCACCGGGGTCACCGCGGGCACCGAGATCGTCATCTGTTCGGAGCCGCGCGGCACGAGGCCAAGGCTGGTCGGCGCCGTCGCACCCGGGGGCAACGCCCAAAGCTGCAATACCCGGCCTTCCGGCGCGGTGTTGTTCGGCGCGCCCAGCGGACCGCCCAGCGCGGCCAGACGCAGCCCGCCTCCACGGTCCACCTCCGCCATCCACGCCACCTGCGAGGCATCGGAGACCAGTACCGTCATCATTCGCGGCGCGGCTTGCGGCGGAACCAAGGCGAGCCACGCCATCGTTGCCGCAACGGCGGTGGCACCCAGCGCCCAGCCCTGCCACAGGCGCAGGAACACCGACGGCTTCGAAGCCGCAGCGCGCGGCGTCTCGCGCGCGGGCGAAACCGCTCGCTCGATTCGCGCCCAGAGATCGGGCGGCGGCGCCTCTTGCGGCACAAGCGTGTTCAACGGCGCAAGATGCCTCTCCCAACGCTGCACCAGATCACGCAACGCCGCGTTGCCGGCGAGCGCCCGCTCAACCCGCAGGGCATCACGCGCATCCAACGTGCCGATCACGTATTCGGCGGCAACCATCGAGAGTTCATCGGGATCATCGGGCAGCGCGCTCATGTCAGGCACTCCCGCAGATTGAGCAGACCGCGCCTGATCCAGGATTTCACGGTGCCAAGCGGCTGGCCGAGTTTCACCGCTATCTCAGGATGCGACAGCCCGTGCACAAACGCCATGATGATGCCCTGGCGATTGGCGGCCGGCAGCCGTTCAAGGCAGGCGCGCAACAGCTTGCCCTCCTCATCGGCGGCGATCAGCCCGATGGCCTCCGGCTCCACCATGGTGTCGCCCAGGCTTGGGTCATCGGTCGGGATCTCCCGCCCCCGGGCGCGGGCGGCATCGAGCGAGGCGTAGCGCACGATGGCCGACAGCCAGGTTGCACCGTCGCCGCGTTCCGGGTCGAACTGTCCGGCACGCTGCCACACCCGCAGAAACCCTTCCTGCAGAACATCGGCGGCGGCGGTGCGGTCGCGCAGGATGGCCATGGCAATTCCAAACAAACGTGTGGACTGCCTGAGATAGATCGCCCGAAGCGCATCGCGGTCCCCCGCGGCCACTCGGCCAAGCAGATCCTTCAGATCGTCGTCTGTCTGCATTACGCGGTGCGCCTTCGATCAGATGCGAAACAGGTCACGCGATACGGGTCACGTGTCATTCGTCGCCCGGGCTGCAACCGGTGCGGCAGCTGTGGCGCCAGCCGGGACGGCAACTGGGACGGCAACTGGGGCGGGCGCCCCGTACACGTCATGCGCGCGCTTCAGGAACGCGTTCACCATGCGGCGCACCGCCTCGTTGAACACCACGCCGATCGCCGCCTGCAAAAGGCGCGAGCGGAACTCGAAATCCACGAAGAAATCCACCCTGGACCCGCGCGGGTCCGGCTGGAACTTCCACTGATTGTTCAAATAGCGGAACGGGCCGTTCTCGTAACGCACCTTGATCAGGCTCGGCCGCTCCATGATCACCCGGCTGGTGAAGCTCTCGCGAAACGGGCCGAACCCGATGGTGAGGTCGGCCACCTGCTCCGTCTCGGTGCGGCTGCGAACCTTGGCCGCCACGCACCACGGCAGAAACTGCGGGTATTTCCCAACATCAGCCACAAGATCAAACAGTTGCTCGGCGGAATGCGCCACAATCTTGGTCTCGGCGTGCGTTGGCATCGCTCAGGCTGCAGCCAGCTGGGCCGAGCGCGCGGCCGTCAGCGCCGCGAAATCCGCATCCGCATGATAGGAGCTGCGCGTGAGCGGCGTGGCGGACACCAGCAGAAACCCACGGGCGCGGGCCACCGAGGCGTAATCGGCAAACGCCGCCGGGGTCACGAACTCGGCCACTGCCGCGTGCTTCACGGTGGGCTGCAGATACTGGCCCAAGGTGAGAAAATCGACGTCCGCCACCCGGAGGTCGTCCATCACCTGCGAAATCTCGGGCTTGGTCTCCCCCAGCCCCACCATCAGCCCGGACTTCGTGAAGATCGAGGCATCAATCTCCTTCACCCGGCTGAGCAGGCGCAGCGACTGGAAGTAACGCGCGCCGGGCCGGATGGTGGGGTAAAGCCGCGGCACGGTTTCCAAATTGTGATTGAAAACGTCGGGCCGCGCATCGACCACCACCTCCATCGCACCCGGCTTGCGCAGGAAATCAGGCGTCAGCACCTCGATCGTGGTCGCAGGCGCCGCGGCCCGCAACGCGCGTATCACGGCAGCGAAATGCGCCGCCCCGCCATCGGCGAGGTCGTCGCGATCGACCGAGGTGATCACCACATGGCGCAAACCCAGCTTGGCCACCGCATCCGCCACCCGCGCGGGCTCGGACGCATCGAGCGGTTCCGGCATGCCCGTGCGCACGTTGCAGAAGCTGCAGGCGCGCGTGCAGGTGTCACCCATGATCATCATCGTGGCGTGGCGCTGCGACCAGCATTCCCCGATATTCGGGCACGCCGCCTCCTCGCACACCGTCACCAGCCCATGCGAACGCATCAGCTCACGCGTCTCATGGTAGACCGGATGATTGGGCGCCTTCACCCGGATCCAGTCCGGCTTGCGCTGGATGGGATTGTCCGGCCGGTGCGCCTTCTCCGGATGGCGCGACGCCCCGTGATTGATCTCAACGCGCATAAAAACCACCTACCGTAGGTCAGGCCTCGCCCAACGCCGCACGGACACTCGACCGCTGGCTAGAAGTGGATGGCGCGGCCGTATGCGTCAAGAACGGCTTCATGCATCGTTTCCGAGACGGTGGGATGCGGAAAGATCGTGTGCATCAACTCGGCTTCCGTGGCCTCCAGGGTGCGCGCGATCGTGTAGCCCTGAATCATCTCCGTCACCTCGGCGCCGATCATGTGCGCGCCCAGGAGTTCGCCCGTCTTGGCGTCGAACACCGTCTTGGCCATGCCCTCCGGCTCGCCCATGGCAATCGCCTTGCCGTTGCCGATGAAGGGGAAATGGCCGATTTTCACCTCGTGACCCAAGGCCCGCGCACGTGCCTCGGTCAGCCCCACGGAGGCCACTTGCGGCCGGCAATAGGTGCAGCCTGGTATGTTGGTCCAGTCGATCGGGTGCGGATGCAGGCCGGCGATGGCCTCGATGCACACCACCGCCTCGTGGCTCGCCTTGTGCGCAAGCCAGGGCGCGCCGCAGAGATCGCCGATCGCATACACGCCCGGCTCGCCGGTGCGGCAAAACTCGTCGATCACCACATGGGTGCGCTCCACCTTGATGGCGGTGCCTTCGAGGCCGAGATTCTCCACGTTGCCCACGATGCCCACGGCGGAGATCACCCGGTCCACCGTGATCTCCTGGGACGTTCCGCCGGATTCCACCGTCACCGTCACGCTGTCGGCGCCTTTCTTAAGCCCCTTCACCGCGGCGCCGGTGATGATCTTCATGCCCTGCTTCTCGAACGCCTTCCGGGCGAACGCCGAGATCTCCTCGTCCTCCACCGGCAGCACGCGGTCCATCACCTCAACCACAGTCACAGCGGCGCCCATGTTCAGGTAGAACGAGGCGAACTCGATGCCGATGGCGCCCGAGCCGATCACCAGCAGCGATTTCGGCATCGCCGCCGGCACCATCGCCTCACGGTAGGACCACACCAGCCTGCCATCCGCCTCCAACCCCGGGATCTGACGCGCCCGCGCCCCGGTGGCCAGAACGATGTGCTTGCCCGCCACCGTCACCTTGGGTTTGCCGTCGCTCTCGACGGAGACCACACCTTTGCCGGCCAGCTTGCCGGTGCCCATGATGACGGCCACCTTGTTCTTCTTCAAAAGATGCGTGACGCCCGCCGACAGTTGCTTGGCAATCCCGCGCGAACGCTTGACGATCGCCGCGAGATCGAACCGGATATTGTCCGCGCTGAAACCGAAATCCTTCAGATTATGCAGCAGATGGTTGATCTCGGAGCTGCGCAGCAACGCCTTCGTGGGAATGCAGCCCCAGTTGAGGCAGATGCCGCCCAGGTTCTCCCGCTCAATCACGCACGCCGTCATGCCAAGCTGGGCCGCGCGAATGGCCGCCACATAACCGCCCGGTCCGCCGCCGAGCACCACGACATCGAAGTTCTGGTCTGCCATCTTGGAAAATCCTTACTCGGCGAGCGCTGCGAGCGCCCCGCGATCCATCCGTTGCACGGTCCATTCATCCATCGGCACCGCCCCGATCGCGCGGTAGAAATCAACGGCCGGCTTGTTCCAGTCGAGCACCGACCACTCCACCCGCGAACATCCCGAAGCCAGCGCACGCCGGGCGAGATCGCGCAGCATGGTCTTTCCAATCCCGTGGCCGCGTTGCTCCGGCACCACGAACAGGTCTTCGAGATACAGGCCCTGCTGCCCCGTGAAGGTGCTGAACGTGCAGTACCACAGCGCAAATCCCACCGGCGTTGCGTCGATCTCCGCGATCAGAGCCTCGATCTTGCCCGACGCGATGGCGTGGGCGAAATCGATGTCCGTCGCCACCGCCTCGTGCAGGAGCTTTTCGAAATCAGCGAGCGCGCGCACGAACCCGGCGATGGTTTTCGCATCCGCCGTGGTCGCATCGCGAAGGATCACGGTCACAGCATCAGGCTCAGCGGGTCTTCGACGATCTTCTTGAACGCGGCGAGCCATTCGGCCCCCAACGCCCCATCCACCACGCGGTGATCCACACTCAGCGTGCAGGTCATCACCGTGGCGACAGCCAGCTCGCCGTTCTTCACCACGGCGCGCTGCGTGCCCGCCGCCACCGCCAGAATGGCGGCCTGCGGCGGGTTGATGATGGCGGCGAAGTTGGAAACGCCGAACATGCCCATGTTGGAAATCGAGAACCCGCCGCCCTGGAACTCCTCCGGCTTCAACTTGCCGGACTTCGCCCGCGCCGCGAGGTCCTTCATCTCGGTGCTGATGGCGGCGAGACCTTTGATATCGGCCTTGCGGATGATCGGCGTGATCAGCCCATCGTCGATCGACACCGCAACCGAGATATCCACGTCATCGTAAAGGATCGTCGCATCCTCAGTGTAGCTGGCGTTCACCCGCGGAATGCGCCTCAGCGTGGCGGCGGCGGCCTTGATCACCAGGTCGTTCACCGACAGCTTGAACGCCCCGGCCCCCTCCTTGGGGCTGCGCGCGTTCAGATCCGCCCGCAGCTTAGCAGCGCGTCGATCTCGATGTCCATCGAAACATAGAAGTGCGGAACGGTGGCCTTGGCTTCCGACAGCCGGCGCGCGATCACCTTGCGCATCGAACTGTTGGCAACCGTGGTGTGCGGCGCGGTAATCGCGGGCGAAGGCATTTTCGCAGCCACGGGCGCCGGCGCCGGCGCCTTGGCGGCAGGCGCGGCGGCGGCGGCGGGTGCGGCCACTGGGGGAGCAGCCTTGGCACCGCCCTTGGACGCCGCCTCGACATCCGCCTTCACGATGCGGCCATGCGGGCCGGACCCCTTCAAGGCAGACAGATCAACGCCCGCCTGCTGCGCCATGCGCTTGGCCAAAGGCGAGGCCACGACACGATCGCCCGCGGCGGCCGAAGCCGGCTGCGCCATCGGCGGTGCCGAGTCCGGCACGGCTTTCGCCGCCTCGCCAGCAGCCGGAGGCGGCGCTAAAGCAGCAGCCGGCGGCGCGGCGGCAACCGGCGCAGCCTCGGACGGCACCGCCTCACCGGCCTCGATCAGAATGGCGATCGGCGCGTTCACGGCCACACCCTCGGTGCCATCCGCCACCAGGATCTTGCCGAGCACGCCTTCATCGACGGCCTCGACCTCCATCGTCGCCTTGTCCGTCTCGATCTCCGCGATCACGTCGCCCGCCTTGATCGCGTCGCCTTCTTTCTTCAACCAGCGCGCCAGCGTGCCCTCGGTCATCGTCGGGCTCAACGCCGGCATCAGGATATTCGTGGCCATGTCGCTCGTTCCTTCAGGCAGCCGGCTTCAGACGATCTTCTTCACGGCGTCCACCACCCAATCCGGCTGTGGCAGACACAGTTTTTCCAGATTGGCGGCATACGGCAACGGCACGTCCAGCCCCGCCACGCGCATCGGCGGCGCGTCCAGCCAGTCAAAGCAATGCTCGATCACCTGCATGTTGATCTCAGCCCCGATCCCCGCGGTGGGCCAACCCTCTTCCACCGTCACCACGCGATTGGTCTTTTTGACCGACGCCACGATGGTGGCGATATCCAGCGGCCGGATGGTGCGCAGATTGATCACCTCGGCCGATATGCCCTGCGCGGCCAACGTCTCGGCCGCCTTCAAAGCCACGCCCACCATGATGGAGAACGCCACGATCGTGACATGCTCACCCGCGCGTTCGACCTTCGCCTTGCCGATGGGCAGGATGAAATCCTCGTCCGTCGGGCATTCGAAGCTTTGGCCGTAGAGAATTTCGTTCTCGAGGAACACCACCGGGTTCGGATCGCGAATGGCGGCGCGCAGCAGGCCCTTGGCATCAGCGGACGACCAGGGCACCACGACCTTCAGGCCGGGGCAATGCGCATACCAGCTCGCATAGCACTGGCTGTGCTGCGCGCCCACGCGGCTGGCGGCCCCGTTGGCGCCGCGGAACACGATGGGGCAGCCCATCTGGCCGCCCGACATGTACAGCGTCTTGGCGGCCGAGTTGATGATCTGGTCGATCGCCTGCATGGCGAAGTTGAACGTCATGAACTCCACGATCGGGCGCAGCCCGTTCATCGCGGCCCCCACGGCCATGCCGGTAAAGCCATGCTCGGTGATCGGCGTGTCGATCACGCGGCGGTCGCCGAACTCGTCCAGCATGCCCTGGCTGATCTTGTAGGCGCCCTGATACTGTGCCACCTCCTCGCCGAGCAGGAACACGTTCTCGTCCCGCCGCATCTCCAGCGTCATGGCATCCCGCAACGCCTCGCGCACCGTGGTGGGTTTGGTTGGCCCCCAATCGCGATCCGCCTCGGCCGACACGGAAACCTTGGTTGTATCGGCAGACGCAGGCTTGGGCGCAGACGCGGGCTGAGGAGCCTGGGCGGCCACGGGCGCTGCCTGCGTGGGTTCGGCCACGCCACCGCCCTCGCCTTCCAGTTCGGCGATCGGCGCGTTGACGGCCACGCCCTCGGTCCCCTCGGGCACCAGGATCTTGCCGAGCACGCCCTCATCGACGGCCTCGACCTCCATCGTCGCCTTGTCGGTCTCGATCTCGGCGATCACATCACCGGCCTTGATCGCGTCGCCCTCTTTCTTGAGCCAGCGCGACAGCTTGCCTTCGGTCATTGTCGGCGACAGCGCCGGCATCAGGATTTGCACGCCCACGGCCTCAGCCCTCCACCAGAATATCGGTCCAAAGCTCTGACGGATCGGGCTCGGGGCTGGACTGTGCGAACGCCGCCGCCTCGGTCACGATCGCCTTCACCTCGTCATCGACCGCCTTGAACGCAGCCGCATCCACGCCGAGCGCCTCGAGCTTGTGGCGCACGCTTTCGATCGCGTCGTGCTCGGTGCGCATCTTCTGCACCTCGTCGCGGCTGCGATACTTCGCGGGGTCCGACATCGAGTGGCCGCGATAGCGATAGGTCTCGACCTCGAGCAGAAACGGGCCGTTACCCGCCCGGCAATGCGCCACGGCCACCTCGGCGGCGGCGTGCACGGCCTCCAGGTCCATGCCGTCCACCTTGGCCGAACGGATGCCCCAGGGTGCCCCGTTCTGCGACAGGTCGTGGCTCGCCGTCGCCCGCTCCACCGACGTGCCCATGCCGTATTTGTTGTTCTCGATCACGAAGATCACCGGCAGCTTCATCAGGGCCGCGATGTTGAAACTCTCGAACACCTGGCCCTGGTTGGAAGCGCCGTCGCCGAAATACGTCACCGACACGTTGTCGTTCTTGCGATACCAGTTGGAGAACGCAAGGCCCGTCCCCAGGCTCACCTGCGCGCCCACGATGCCGTGCCCGCCGAAGAAGTTCTTCTCCTTGCTGAACATGTGCATCGAGCCGCCCTTGCCGCGCGAATAGCCGCCCTCGCGGCCGGTCAACTCGGCCATCACGCCGCGCGCCTCCATGCCGGTGGCCAGCATATGGCCGTGATCGCGGTAGGAGGTGATGACCTCGTCGCCCGGCTTCAACGTCATCTGCAGACCCACCACCACGGCCTCCTGGCCGATATACAGGTGGCAGAAGCCGCCGATGAGACCCATGCCGTAAAGCTGGCCGGCCTTTTCCTCGAAGCGTCGGATCAACAGCATGTCGCGATACCCGCGCATCAGCTGGTCCTGTGTCAGCGCCTGGTTGGACGCGGGGCGCCCCTTGGATTTCTTGCGGGTTTCTACCTGCGCCATCGAAGCCGCTCCCTGCCGATTTCTGGCCAACACGTAGCGGCCTCAAAGGTAGGCTGCAAGCGATGGGTGGCAAAAAACTGTTTTGCTGCAATGCAATAGACTTGGTTAACCATAAATTGGTTAAACCATTGAGCCTCACGCAAAACTGCGCTTCTCACCACCGAACATGTCCGCAATGGAGCCACGCGCGACATTTTCGAACCAGAATCGGGCCTGTCCTGTTCGTGCGCACGCGGAGGCGGCAAGCATACGGGCGCAAGGAACGGATGTCCGGCAGCGGCGGCGCCCGCCATGATGGCGGTCTGTGCATAAAAAGGAGCGTCAGAGTGTCGTTGCCCGCCTCGTTCCAGCGCCTCGCGTTGTCCAATCTCGCTGCCCAAAGCGCCGAGCAGATGGCACTCGCGGCCTCCCCCATCATCGCCGTGCTCGCGATGGGCGCGGGGGCCGCACAAACCGGCCTGCTGTCCGCGGCCCAGACCCTACCCTTTCTGCTGCTGTCGCTGCCCGCCGGCCTGCTGGCGGACCGTCTGCGGCGCCGACGCATGATGGCTGCGGCCGAGCTGTTTCGCGCCGCAGCCCTGCTGGCGTTGCCGTTGCTGCTCTGGGCGGACCTGCTGACCCTGAAGCTGCTGGCACTCATCGGCGCCGCCACCGCCACGGGGACCGTGGTGTTCAGCGTGGCGGCGCCGGCGCTGGTGCCCGGCCTGGTGGCGCGCGCGGATTTCGGTGCCGCCAACACCCGGCTCGAACTCGCCCGCAGCCTTGCGTTCACGGCGGGGCCGGGCCTTGCGGGGGTCGTGGTCACATGGCTCGGCGGCGGCACCGCCTTCATCGTGGCGGCCGTGCTGTCCCTGGTCGCCGTGGCGTTGCTGGCCGGCATCCCCGAGCCGCACACGGCGCCGGCCCCGCAGCGCAGGATCGGCGCCGATCTCGCGGCGGGGCTTGCCTTCGTGCGCGCCCAACCGCTGCTGCGCGCCATCATGGGGACCGCGATCGTGTGGAACACGTCCTGGTTCGTCTTGCAGTCGGTCTATGTGCTGTATGCGGTCCAAACACTGGGGCTTGCCGCGGAGGGCGTGGGCATCACCCTTGCCGCCTATGGCGCCGGTATGATGTGCGGCGCGATGGCCGCACCGGTCCTGTTGCGGCACATGACCATCGGCCGATTCATCGTGTGTGGCCCCTTGGGTTCGGTTCTGGCCATCGCGGTGATGATCGCCAGCCGCTGGTCCCAGGATTTAGGTTCGGGTCTGGGTCTGGCACTGCCGCTGATCAGCTTCTTCCTCTTCGGCTTCGGCCCCATCCTATGGACCATCGGCCAGACCACCTTGCGCCAGGCCGTGACCCCCACGGCGATGCTCGGCCGCGTGTCCGCGCTGTTCATGATGGTGGGCTTCGGCGCCCGGCCGATCGGCGCGGCATTGGGCGGCTTCGTGGGCGCGCGGTATGGGCTGCAATGGGCCATCCTGCTGGCCGGCGCCGGCTTTCTGGCGCAGGCCGCAATCGTTCTGCTGTCGCCGATCGCCACGTTGCAGGCCCTGCCGGACAGCCACGCCTGATCAGAACAGCTTCTGGCCCGGCGGATACATGATGATGATGTCGGTGGGCGAAGACAGGCTCAGCCGGTCGCGCACCCGCTCATCCAGCGCGTCCCGGTCGAGGTTTTGCGCGCGCATGGCGGCCACACGGCGTTCCCACACCAGCTTTTCCGCGTCGGCGCGCGCCACGTCCAGCTTCATCGCCTCCAACGCCACCTGGCGCTCGCCGGCGCCGTTCAGGCCCCGATCGCCCTGGGTGGCGCTCCACAGAAAATAGCCGGCCAGCGCCAGGAACACGCAGGGTGCCACCGCATCGCGCAACCGCCGCTTCACGCCCCGCCAAAACCGCATTGCCGAATCCTTGATCGCCAGCCTCACGCATTCTCGCATGTTCACCCGGCGATGGGAATCAAGCGATCTTGCGCTTCCCCATCGCGCGCAGGCGGGCCTATGCTTTTCCCATCACGCAGCCAGATGAGGCCATCATGACCCCGCCGCTCGATTCAGCCTTGCGCCCGAACTCGCCGGAAGCCCGCGATGCCGCCCATGTGCTGCATCCCTACACGGACCTGAAGTCGCATCTGTCGAACGGCCCGCTGGTCATCGACCGCGGCGAGGGCGTGCGCGTGTTCGACGAAAGCGGCAAAGCCTATATCGACAGCGTGGCCGGCCTGTGGTGCGCCTCGCTCGGCTTTTCCAACGAACGCCTCGTCCAGGCGGCGGCGGCGCAGATGCGCAAGTTGCCATTCTATCATTCGTTCACCGCCAAGTCGCATGTGCCGATGATCGACCTGGCCGAGATGCTGATCGCCCGGGCGCCGGTGCCGATGAGCAAGGTCTTCTTCGCCAATTCCGGCTCGGAAGCCAACGACACCGCCATCAAGATGGTCTGGTATTTCAACAACTCCCTCGGCCGGCCTGAGAAGAAAAAGCTGATCGGCCGCGTGAAGGGCTATCACGGCATCACCCTGGCCGCGGCCTCGCTCACCGGCCTTGCCGTCAACCACCGCAGCTTCGATGCGCCGCTCGATCGCTTTCTCCACACCATGGCGCCGCATTTCTACCAGGCCGGCCTGCCCGGTGAAACCGAGGACGAATTCGCCACACGCTGCGCCGACGAGCTTGAAAAACTGATCCTGGCCGAAGGTCCCGAGACGGTGGCCGCGTTCTGGGCTGAGCCCATCATGGGCGCCGGCGGCGTGATCCTGCCGCCCAAGGGCTACTTTCCCAAGATCAAGGCCGTGCTGAAGAAATACGACGTGCTGATGGTCGTCGACGAAGTCATCTGCGGCTTCTGGCGCACCGGCAATTACTGGGGCACGCAGACGCTGGATATCGAGCCGGACATTCTGGTCTGCGCCAAGGCGCTCAGCTCGTCCTATCTTCCGATCTCCGCCGTGATGGTGAACGAGCGGGTGTTCCAGGGCCTGGCCGAGGAAAGCCACGTCATCGGCACGTTCGGCCACGGCTACACCTATTCCGGCCACCCGGTGCCGGCGGCGGTGGCCATCGAGACGCTGAAGATCTACGACGAGACCGATATCGGCGGCCATGTCCGCACCGTCGGGCCCTATCTGCAATCCGAAATCCGCCGCCGCTTCGAAGGTCACGAGCTCATCGGC
Organism: Rhodospirillales bacterium; assembly: GCA_025362815.1. Lineage (GTDB taxonomy): Bacteria > Pseudomonadota > Alphaproteobacteria > Acetobacterales > Acetobacteraceae > CAIQQQ01. The sequence continues at coordinate 32,688 of JANYFG010000031.1, forward strand.
GAAGTGCGCGGCACCGGCATGATCGGCGCCTTCGAAATGGTCTCGGACAAGACCACGAAGGCCAATTTCGACCCCGGTCTGAAACTCGTGCCCCGCCTGATGAAGGCGTGCGAAAGCCACGGCGTCATCGTACGTGGCGTGCCGGTCGGCGGCCTCGCCTTCTCGCCGCCGCTGATCATCACAAAGGACGAAGTCACTCTGATGCTGGACGGGATTGAGAAGGGATTGGCCGATGTAACGATGGAGCTGCGGCACGCCTGACCGATCACGCCAGCCGCCCGCGGGGGCACGCCAGCCGCCCGCGGGTGGGAGCGCCTGCGGCGTGTCCGTCTAGATCATGATGCGTCTGGGTTGCTTCACCCAAACGCATCATGATCGATAAAACAACAAGTTAGAGCCTGATGATTTTGTCTACTCTAAATCATCAGGCTCCAAGCAGCGTCAAGCTGCTCGGACTCCGCTCACGAAATGCGCCACCTCCACGCCCAGCGCGGTGGACCGGGCTGACAGATCGTTGGCTGCTACCAGAAGCTGATCGGCGACCAGCCCGGTTTCATCCGTGGCGAAGCGCACGATGCTGATGCTGTTCGAGACCCCGTCCGTGCTGGTCGCGGTTTGCTGCACACTGCGGGCAATTTCGAGCGTGGCCGCGCTTTGTTCTTCCACGGCGGCGGCGATGGCGGAGGCGATGGCGCTCACCTGTTCGATCGTGGCGCCGATCCTGCTGATCGCAAGCACCGCCTTGGCGGTCGAGTCCTGAATTTCGCCAATCTGCTGTCCGATCGCTCCGGTGGCCTTGGCGGTCTGCATGGCCAGGCCCTTCACCTCGCCCGCCACCACCGCGAAGCCTTTGCCGGCGTCGCCTGCCCGTGCCGCCTCGATTGTGGCGTTTAACGCCAGGAGATTGGTCTGGCGGGCGATGTCGGTGATGACCCCGACGATCATGCCGATCTTGTTGGCGCCCTGGGCGAGCGCCTGGACAATCGCGTCGGTCTGCCGCACGCCCGCCACGGCGGCGTCGCTGATTTGCGACGAGCGCGTGGCATTCTCGCCGATCTCGCGGATTGAGGCGCTGAGCTGCTCCGCCGCTGCCGCCACGGTCTGGACGCCTTCGGTCGCGGTGACGGCCGCCGAGGCCACGCAGCCGGCTTGCTGATTGGCACGCGCGGCGGTCTGCGACATCGTTTGGGCGGTGCCTTGCAGCATGACGGCGCCGGAGGCAAGCAGCGAGACGAGGCCACCGACCTTCTCTTCGAAGCCGTCAGCGGTGTCGTGCAGCGACTGCCGGCGCTGGCGGGCCGCCTCCTGCTTTTGCTGCTCCTGTTCCGCGGCGAGGCGCCGAGCCTCGATCATGTTGGTTTTGAAAACCTGAACGGCCTGGGACATCAAGCCCAATTCGTCCCTGCGTCGCGCATCCGGCACGTCGCGATCGAGCGCGCCATCGGCGATGCCGCGCATGGCGGACGCCAGACGACCGATCGGGCGGGTGATGGACAGCCCGACGAGCAAGGTCAGGGAGACGCCGAGCAGCACGGCGGCGCCGGCTGCGACCATGATCGTGTTCACCACATCCGCTTGCGCTCCCAACGCATCCTTCCGGCTGCTGTCGCGCACCGCGCGGATCTCCAGGTTTCGCGCCGACACAATGGTCTGAACCCGGGCCACGTCACGGTCGAGCTGTGCCTGGACGTCGGAACGCGCCGCCTTGCCCGCCCGCATCGCTTCAAGACTGGGCGTCAGGCCGTCGACAGCGGTGAGGGCCGTGCCGATGAGCCGCAGAAGGCGCGGCGTTGCGGTGGCGTCCTGGCGCAGGGCGAGAAGCCCTGCCTTCAGCTCCGATGCGCCATCAACGATGCGGGTCTCGTCCTGGGTGGCATCGGCGGCGGATGCGCGGCCGATGGCGGACACCACCGGCACGCTGGCGGCGACGATGGCGACGGCGGAATCCACAACAGCGCGTTCGGGCGCCTTGATGGCTGCCTGGGCAAGCCCCGTCATGGCATTCGCCATCTCGGTTCCCGACTGCTCCAACAACACACCGGCATCGCGAAACTGCAGGGCCGCCTGCAACGCCGAGACAAGGTCGTGTCGCACAGCGGCGATCGCGTTTTCTTTTTGGTCACCGAAGCTGCCGGCGGCGGCCACCAATCGGTCGAGCGTGGACAACGCAGCCTCAAGCTTGGTGCGATCGGCGGCACTGCCGCTTCGCAAATATTCGGACACACGAAGCTGAGTCGCCAGCAGCTGGCTTGCGACCATCTCCATCGCGGTGGCACGGGTTTGAGCTTCGAGGTCCAGGCCGGTCGCGACCTGAACCTGCCGTTCCACCCGCCAGACGGCGGCACCCACTCCGATCTGGAGCATCAGCATCAGAGCGAAACCGCCCATGATGCGGGTTTTGATCGACAACAGTGCCTGCATTTTGAAAGCGTCTCCCGAGAGGCCGGCCAAGTTTTGGCGCTGTTCAGCTTTGGAGCCGCAACAGGCTTGCCACACGGTCGGCGCCGTATTTGGCACCCAGGCTTTCAACGAAGGGGCGGGCGCTGGCACGGAACGCGGGCAAATCCACATCGGTGATCACTGTCATGCCGGTGGCGCGCAGCCTGGCCACACCTTCCCGGTCGGCGGCGTCACAGAGTTCGCGGGTCAGCAGGGCGGCCTGTTTCGCACAGGCCAGCAGCGCCGCGCGTTCGGGGGCCGACAGATCCTCCAGAACGTCGCCCGAGCACAGGAAGCCGGCGGGGTCGTAGATGTGTGAGGTCAGCGAAAGATGGCTCTGCACCTCATAGATCTTGCTGGCCTCGATGGTGGCGATGGCGTTCTCCTGCGCCTGGAACTGGCCGCGAACGATGGCATCGCGGACGAGCGACCAGCTCAACGGGCTGGCGTCGGCGCCCAAGGCGCGAAAGCCCTCGAGCATGATCTCCGATTGCGGCACGCGGATCTTGAGGCCCTTGAGGTCCGCCGGGCTGCGGACAGGCTGGCCGGCAGTGACCTGGCGGACGCCGTTTTCGCCCCAGGACAGCACGTGCACGTCCCGTTTGCGGGCGACCGACTGGAAGTCCTCGCCCATCGGGCCATCCAGCACCGCACGGGCCTGAGATGCTTCGCGAAACAGGAACGGCGCGTTCAGCACCGCAAGCTCCGTCACGACATTGCTGATGATCGACCCGGCCAGCACCGCCATGTCCACCGTGCCGGCGATGCATCCTTTGAGCACGCTGGGATCGTCCCCCAAGGCAGAATTCGGATGAACGGCGATCCGCAACACGCGGCCCACCACCGGATCGGCCGCAACGGCGGCGCTGAGCGCAAGTGCACCGCGGCCGAAAGGGGAGACGAGGTTGTTGCTGAGGCCCAGCTTCACCTGGCGCGTGGCGGCGCGGGCCACGTGCGGTGTGGCGAGGCCGATGGCACCGGCGGCAAGGGCAAGGGTGGTTCGGCGTGTGACGTTCGGCATTGCTGAGAGCCTCCGGGATGTGACTTCCGGGAGAACACCACAAAAGAATTAAAGAAACGTTTCCACGCCGCCACGAGCCCGACGTCAGCGTAGGCGGCTTACCGTGTAATCGGCCACCGCCTCCAGCCCCTCGCGATACGCGCTTGGCGGGAAAATACGCAGTGCGCGCTGGGCATCGGCCGCGAACACTGTGGCACGGCGCAACGTGGCGCCGATGGCGTCGTAGCGTTCGATCAACCCGAACGCTCGGTCCAGATCGGCATCGGTCTGCTCACTGTCCTCGATGGTCCGGCGCCAGAACACGCGTTCTTCCTCCGTGCCTGCTGCATACGCCACCAGCACGGGCAGCGTGATCTTGCCCTCACGAAAATCGTCGCCCACGGTTTTTCCCAACACGGCCTGGTCGGCCGCATAGTCCAGCGCGTCGTCCACGAGTTGGAATGCCATGCCGATATGCGTGCCGTAGGCCACCAGCGCCTGGGCCTCGGCGTCCGGCCGCTCCGCCACCACGGCGCCCACCTCGCAGGCGGCCGAAAACAAGGCGGCGGTCTTGCCGCGGATAACGTCGAGATACTGCGTCTCGTTGGTCGACAGGTCGTTTTGCGTGGCCAACTGCATCACCTCGCCCTCCGCAATCGTGGCGGCGGCGCGCGACAGAATGTCGAGCACCTTCAAGGACCCGTCGGACACCATGAGTTGAAAGGCGCGGGCGAACAGGAAGTCGCCCACCAGCACCGACGCCTTGTTGCCGAAAATGGCGTTCGCGCTGGCAAGCCCGCGGCGCAGCAGGCTTTCGTCGACAACGTCGTCATGGAGCAATGTGGCGGTATGGATGAACTCCACGCAGGCCGCCAGGTCCACGTGGCGCTTGCCGCCGTAGCCGCACATGCGCGCGGACACCAGCGTGAGCAGCGGGCGGATCCGCTTGCCGCCGGCGGCCACAAGATGAGCGGCCAGCTGGGGGATCAGCGGGACCGAACTGTCCATCCGGGCCACGATCGCACGGTTGCATTCCGCAAGGTCGGACGCCACGAGCGACACCAGACGCGCCAACGCATCCTCGTGGCCAGGCGGGGTCTCCGCGCGCAGCTTCTCGGGCAGATTGGCAAGGACGCCCAAACAAATTCTCCTGCGGCGGCGGTGTTTGCATGTGCCGCGATCCGGCGCACCATATCGGCGGGGTCCGAGAAGGGTCAAGGCGAGGTGCCACCCTTGTATGGCGAAGGGGCCGGGCCTTTATGCGCGTCGTGCTGATCAGCAACAATGTGGTGCGGCTGAGTTTCACCCAGGCGCTGCTGCGCGATGCCGGCGTGCACAGCGTGCTTTTGGACAATCATGTCAGCGCGATGGAGGGCGGCATCGGCGCCATCCCGCGGCGTCTGGCGGTGGATGACGACGACGAGCGTCAGGCCATGCGGGTGCTGCGTGAGGCCGGCGAGGTGGTGTGAGCGGCGCCGGCACGCTGCTGGGCGGCGCCGTTCGCCTGGCGCAGCACGACTCCGGCCACCGCAGCGGCATCGAGCCGGTTCTGCTGGCCGCGTTCGTGCCGGCAAGACCGGGCCAGCGCATCCTGGAAGGCGGCACCGGCGCGGGCGCGGCCCTGCTGTGCCTGTCGCAGCGCGTGGCGGATCTCACCGGGGTTGGCATCGAGCAGGAGCCGGGCATGGCCGCCCTCGCGCGTGCCAACTTCGCGGGCAACCACCGCCCCGGCCTCACGGTTCTCGCCGGCGATCTGGCCGTGGTGGAGGCAGACGGGCCGTTCGACCACGCCATGGCCAACCCGCCCTGGCACATGCCGGGCGCCACAAAATCGCCCGACCCGGCGCGCGCCCTGGCACGGCATGCCCTGCCCGGGCTGATGGCGCTGTGGGCCGCGCGCCTCGCCGCCCCGCTGCGCCATCGCGGCACGCTGAGCTTCATCACCGGCGCGGGCACATTGTCGGACTGCCTGGCCGCGTTTTCGGCGGCGGGTTGCGGCAGCCACGTGATCCTGCCGCTCTGGCCGCGCGCCGGCCGCGCCTGCAAACTGGTATTGCTGCAAGGCGTGCGCGGCGGCCGTGGCCCCACGCGGCTGCTGCCGGGGCTGGTGCTCCACGCCGAGGCGAGCGTCTATACCGAGGCGGCCGAACACGTGTTACGCGGCGGCCACGCGATCCAAACCATCTGAGCAGGACACCCCCGCATGCTGACCGCCTCGCCGCTCGACTCCGTCGTGTTCGCCAACCTGTTCAGCACCGAGGCGATGCGCGCGATCTTCACCGACCGCAGCCGGGTGCAGCGCTATCTCGACGTCGAACTCGCCTTGGCGCGGGTGCAGGCACGGCTCGGAATCATCCCGCAGGCGGCGGCTGACGAGATCAACCGCCATGGCGACGCCGCCGCCTACGACCTCGACGCGCTGGGCGCCGCCACCGTGCGCGCGGGCTCGCCCATCGTGCCGGTGGTGGCCGCCCTCGTGAAACAATGCCGAGACGGCGCCGGCGAATGGGCCCATTGGGGCGCCACCACGCAGGACATCATGGACAGCGGCATGATCCTGCAGATCGGCGACGCGGTGGCATTGATCGAGGCCGATCTGGCGTCCATCCGCACCGGCCTGGCCGATCTCGCGCGACGGCACCGCGACGTGCCGATGGCCGGGCGCTCCAACCTGCAGCACGCCATCCCCGTCACCTTCGGCTACAAGGCCGCGGTGATGCTGTCGAGCTTCCAGCGCCACGCCGAGCGCCTCGCCCAGATCAAGCCACGCCTGATGGTCGGCCAATTCGGCGGCGCCGTCGGCACCCTGGCCTCGCTGGGCCCCCAGGGCCTTGAGGTGCAGACCCTTCTCATGGCCGAGCTCGGTCTCGGTCAGCCGGTCATCGCCTGGCACACCGCGCGGGACACGCTGGCGGAGATCGGCCAGTTCCTGGCGCTGCTGACATCCAGCTGCGCCAAGCTTGCGCTGGATGTGCGGCTGATGATGCAGACCGAGGTGGGCGAGGCGTTCGAGCCGTTTCAGGCCGGTCGCGGGTCGTCTTCCACCATGCCGCAGAAGCGCAATCCGGTGGCCGGCAATTTCGCACACGCCTGCGCGGCCCTGGTGCGCCAGCAGGCCAGCGTGCTGACCGAGGCGATGGTGCAGGACCACGAGCGCGCCACCGGGCCGTTCCAGATGGAATGGGCGGCGGTGCCCGAAATCTTCTGCCTCGCGGCCGGCGCGCTGTCCCATACCGTCTCGCTCGCGAACGGCCTCGTCATCGACCCCGTCCGCATGCGCGCCAATCTGGACATGACCGGCGGCCTCGTGCTGTCCGAGGCCGTCATGATGGGGCTGGGGCCGATGCTGGGCCGCGAGGTCGCCCATGACCTCGTCTATGACATCTGCCGCGAGGTCGCGGGCGGAAAAGGCGCCTTCCTCGACCTGCTGGCGGCCAACCCCACGATCTCGGCGCATATGACCCGCGCCGAGCTGGCGGCCCTGCTCGACCCCGCCGCCTATACCGGCCTGGCCGGCGCGATGGTCGACCGCGTTCTGGCGTGCGAGATTTGACCATGGACCTCGATCACCTGAAAACCTGGATCGGCCGCACCGAGACGCTGTCCGACCGGATCACCGCCTTTCCCGTCCACGCGCTGTCCGCCACGCTCGACCGTGACGACCCCGCCCCGCGCGAGGGCGACGTGCTGCCGTTGCTGTGGCACTGGCTGTATTTCCTGCCCGTCGCCCGCGCCAGCATGACCGGCCCCGATGGCCACCCCAGGCGCGGCGGTTTCCTGCCGCCGGTGGAGTTGCCACGCCGCATGTGGGCCGGCGGCCGCTACCTGTTCGCCCGCGACCTGCACGTGGGCGAGGCCATCACCCGCCGCTCCACCATCCTGGATGTGACCGCCAAAACCGGACGAACCGGCACCCTGGTGTTCGTCAAGGTGGGCCATGAGATCGTGGGCGAAGGTGGCGTGGCCGTGTTCGAGGAGCACGACATCGTCTATCGCGACCTGCCGCCGCCCGATGCCGAACCCCCCGCCCCGCTTGCAGCTCCCACGGACGCCGCATGGCGCCAGACGATCGTGCCGGACGACGTTCTGCTGTTTCGCTATTCCGCGCTCACCTTCAACGGCCACCGCATCCATTACGACCGCCGCTACGTCACCCAGGACGAAGGCTATCCCGGCCTCATCGTGCACGGCCCGCTGATCGCCACCTTGCTGATGGAGCTCTACCGACGCCACGACGCGCACGCCCTTGCCGCCTTCTCGTTCCGCGCCCTGAGCCCCACCTTCGACATCGCGCCCTTCGTCGTCGCGGGCAAACCCACCCCCAGCGGCGCCACGCTCTGGGCCGAAGGCGGCGACGGCGGTCTTCGCATGCAGGCAACCGCGGAGTGGCGGGCATGAGGCCGCTCCAAGGGATCACGGTCGTCACCCTCGAACACGCCATCGCGGCACCGTTCGCCACCCGCCAGCTCGCCGATCTCGGCGCCCGCGTCATCAAGATCGAGCGCCCCGGCACCGGCGATTTCGCCCGCGCCTACGACAGCCGGGCGCGCGGCCTGTCGTCTCATTTCGTCTGGACCAACCGCTCCAAGGAAAGCCTCTCGCTCGACCTGAAGAAGCCGCAGGCCAAGGCGATCCTGTCTGCCCTGGTCGCGAAATCCGACGTCGTGGTGCAAAACCTGGCTCCGGGTGCGGCGGCCAGGCTCGGCCTGTCGGAAGCGCTCCTGCGCCCCGCGCATCCCGGCGTGATCCTGTGCGACATCTCCGGCTACGGCGGCTCCGGCCCGTATCGGGACCGCAAGGCCTATGACCTGCTGATCCAAAGCGAAGCGGGCTTCCTGTCCGTCACCGGCACGCCAGGGGAAGGCGTGAAGGCCGGGGTTTCCATCGCCGATATCGCCGCCGGCATGTATGCCTTCACCGGCATCCTCTCGGCGCTCTACGCCCGCAAGGATACCGGCCAAGGCTGCCATCTCGACATCTCCATGCTCGAGGCGATGGCGGAATGGATGAGTTTTCCGATGTATTACGCCATGGACGGCGCCGCCCCCCCACCGCGCGCCGGCGCCGCCCACGCCACCATCTTTCCCTACGGCCCGTTCACGGCCGGTGACGGGCGCGCGGTGATGTTCGGCCTGCAGAACGAACGGGAATGGGCCATCTTCTGCGACAAGGTGATCGATTTCGCCGAACTGGCCACCGACCCGAGATTTGACGCCAACGCCAAGCGCGTGGCCAACCGGGCACCGCTGACCGAGATCATTCACGCCGCCTTCGCGGGTCTTGACGCCGAAGCCGTGGTCGCCCGGCTCGACGCCGCCGGCATCGCCAACGCCCGGGTGCGCGACATGGCCGAGCTCTGGTCCCATCCCCAGCTCAAGGCCCGCGACCGCTGGCGCCAGGTGGCCTCGCCCGCCGGCCCCCTGCCCGCCTTGCTCGCCCCGGCCGGCGGCGACCGCATGGACCCGATCCCGGCCCTGTCCGAACACACCGACGCCATCCTGGCCGAGCTTGGCTACGACCCCGATGCCATCACCGCCCTGCATGCGGACGGTGTGGTATGAACGCCGTGCATGGTATGAACGCCCGGCGCGGGTTGCAGATCGCGGTGGCGGTGTTCGGCTGCGTGCCGGTTTTCGCGGGCGCCGCCGGCGTGCTGCTGGGGCCGGGCATGACGCAGGATATCGGCTCCGCCTCGCTCGACAGCCACACGCGCTACCTCTCCGGCCTGCTGCTCGGCATCGGTCTGGTGTTCTGGTGGAACATCCCGCGCATCGAGCGCATCGGACCGCTGTTTCGCACCCTCACGCTCATCGTCGTGCTCGGCGGGCTCGCCCGCGCGCTGGGCGCCCTGCTGCACGGCATCCCGCCCGGCCCGATGGTGTTCGCCCTGGTGATGGAACTGGTGGTGACACCGCTTCTGTGCCTGTGGCAGGCTCGGATCGCCGCCCAGACATAATTCCACAGAGGAACAACGCCATGACGAAGGTTGCGGCCTATCTCAGCTTCGATGGCAACTGCGCGGAGGCGTTCGACCTCTATGCCGCGGTGTTCGGCGGCGAACCCGGCCTTCGCATGACGTATGGACAGTCGCCGATGGCCGACGAGCTTCCGGCGGGCGCGGCCGGTCGGGTGATGCACACCTCCATGACGATCGGCGGCGTCGAGCTGATGGGGGCCGATCTCCATCCCGGGCGCCCGTATCAAAGGCCGCAGGGCATGAACGTGATGGTGGACCTCGACAGCGCCGAACGGGTGGGCGCCGCCTTCGCGCGGCTGGCGGAGGGCGGCCAAGTCACGATGCCGGTCACCGCCACCTTTTGGTCGCCGGCCTTCGGGATGGTGACGGACCGGTTCGGTACCCCCTGGATGCTGGCCTTTGTGAGCAACGGCTGACACGCGTGACGAAGGCCGGCCGCGACGAAGGCCGGCCGCGACAAAAGCCGGCCGCGACGAAAGCCGGCCGCGACGAGAGCCGGCTCGCTCAGCCCGCCACCCGCGCGACGGTGCCCGCGATCAGCTCGATCTGCCGGGCGATGCGGCCCAGGGCCGCCGTGTGCGGCCCCTCCGCCAACGGCGGGTGCGGCGTAAGCGTGGTGCGTCCGGCGCCGAGCTCGGCCATCGCCGCCGCAATCCAGCCGCGCCACGCGGCCCAGGCCGACGGCTCCAGCGCACCGGGCTGCGCGCTGTCGTATTGCATCGCCGTCAGCCGCCCGGCCATGCGGCGTAACGCCGAGTCGATCACCATCGCCGCTTCCAGCCGGTCGTTCTGCGGCCCGCGGGGCTCGAGCAGCGCGCGGGCGACCGACGCCTCCACGTTGTTGGACGCAAGCCCCGCCGCCCGGCGCGCCTGCTCCAACGCCGCATTCGGAGTCTCGCGCAGGATGAAGCCGATCTCCGCGTCGGCATAGGCGCCGTGGGCCTGGATGGCGTCGCGGATCTCGGCCTCCAGCCGGTTCGGCTGCCAGTCCGGCCAGAGTAGATAGCAGGCCGCCACCGCGATCAGCCCGCCGCCCATCGTCAAGGCCACCCGTGTGCCCGCGATGGCCCAGTCGGCATAGCCGGGCAGGCCGAGTTCCACCAGCAGCACGATCATCGGCGTGAGGGCTGAGACGAACAGGCCGAAGCTCACGGGACGCAAGGTGAACGCCACCAGCGCCAGCGGAAACATCGCCAGCGCATTGCCCAAGGGCGTGGTGACGACCAGCCCCAGAAGGGCTGCGATCAAGCCGCCCAACGTGGTGCCGGCCACGCGTTCGGCCGCGCGCAGGAACGTGTTGCCGAAGAAAGGCTGCATCGTCACCAGGATGGTGATGGCCAGCCAATGATCGAACCGCCCTTCGTGCCAAAGGCTGAACCCCAAGGCGCACGCGGCCGTCACCGTCACGCGCACGGCGTGCCGGAACGCAGCCGAGCGCCAGCTGAGATTGGCGCGCAACGGGGTGATGAAGGCCTGCCACATCTGCGGCGCCCTCGCCCCCTCGCCCATCACCGGGCCACGGTCGGGGGAGGACGCCACGACAAGAAGCACCTGCAGGCGCGAGGCGATGACCGCCACCAGCGCGCGCAGCCGATCGCCCGGCGGCAGGATCTCGACGTCGCGCTCCATGGCGGCGATGGAGCGTGCGATCTGGATGTGCGCGTCGGTGCGATCGGCCAGCATCTCGTGCCCGAACACCGCGAATAACGGGCGCAGCCGGCGGATCACGTGGGCGGCCGCCACGCGTTCGGCGGCAGCCGCCGTCTCCAGCAGGTCGCTCAGCGCGATCATGGCGCCGAACAGCTGGTCGGCGGTCTCTACCCGCAGCAGGCTCTGGCTGGCCCGGCTGCTCATGGGGCCACGGCCGCGCATGGTGTCCAGAATGGTGGTGCGCGCCGCCTCGATGGCGGTGCGCACGGTGCGCCGGTGGGCGCGGGCGTGAAAGGCCCAGGCGGCGACGTCGATCTCCGGCTCGCTCAGCAGCGCGCGCAGGTCGCGGGCCTGCGCCGCCAATGCCTCGTACGCGCGCGCCAGCGCCCGCCGCACCGGCTGGAACGGGCGGATACGCCACAGCAGCATCGTCAGAAGCGTGGCCCAGGCGCCACCGCCCGCAAACATCGCGCCCAGATAAAGGGCGGTGCCGAATTCGGTGGTGGGATGATCCAGCGACAGCACGGCCACCACCGACAGGAACATGCCCACCTGCTGCGCCTGCGGACCATAGATCCGCACGAAGGATGCGGCAAAGATCACCAGCACGCCGAACGGAAAGGCGGCCAGCGGCCCCAGCCCGCCCACCAGCCCGCGCACCAGCCCACCGGTGGCGATCACCAGCGCGCCGAAGCCCGCGAAGCACAGCAGCGCCGGCAGGCGTCGGCGCAACGGTCCGCCGATGTCGCACAGCGAGGTGAACAGCGCCGCCAGCGCCGCCTCGCCGAGGCCGGGCAGGCCCAGCACCGTGCTCGCCGCCATGATCACCGCGATCGACAGCGCCGCGCGCGTGCCCTCCATCAGGCTGATGGCGCGAATGTCGAACGCGATCGGCAACCGGGCGAGGTCGGGCAGCGCCCTTCGGATCTGGCTGGGCCGTGGCATGGCTGTGCGTCTCAGATCGCGGCGCGCTCTTCCGAGTTCAGTCCGAGCTGTTTCAGCTTGCGATGCAAGGCCGAGCGTTCCATGCCCACGAACCCAGCCGTGCGGCTAATGTTGCCGCCGAACCGCAGCAGCTGCGCGTGCAGATACTGTGTCTCGAACAGATCACGCGCCTCACGCAACGGCAGCGCCATCACATCGGCGGACGGATCGGCGTTGAACAAGGCCGGGGCCGCCGAGCCGATCTCCGGCGGCAGCATTTCGGCGCGTATCGGGTCGGCCGGGCCACCCGGCGCCATGATCAGCAGCCAGTCCACGAGGTTGCGCAGCTGGCGCACGTTGCCGGGCCAGTCATACGCCTGAAGGGCGGCCACCGCATCCGCCGACAGGTCGCGCGCCGGCTGGCCGGACAGCTCGGCCGACCGCAGCAGGAACTGGCGCGCCAGCCCCGGCACATCCTCACGCCGCTCGCGCAGGGACGGCACCCGCAGCGGCACCACCGCCAGGCGGTAATAAAGGTCCTCACGGAACCGCCCGGCGGCGATCTCGGCCGGCAGGTCGCGGTTCGAGGTGGCGATCACCCGCACATCCACCTTCACCCGCGCCGAGCCGCCCAGCCGCTCGAAGGTCTGATCCTGCAAGGCGCGCACGATCTTGCCCTGGGTTTCCAGCGGCATGTCGCTGACCTCGTCGAGCAGCAACGTGCCGCCATGCGCGCGTTCCAGCACGCCGGCGCGGCGCGGCTGGGTGGCGCTGTCGGTGCCGGCCTCCACGCCGAACAGCTCCTCCTCGAAGCGCGAGGGATTGAGAATGGCGCAGTTGAGCGATACGAACGGCCCCTCCGCGCGACGCGAACGGGCGTGGATCATGCGCGCCACCACCTCCTTGCCCACGCCCGCGGGGCCCGAGATCAACACGCGCGACCCGGTGGGCGCCACCTTCTCCACGCCCTGGCGCAGACCCACGATGGCCGCGCTCTCCCCCGTCAGCTGCGTCTCGGGCCCGGCCCGCAGCCGCAGCTCGGCATTCTCCCGCGCGAGGTTGGCGGCTTCCAGCGCACGGCGGATGATCAGCAGCAACCGGTCCGTCTGGAACGGCTTTTCGATGAAGTCATACGCGCCGTGCTGGATGGCCGTGACGGCGGTCTCGATGTTGCCGTGGCCGGACATCATCACCACCGGCACCACCGGCTCCTCCGACTGCAGCGCCTTCAGAATGCCCAGCCCGTCCAGCTTGCTGCCCTGCAGCCACACGTCGAGGATCACCAGCGACGGACGGCGGGCGCGAAAGGCGGCGATGGCGGCGTCGGAATGGGCGGCCTGGCGCGTTTCATAGCCCTCGTCGCGCAGGATACCCTCCACCAGCATGCGGATATCGGGCTCGTCGTCGACGATCAGGATCTCATAGGCCATCGCTATCTCCCGGGGCGTTCATGTCTCGCCTGCGTGTTCGCGGCGCGGCGTGATGCCAGGTTGCGAGGACGCCGCCGGCAGGCACAGCATCACCACGGCGCCGACGCCCTCTGGATTGTCTTCGAGCACGATGCGCCCGCCATGGTCCTCCATGATCTTCTTCACGATCGCCAGCCCCAGACCGGTGCCTTTCGGCTTGTGCGTCACGTAAGGCTCGGCCAGCCGCCCGCGATCCTCCTGCGGCAGGCCGATCCCGTTATCCCCCACGCGGATGCAGATTTCGGTGGCATCCAACGCGATATCGACTCGGATGCGGCCCGGCGTTTCCGGATCGTGGCGCATCGCCACCCCATCGGCGGCGTTCTGCAACAGATTGGTCAGCGCCTGCCCGATCTGCCGGCTGTCGCACGCCACCATCGGCCCCTGATCGGGGAGGTCCACCTGCCACATGATCTCAGGATGCGCCTGGCGTTGCAGCACCATGGCCTCACGCACCACGCGCGACAGATCGGCGGGCTTGATCACCGGCAGCGGCATGCGCGCAAAGGCGGAAAACTCGTCGACCATGCGCCCGATATCGCCGACGGAGCGCACGATGGTGTCGGCGCATTGGATGAAGGTTTCGGGATCGGACGTGATCTCGCGCGCGAACCGCCGCTTCAGGCGTTCGGCGGAAAGCTGGATGGGTGTCAGCGGGTTCTTGATCTCGTGCGCGATGCGGCGGGCCACATCGGCCCAGGCGGCCTTGCGCTGGGCGGCCTGCAACTGGGTGATATCGTCGAACGTCGCCACGAAGCCGCGGTTTTGCGGAAGCGTCTCGTCGTCCGGCGCGTGCTCGTGGGGGTGATCCTGCGGATGAGTATGCACGGGCCGATCGGCCCCGATCCGCACGAGCAGAATGCGCCGCGCGTTGGCGGAGCCGATTTCAAGCTCGGCGGTGTGCGCCATATGCGGCTCCGTCAACGCAGACGCGATCAGCGGGCCGAATTCCGGCACCAGCGACACCAGCGGACGGCCCACCGCCCCCAGCAGGTCCAACCCCAGCAACGCCGACGCGGCCCTGTTCGGCAGTTCGATGGCGCCCTGCCGGTCCAGCCCGATCACGCCCGCCGACACGCCGGACAGCACCGCTTCGGTGAAGCGACGGCGCTGGTCGATCTGGCCGTAGGCGTCCATCAGCTCGCCGCGCTGGGCGGAGAGCTGGCCCGTCATGCGGTTGAAGGCGCGGCTGAGGTCGGCCACCTCGTCGTCCGACGCCGATTCCGGCACGCGGGTGGCGAGGTCACCGGCGCGCACCCGTTCGGCGGCGAAGATCAGGCGCCCGATCGGCCGCGCGATCTGGTTGGCCAGCAACAGCCCGATCAGCACCGCGGCCGACAGCACCAGCAGCGCCACCACGGCAAAGATCAGCACGAAGGTGATCTGCAGACCGGTGCGGTTCTCGTCGAGCCGGTCGTATTCGGCCACCGACTCCTCGGTGCGGTTCATATGCTCCAGGATCTGCACGTCCACGGGCCGGCTGATCAGCAGCATCAGCGGCGGCTTGGTGTCCATCTGCACCAAAGCGCGCACGCGCTTGGTCTCCTCGCCGAACACCGCCACCTCGCCGCCCTTGGCCACGCTCATGGCCCAGGGCGGTGGCGGATCGGCGCCAAACCCGCCCATCGCCCCGGTCGAGACGATCACCTGGCTGGTGGTCGGCTCGAACATCACGGCCTCGGCCAGCCCGCGCGCCACGGATTGTTCGTAAAGCACCTGACCGAATGTGTTGGGATCGCTGCGCAGTTCGTCCATCGCCCGAATGAGGTAGTCCGACATGCCAACGGCATCGGCGCGAATATGGTTGCGGTGCTCCTCCAGGTAGCCCTGGCTGGCCTGAAGGCTTTCATGCAGCGCCGTGCGAACCCGGTCGTTGAACCAGGTCTGGATGCCGAGGTTGAAGAAGAACGTGGCGAACACGGCCACGACGATGGCGGGGGTGACGGCCACCACGCCGAACAGCACCACCAGCCGCACATGCAGCCGCGACCCCGCCGAGCCCCGGCGACGCTCCACCCAAACGCGCACGAGCCGCACGCCCAACACAAGGCCCAGGGGCAGCAGCACCACCAGATTGGCGATCACCAGACCGTAGGCCACCCCGTCGCCGCGCGGGCCGAGCCGCAGCCCGCCCGACAGCACCACGAAGGTCGCAACCCCCAAGGCCAGCGCCACCACCGCGAGGATCAGCGTGAAAACGCGGCCGAGCAGCAATTCGCCAAGCCCGCGCGACGTGGTGGGGCTCGACTCCATCGGCACCGGGTCGGCCGCGCTCATCGCAGGAATGGCCAGCCCTGCGGGCAGCTGCGGCATATGCTCCGGCGCGTTCAGGCGATCCCCCGGATCACCGGGATGTCGAGATCCCTGATCTTCTTGCGCAAGGTGTTGCGATTCAGCCCCAGCATCGAGGCCGCCTTGATCTGGTTGCCGCGGGTGGCCGCCAGCGTCATCTGGATCAGCGGCCGCTCCACCTCCGCCAGCACCTGCTCGTAGATGTCGGACGGGCCGTCGCCGTCGCGATGGGATGCGAGGAACTGGCGGATATGCCGCTCGACCGCGCGCGCCAACGGCTCGCCGCCGGGCTGCGCGCCCGCCGATCCACCCGGCAGCATTCCGTGGGACGACGCGTTGTTGGAGGCGTGGTTGGAGGCGCCGTTGAAATGATCGTCCTCGCCGCCCTCATGCAGTTCGGGGCGGATGGTGCCTTCGGTGATCACCTCGTCGGGGCACAGGGCCGCGAGACGCCGCATGACGTTCTCGAGCTCGCGCACGTTTCCGGGCCAGCGATGCGAGCGCAGCGCGTCGATGGCGGAATTGTCGAGGGTCTTGGCCGGCAGCCCGTCGGCGCGCGCCCGGTCCAGGAAATGGCGCGCGAGATCGGCGATGTCCTCGGTGCGCTCGCGCAGCGGCGGCAGGCGGATGGGCACCACGCACAGCCGGTAGAACAGATCCTCGCGAAAGGCGCCCTGGCGGATGGCGGCCCGGAGATCGCGGTGCGTGGCGGCGATGATGCGCACGTTGGCGCGTATGGGCGCCCGCCCGCCCACCGTGGTGAACTCGCCCTCCTGCAACACGCGCAACAGCCGCGTCTGCGCCTCGGGCGGCATGTCGCCGATCTCGTCGAGGAACAACGTGCCGCCGCTGGCCTGCTCGAAGCGGCCCTGGTTGCGGTTGGTGGCCCCGGTGAACGCGCCGCGCTCATGGCCGAACAACTCGCTTTCGATGAGCTCGCGCGGGATGGCGGCCATGTTGATCGGCACGAACGGCCCGCCACGACGCCTGCCGTAATCGTGCAGCGCGCGCGCCACCAGCTCCTTGCCGGTGCCGCTCTCCCCATTGATCATCACGGTGAGGTCGGCGGTGGTGAGGCGCGCGATGGTGCGGTAGATCTCCTGCATCGCGGGCCCGCGACCGATCAGCGGCAGCCGTTCGTCGCTCTCCACCGTGGGCATCGCCGGCATCTCCGGCGCAGGCGCCGCCAGCGCGCGGCTCACGACCGACAGAAGTTCTTTCAGATCGAACGGCTTGGGCAGGTATTCGAAGGCGCCGCGTTGGGTTGCCTTGACCGCCGTCATCAACGTGGACTGCGCCGACATCACGATCACGCGCAGTTCGGGGCGGATGCGTTTGATGCGCGGGATCAGGTCCAGCCCGTTCTCGTCGGGCATCACCACGTCGGTGATCACGAGGTCGCCCTCGCCATCCTCCACCCAGCGCCACAAGGTGGCGGCGTTGGACGTGCTGCGCACCTGATAGCCGGAGCGGCCCAGCGCCTGCGTCAGCACCGTGCGGATGGAACGGTCGTCATCGGCGATCAGAACGGTGGGCGGGGTCATGATATCCCTGGATCAGGCCCGGAGAGGGCGGTGGGTCGGCGTGCGCGCGGGTCTCGGCCGGATTGTCCGAAGGTATGCGTCAGAGCATGTCCTGCTTGTCGTCCGGCAGGATCGGCAGATGCAGGCGGAACTCGGTGCGGCCGGGCCGGCTGTCGACCTCGATCAGACCGCCGTGGTCCGCGATGATCTTCGCCACCAAAGCGAGCCCCAGCCCGCTGCCGCTGGGTTTGGACGACACGAAGGGGTCGAACAGGTTCGGCATGATATCGTCTGAAATGCCTGGCCCGTTGTCGCGCACGCACACCAGCAACGGCAGCTGCATGCGATGCTCACTGCCGGGCACGGCCAGGCGCATGCCGTGCTGATAGGCGGTGGTCAGCACGATCTCGCCATGCGTGGCGGTCTCGCCGGACGTGATCGATTCCGCCGCGTTCTTCACCAGGTTGAGGATCACCTGCACCAGCTGGTCCCGGTTGCCGAGCACGGAGGGCAGGCTTGGGTCGTAGATCTCGCGAAAGCCGATATGGGCGGCAAAACCGGACTGCGCGAGCCGGCGCACGCGTTCCAGCACGCGATGGATGTTCACCGCGCCGCGCTCGATCGGCTTCTCGCCGAACACCTCCATGCGGTCCACGAGGTCGCGGATGCGATCGGCCTCCTCGCGGATCAGCACCGTCAGCTCGCGGTCGGCATCGCCCACGCTGGCCTCCAGCAGCTGCGCGGCGCCCCTTATGCCGGAGAGCGGGTTCTTCACCTCATGCGCCAGGATCGCCGCCATGCCCGCCACGGACCGCGCGGCCGAACGCGATGTCAGCTGCCGGTCGAGCGCGCGGGCGGCCGAGGCATCCTGCAGCACCAGCACCACCGAGCCCGGCTCCTCCGGAAACGGCGAGGCCTGCACCGTGATGCCCGCCTTGCGCAGCCGGGGGCTTTCGAAATTCATGTCGTGATCGGCGATGGTCACGTCAGCCAGCCGAACCTGCGCCAGAAGGGAGAAAATCGGATGATCGTCCGCCAGCAGATCGGACAGCCGCATGCCGCCCAGCTGCGACGTGGACAGGCCCAGAAACTGCTCGGCGGCCTGGTTGGCGAAACAGAAGAGATTATCGGCCGACAGCACCACGACAGGCACTGCCAGGGCTGACAGCAACGCCGAAGGGTCCGGCGCGCGCCGGTCGTGCGCGTGGTGGGATGCAGTGGCGCCGCGTGTGACCACGGCGAACATGCTGCGCTCGGGAGTGATCTTCATGAGCCCGGTCATGCCGCCTGCGCCAGCACGAAGGCGCGCGTGTCCGCCCGCTCGGCGCCGCGTTCGATCAACGGATCATAGAACTGGTCGATCAGATCCAGAACCTCGGGGATCGTGTTCGTGCGCATCGCGGTGGTGCGAAACTCTGCCGAGCCGTAGAGCCCGCGCGAATACCAGGCGAGATGCTTGCGCGCGAGGCGCATGCCGGGCTCGGACCCGAAATGCGCGAGCATGGCGTGATAATGCCGCAGCAGGATGGATTTCTGCGCCGCCAGATCCGGCTCGGCCAGGCGTTCGCCGGTGCGCAGGAAATGGCCGATATGCGCGGGCGCCCAGGGCCTGCCATAGGCGCCGCGCCCCACCATCACGCCGTCCGCGCCGGAGCGTTGCAAGGCCAGCACGGCGTCGTCCTCGCTCACGATGTCGCCGTTGGCGATCACCGGAATGGACACCGCCTCCTTCACCTCGCGTATGAAATCCCAGTCGGCCACGCCGGTGTAGAACATCTGCCGGGTGCGGCCATGCACCGTCAGCATCCGGATGCCGCAGCGTTCGGCGATACGCGCCAGGCTCGGGGCGTTGAGGCTCGCATGGTCCCAGCCCATGCGCATCTTCAGCGTCACGGGCACCGGCACCGCCGCCACCACCGCCTCCAGGATCCGCGCGGCCGCGATCTCGTCGCGCATCAGGGCGCTTCCGGCCATCATGCCCACGGCCACCTTCTTCACCGGGCAGCCGAAATTGATGTCGATCAGATCGGCGCCAAGCCCCACGGCGATGCGCGCCGCCTCCGCCATCGCCTGCGGATCGCAGCCGGCGAGCTGGATGGAGGATGGCGTGCCATCGAGGCTGGCCATCCGCAGCGTGGCCTTGTTCTCGTGCACCATGGCCCAGGAGGCGATCATCTCCGACACCACCAAGGACGCGCCGAGCTCGCGGGCGAGCCTGCGAAACGGCAGATCCGTCACGCCCGAAAGCGGCGCCAGGATCACCGGCGTCTCGATCGTCACGCGGCCCAGGGTGATCGGGGCGAGTTGGGGATGCAAAGATGCTAAATTGCCCATCATTTGGGCAAACTACTGAAACGCTCCGTGTCACGCAATGCACACCCCTCGGTGTCCTCATCGGCACGGGTGCGATTGACGGCGCCTTCGGGCCCGGACAGTTTGCGCCATCATGACGCAAAACCCCCGCATCGCCGCGCTGCTGGTCGGCGCCGGCACCGGCAGCCGCTTCGGCGCGCCCGTCGCCAAACAGTTCCTGCCGCTGGCCGGGCGCATGGTCATCCGCCACGCCGCCGAGGCGCTGCTGGAATTCTGCACGCTGCTGCAGCCGGTGGGCGATGCCGAGGCGACGGGTGCGGCGTTATCGGGGCTGGATCACCTACCCATCGTGCCCGGCGGCGCCACGCGGCAAGATTCGGTGCGCGCCGGGCTGGAGGCGCTGGCGCCCCACGCGCCCGACATTGTTCTGGTGCACGACGCGGCCCGGCCCGTGATCCCCGCCGGCACCATCGCGTCGTTGCTCGAAGCCCTGCGCCGCCATCCCGGCGCCATCCCCGCCGTGCCCGTGGCCGACACGCTCAAACGCGGCGACCTCGGCGTGATCGCGGGCACCGTCTCGCGCGACTTTTTGTTTCGCGCCCAAACCCCGCAGGCCTTCCATTTCCCCACCTTGCTGGCCCTGCATCGCAGCGCCCCCGTGGGCGCGCCCGGGGGGGCCACCGACGATGCGTCCATCCTCGAAGCCGCGGGCCTGCCCGTGGCGCTGGTGGCGGGGCATGAGGACAACATCAAGCTCACCTATCCCGCCGATTTCATGCGCCTTGAAAGGATCCTCTCGCCCATGATGGAACCCCGCATCGGCACCGGCTACGACGTCCATGTTCTCGTGCCCGACCGCAAGCTCATCCTGTGCGGCATCGAGGTGCCGCACGCGCGCGGCCTGTCCGGCCATTCCGACGCCGATGTCGGCATCCACGCGCTGTGCGACGCCCTTTACGGCGCGCTGGCGGAGGGCGATATCGGCCGCCATTTCCCCCCCAGCGAAAACGCCTGGAAGGACGCCGATTCCGCGCGCTTCCTCGCCCACGCCGCCGGCCGCGTGGCGGCGCGCGGCGGCCGCATCACCAACGTGGATATCACCCTCATCTGTGAGCAGCCCAAGATCACTCCGCACGCGCCCGCCATGATCGCCCGCCTCGCCGCCATCATGGGCATCGACGAAGGCCGCATCTCGGTGAAGGCCACCACGTCCGAACGGCTCGGCTTCACCGGCCGCATGGAAGGTATCGCAGCCCAGGCCGTGGCGGCGCTGCTGGTGCCGGCTTCGAGCAATATCGCTTTAAGTTGAATCGCGCAGCGATCAACAAAGCGATGAAATTGCTCGAAAAGATAAGCCTAGAGCACATTCCGACTGATCGGAAGTGATCGGTCGGAAGTCGTGCTCTAGAAAACATATATGCTAGACCAACTTATATCCGAACGGCGAGCCGCAAAGCGGCTCAGTCCGGTCCGATGTTGCTTAGAGCGGGTCGGCTTAAGCCGATCCCACTATCGCAAGCTGCCGGGTATGCCTGATCCCCGCATCATCAATACCTGCACTCTATAAGGCGGAAATATGATGAAAGATGGATGTTGCAAAATACTGCCCGCGGAACAAATACCCGCGTTCCACCAACAACGCGACCGCGGGATTACTTGACGCGTGAAGCAGATTCAGCGCGGAAATTTCAACCGTGATCACCTTCGGCACAAACCGGCTCCAGTCATTGCCGGCCAACACCTGGAAATCGAGCCCCTCGCAATCGATGTTGAGATAGTCCACCGCGACACCTTGCGGCACGTGCCGATGCAACAGCTCGCCCAGGGTCTCGACCGGAACCTGCGACATCACCGGCGCACCGAATCCGGGCGTTTGTTGACGAGTCATGGCGGGATCGAACGTATTGACCGCGCCATCGGCAAAACGAGCAAACGACAACACCCCCGGCTTGTCGCTGACGCCGCAATGCACGTTGATGTCACCGGACCGGCCAATATGGAATCGAGCGACCGCCTCATCATCGGCGTCGATGTTGAGGCCCGTCCAACCACGTTGATGCAAAAGCGCGGTGTTGGAGTAACGCCAGGGGTCATGTGCGCCACAGTCGACGTAAAAGCCCGTGGCCTGTGGCAGCAGCTGCGAGACCAGCATATCCTCGCCGAACTGAGAATAGGACACGGTGCCGGATGGGTTCATCACGCATTGCTCCTTACACAAGATCACAGCCCCGCAGGACACCATGTGCAGGACAACATGTGATGAACCACGTCAAGGCATCCCTCAATCGAGGCGGTAGGTAGGCAACACATGACACGCCCGGTCTATCTCATTCTGGTCCTGCTGTTCTGCCTGACCTGGAGTTCCGCGTTTCCCGCCGCCAAGCTCGCCATCAGCGCAGGGCCGCCGCTGCTCTATCTCGGCATCCGCTTCAGCATCGCCGCCGCAATCCTGCTGAGTTTCGCCGCCGCCACCGGCCGGCTGCGCGCCGTCGCGGGATCGCCCGTGCCCTGGCTCGCCTTGATGGCCCTCGGCGTGATCAACCAGGCAGGCTATCAGGGCCTGGCCTGGATGGGCATGCGCACCGTGTCCGGCGGGCTCGCAACCATCGTGGCCTCCCTCAACCCGGTACTGGTGGCCGTGCTGGCCGTGCCGTTCCTGGGCGAGCGCATGACATGGCGCAAATTCGCGGGCGTCTGCCTCGGCTTTCTCGGCGCCGCCTTCGTGGTGCGCAACCGCGTGTTGGTGACCGGTGAGGATCCCACCGGAATCGCGCTCATCGCCATCGGCATGGTGGCAATGACGGTGGGCACGCTGCTCTACAAGAAGATCGCCCCGAAGGTGGACCTGTTCGTGGCCGTGGGCGTGCAGCAGGTCGGCGCCGGCTTGGCCCTGCTGCTGGCCGGCGGCCTGCTGGGCGAGCGCATGACGGAATTCACGCCCGGCCCGATGCTGTGGGGCACCATGCTGTGGTTTGTCTTCGTGATCTCCATCGGCGCCTTCCTGCTATGGTTCGCGCTGCTGCGCCAGGGCACCGCGTCGGCCGCCTCCTCGCTGCATTTCCTGATGCCGCCACTGGGTCTGCTGATGAGCTGGGCGATGCTGGGCGAGACCTTGCACCCGCTCGATCTGCTCGGCATCGTGCCGGTGGCGCTGGGCATCCGGCTCGCCACCACCGAGCCGGCTTCCGCGCGGGCGCGACAGGCGTAGAGCGGCTGACCGGGCGATCGCCACGGCCCCCGTCGTGAAAACGGTCAAATCGCCTCGCCCCCCGGTTTGCCAAAGTGGCTACGCCGGTGGACGAAGTTTTTTGCTTCTTTTGTTCACTAGATCATGATGCGTTTGGGTTGCTTAACCCGAGCGCATAAACATGATCGATAAAACAACGAGTTAGAGCGTGATGATTTGTCTACTCAAAATCATCACGCTCTAACGAAGGGCTTACGCTTCCTGCGTGACCGGGTTCCTGAGCAGCCCCACGCCATCGATCTCGACCTCGACCATATCGCCGGGCTTGAGCCACAGCGGCGGGGTGCGTTTGGACCCCACGCCGCCCGGGGTGCCGGTGACGATGACGTCGCCGCGCTCGAGGCGGGTGAAGGTCGAGCAGTAGGCGATCTGGGTCGGCAGGTCGAAGATCATCTGGCTGAGCAGCGCGTCCTGCACAACCTGGCCGTTGACGCGGGTCTGCAGGCGCTGGGGGCCGATTTCGCCCATCTCGTCGGGGGTGACCATCCAGGGTCCGAAGGCGCCCGTTTCGGGGAAGTTCTTGCCGGGGGTGAACTGGATGGTGTGGCGCTGGTAGTCCCGCACGCTGCCGTCGTTGTAGCAGGCGAAACCGGCGATGTGGGACATGGCGTCCGACTTGTCGATGTAGCGGCCGGGCTTGCCGATGACGATGGCGAGCTCGCCTTCATAGTCGAAGTCGGTGGAGACGCGGGGGCGGGGGAGCGGGCAGAGATGGCCGGTCTGGCTGTTGGCGAAGCGGGTGAAGATGGTCGGGTGTTCGACCTCGGAGCGACCAGTTTCCTTACGGTGGGTTTCGTAGTTGAGGCCGACGCAGAAGATCTTTTCGGGGTCGGTGATGACCGGCAGCCAAGCGATGTCGGCAAGGCTGTGGCGCGGGGCGGATTTGAGTTCGGCGGTGAAGCTGGACAGCGCCTCGGCCTTCACGGCGGCGTGCAGGGTGGGGAAGCGGTCGCCCACGACATGGCCGAGGTCGATGGCGGTGTCGCCTTCGATGACGCCCCAGGTGGTGTGACCGTGGGCTTTGAAACTGGCGAACTTCATGATGCGACCTCGAGGTTTTTCGGGAGCGTTGCGGCGGCGGCGAAGCGTTTGGCGGTGCGGTCGGGGAACATGAGGGCAAAACTGGCGGCGGCGCCGATGACCAGCATGAGGGCGGCGAGGAGCATGGCGTTGGAGTAGCCGGTGGGCTTGTCGGCGAACATGTTGATGACGCGGCCGGTGGCGGCGACGGAGATAAGGCCGGCGAGCGCGTTGGCCGAGAAGATCACCACCACAAGGCGGCCGCGCTGGGCGGCGGGCGCCATGTTGCCGAGCGCCACGGGGCCGTAGATGGTGGTGAGGCTGGGGGTGGCGAAGGCCACGGCGATCAGCGCGATCTGCAGCGTGCCCGAGGTGTAGACGGCGCCGGCGAGGGCCAGGCCGGCGACGAGCAGGGCCAGGGTGGAAGCGTGGCCGAGGGTGGCGCGGTTGCTGTAGCCGTTCTTCAGCATCCACTGGCTGAGGTAGGAGCCGCCGAGCAGCAGCGGGCCCTGCAGGACGAAGACGGCCGAGACCAGCCAGCCGACATCGGCACGGGCGTAGCCGAGGCCCTGCTGGAGGTAAGGCGGTAGCCAGACCGCCGACATGCCCACCACGTAGTAGGACATGAAGGACATGATCATGATGCCGATGACGGTCGGGTCGAGCCAGAGCATGGCCTCCGGCACGCGGGGGCTGGCCATCTCTGCCGTGGTGGTGACCGGCACGGCGTAGGGGCCGTTGCGGCCGACGAGCAGCCACAGCACCATCCAGGCGAAGCCGATGCCGCCGCAGGTGAGGAATCCGTAGCGCCAACCGTAGGTGTTGATGACGTAGCCGAGCAGCGGTCCGCCGACGAGGAAGCCGCCGCTGATGCCGAGGACGACGGCGGCACTGGGGATGGCGCGCTGTTCCTGGGGAAACCAGTCGTAGCCGTGGGCGATGGCGGTGGGCAGGCCGGGGCCTTCGCCGAGGCCGAGCAGGATGCGGCAGGCGAAGAAGACGGCGACACTTTCGGTGACGAAGATCGGGAGCTGCGAGAGGCTCCAGATCGCGGCCAGCGCGGCCAGGATCCAGCGGGTCTGCACGCGGCCCACGACGAAGAGGCCGACGAGGACGCCGGAGAGGGAGAAAAGGAAGAAGAAGCTGCTGCCGAGATCGCCGAACTCGGCCGGGGTGAGCTTGAGCTCCTTCATGATGGAGACCGCGGAGAGGCCAAAGACCAGCTTGTCGAAGAAGTTGATCATCTGGAACAGGAACATCATCACCAGGACGGTGACGCTGCCGCTGTTGAAGAGGCGTGGGCCGGTCTGCGGGATCATTTCCTGAGCTCCGTTTCTTGGTTTTGGTGTTGGTCGTCGTTCGTCAAGTTGGGGCGTGGGCGTGGAGGTGGCCGAAGCAGGCGTCGAGGAGGGTGGCGATTTCGGCCGGACCGGTGGCCACGCCGTAGACGTAGTGGTCCGGGCGGACGAGGGCGGCAGTGCAGCCGTGCCGGTCGAACCAGGCGGCGAGCACGCCGTCTTGCTCCGGATGGTCGCCGTTCGGCCCGATGGCGACGCTGACGACCGCGGGCGGCAGGAGGATCGTGGGCCACGGGGTGCGGCCGTCCAGCACGAGGCGCCAGCCGGTGCCGACCCGGTCGTCCATGCGGATGGGGCCGGTGGGTTGGGTCAGCCAGGGCTGGGGGAACAGGGTGCCGCGCGCCTGATGGACGCCTGGTGCCAGAAAACCGGTTTCGAGCGGGGGGACGATTTCCTGGCGGGTGACGTGAGGGGCCTTGCCGCCGCCCTGGGCTATGAGCGCCTCGTCGCGCAGGCGGGCGCGTTCGGGGTCGCGTTCGCAGATGGCGTGGCCGATCGCCTTGATGCGGGACGTAAGCGTGCGGACGTGGCGGCCGCGTTCCTCTGCGTAACTGTCGAGCAGGGTGGTGTCGCCGGCCAGCGCCGCCTGGAGCTTCCAGACGAGGTTGGCGACGTCGCGGATGCCCTGGCACATGCCCTGGCCGATGAAGGGGGGCTGCTGGTGGGCGGCGTCTCCGGCGATGAAGACGCGGTCGGCGCGCCATTCGGAGGCGACCAGGGCGTGGAAGCGGTAGGAATTGGCGCGCCAAAGTTTGCCGTCTGCGGGCGTGATCCAGCGGGCGAGGAGGGCCCAGACCGAGGCTTCCTGCTCCATCAGGCCCGGGTCTTCGCCGGGCAGCAGCATGATCTCCCAGCGGCGGTGCAGGCCGGGGCCGATGATGAAGGTGGCGGGGCGGGCGGGTTCGCAGAACTGGGCGGCGGTCTTGGGCAGTTTGCAGGCGCCGGCTTCGTTGACCATGACGTCGATGACGAGCCAGGGCTCGTCGAACACCAGGTCCTCGTAGGCGAGGCCCACGGCCTGGCGGACGCGGCTCGAGGCGCCGTCGCAGCCGATGGCGTAGCGGGCGGTGACGGTGGTGGCGTCGTCGAGGGTGATGGCGACGTGATCGTTGGTCTGGGTGAGGCTTTCGAAGGCGGTGCCGAGGCGGATCTCGACGCTGGGGAAGCTTGCGGCGTGGGCGCGCAAGGCGGCTTCCACCGGGGGCTGGGTGAAGACCATCGAGGGGATATGCGCCTGCGGGTAGGGCTCCGGCACCATGTCGACGCGGCGGATGAGCTGGCCCTCGGCGCCGAAATGCTGGGAGGCGGTGAAGGGCGCGGTGTAGGGCAGCACCGCTTCGGCGACGCCGAGATTTTGGAACAGGCGCAGGATCTCGTGGTCGATGGCGATGGCGCGGGGCTTTTCGTAGACGGTGCGGGTTTTCTCCACGACCAGCGTGCGGATGCCGGCCTGGCCGAGCAGGCAGGCGGCGACGGCGCCGGCGGGGCCGAAGCCGACGACGATGACGTTGTAATCGGTCATGCGGTGACCTCTGCGAGGGGGATGGCGAGCTGGGCGTGCTTGCAGGCTTCGCTTTTGGGGGGCGCGATGCCCCAGTGGTCGGTGCGGCCGGGCGGCCAGGTCCAGTCGCCGGGGCCTCCGATGCGGTAGGCGTCGTCCACCTGCAGCACTTCGGCGGTGTATTCGACGACGATGCCGAACGGGTCGATGAAATAGGCGAAGACGTTGTCGCCGGGGCCGTGGCGGCCGACGCCCCAGGCGATGGGCGTGCCGTGGTCGATCAGGCGGCCGGCGCCGCGCATGACGGCTTCGAGGCTGGGCATCATGAAGGCCACGTGGTTGAGGCCGCACGTGGCCGCCGCGTCGGCGATGACGACGACGTGGTGGTCAGAATTGCAGCGGACGAAGGCCATGAGCTTCGAACGGTCGGTGAGGCGGAAGCCGAGCACGTCGAACAGGAAGGCGACGGTGGCGGCGGTGTCCGTGCTGTTGATGTTGACGTGGGAGAGATGGGTGGCGCGGTCCGCCGTGGGTGCGTCGGGGGTGCGGGGCGTGTCGTTCTGGACGACGCGCAGGGTGCGGCCCTGGTTGTCCAGAAAGGTGATGCCGGTGCCGCCGCCGGGCCAGTCGACCGCCTGCGGGGGATGGATGACGCGGCCGCCGGCGGCGAGCGCGCGGGCGCCCAGGGCCGCGAGGTCGGCGTCAGGGGTGGCGCGGAAGGTGATGGCGCGCAGGGCGGCGGTTTCGGCCTGGTGCAGGACGAGCACGTGATGGTCGGCGCCGGTGGCATGAAGATACAGCGCGTTCGGGCGGCGCTCCGCCACGGCCAGGCCCCAGACGGTGGTGTAGAACGTCTCGGCCGCGGCGAGGTCGGGGACATCGAGATCGACGCTGCGAAGTGCTGTGACGGGGAAATCAGACATGATCGGCTGCGTCCTTCAGGCCGAGGAAGCGGCGGGCGTTTTCGTGGAGCAGACGGGCCTGGACGGCGGCGTCGGCGATGGCGGCCTCGATTCGGGCGACCGGGGTGTGGTCGTGGAAGTTGAACGGGTAGTCGGTGCCGATCATGAGCTGGGTGTCGCCGAAGAGGGCGATGAGGTGGCGGAGCGTGGGGGCGTCGAAGACCAAGGCGTCGAAATAGAGGCGGCGGGCCTGTTCGGCGGGCGACGCGTGGATAGCCGATTCCAAGGCCGGGAAAACGTGGCGGGCCTGTTCGAGGCGGGGCAGGATGGAGGCCAGCGTGCCGCCGCCGTGGCTGAAGGCGATGCGGAGCGCGGGGTGGCGTTCGAGGAGGTTGCCGGTGATGACCGAGGCGGCGGCAAGGCCGATATCGGTGGGGTAGCCGATCGCCTGCTGCAGGGGGGCTGGGCCGATCACGCGCTCCATGCCGGCGGGGCGGACGGCGTGGACGAAGACGGCCGCACCCAGGCGTTCGCACTCGGCGAAGAACGGGTGGAACTCGGGCGCGCCGATCGGGCGGCCGAGGACGTTGCTGCCGATCTCGACGCCGGCGAAGCCGAGGGTGGTGACGACGCGGTGAAGCTCAGCGATGGCCTGGTCGATGTCCTGCAGGGGGACGGCGCCGAGGCCGGTGATACGGCCGGCGGAGGCGTGTGCCATCTCGGCGATCTGGTCGTTGATATAGGCGATGAGCTGGCTCGCCGGGGCGATGGGCAGCCAGTAGGAGAACAGCTCCGGCATGGGGGAGACGGCCTGGAGGTGGAGGCCCATCTCGTCCATGTCCGTCACGCGTTTGGCGGTGTCCCAGCAGCGGTCGGAGACGGTGCGGTAGTTTTTGCCGTCGATCATGACGTGGCGGTGGCAGGCCTGGGCGGGCGCCATGGAGGGCCAGCCGGGGAGGTTGGGCTGGGGCAGGTACGCGGGGAAGTTCTCGGGGATGACGTGCGCGTGCATGTCTATCCCGCAACGGCATTTTGGCTGGAGCATGCGACGTTTCACCCGCGGCGTTTCTTGGGCGTCGTTTCGGACGCGTTGGGGTAGGAATTATATAAATTCCGGGCGCGCTGCAATGTTCTTTATGAAATTTGCGTTGCCGGCTGGGGCTGCCGTTCGGCGGGTCGGGGTGTATGGTTGCGGTCATGTCCATACCCGCGCTTGCGCCTAGCCAAACTCTCAGCAGCAGTTTGTACGATCGGCTTCGGCGCGACCTGCTGACGGGTCGGCTGGCGCCGGGACGCAAGCTGCAGCTTCGGTTTTTGATGGAGCGGTATGAGGCCGGGCAGACTCCGTTGCGCGAGGCGTTGAACCGGCTGGCGTCGGACGGGCTCGTGACGTTGCAGGATCAGCGCGGCTTTGCGGTGGCGGGCGTGAGCGGCGAGGAGCTGGCGGAGCTGACCAAGACGCGGTGCTGGGTAGAGGAGCTGGCGCTGCGCGAGGCGATGGCGGCGGCCACCCCGGCGTGGGAAGAGGCGCTGGTGGTGGCGTGCCATCGGCTGGTGCGGACCAAGCGCTCGGCGAGTTCGGCCCAGTATGAGGAGTTCGCCGAGTGGGAGGAGCTGCATCGCGACTTTCACCGGCTGTTGCTGGCGCCCTGCGGTTCTCGTTCGCTGCGGGGGTTCTGCGACCAACTGGCGGACCGTCTGTATCGGTATCGGCAGCTTTCGGTGCAGAAGATCTACCCGCGCCGGGACATCAACGCCGAGCATGAGGCGATCCTGAAGGCGGTGCTGGATGGGAACGCGGACCAGGCGACGGGGCTGCTGCGGGGGCATTACACGGCGACGGCGGACATTATTCTACAAGACCTGCCGGCGGCCGGGACGGACTGATCCAAGACCGAAAATTGGGAGCGACATCCGACCGATCGCCTCCGATCGGTCGGAACGTGCCCTGGGCATCCGGCGCGTCACCACCGAGCCGGTTTCCGCGCGGCCGCGACAGGCGTAGAACGCGCACACAGGGAGACAACAATGGCCATATCAGCCCCGCCCGCCGAGACCGCCTGGCTGCTGCACGCGATCCTGGGGTTCGACGCCATGCCGCAGGCCGATACGCTGGCGGTGCTGGAGGAGGCCACCAACGTTGCCGAGGGCATACTGGCGCCGCTGGACTGGCCGGGCGATCGCCACGGCTCCCGTCTGGAGAACGGTCACGTCGTCTCGCCCCCCGGTTTCGCCGACGCGTTCCGCGCCTACGCCGAAGGTGGCTGGATCGGTATCGCGGCCGACCCCGGGCATGGCGGCCAAGGCCTGTCCCACGTGCTGGCGCTGGCGGCGTTCGAGCCGGTGTCATCGGCCAACATGGCGTTCGGCCTGTGCCCGATGCTGACGCAGGACGCCATCGCGTTGATTTCGACGCACGGCACGCCGGACCAGCAGGCCCGGCTGATGGCGCCGATGATATCGGGCGACTGGACCGGCACCATGTGCCTGACGGAGCCGCAATCCGGCTCCGACCTGTCCGGCGTGCGCACCCGCGCGGTGCCCACCGCAGCCGGCTACGCCATCACCGGCGAAAAGATCTACATCACCTGGGGCGAGCACGCGCTGGCGTCCAACATCCTGCACATGGTGCTGGCCCGCCTGCCAGACGCACCCGCGGGCAGTGCCGGGATCTCGCTTTTCGCCGTGCCGAAGTTCAACGCCGACGGCAGCCGCAACGGTGTTTCCTGCGTGTCGCTCGAACACAAGCTGGGCATCCACGCCAGCCCCACCTGCGTCATGGCGTTCGAGAATGCGGTGGGCGAGCTCGTGGGCCCCGCCCACCGCGGCCTGCCCTGCATGTTCGCCATGATGAACGCCGCCCGCCTTGGCGTGGCCATGCAGGGCGTGGCCGTCGCCGAGCGGGCCTTCCGGCGCGCCGCCGATTTTTCGCGCGTGCGTATCCAGGGCGGCGGGCCCATCGGCGACCACCCCGACGTGCGCCGCATGCTCTGGACCATGCGGGCGCTGGCCCTCGGTGGCCGGCTGCTCACCCTCTACGCCGCCGGCGCCGACGACGCGCGGGCCCAGCTCCTGATCCCGGTGGCCAAGGCCTGGTGCACCGATGCCGGGCTCGAGGCGGCCTCGCTCGGCATCCAGGTGCATGGCGGCATGGGTTTCGTGGAGGAAACCGGCGCCGCCCAGCACCTGCGCGACGCCCGTATTCTGCCGATCTACGAGGGCACCAACGGCATCCAGGCCATCACGCTCGTCCGCCGCGGCCTGCAGCGCGACCAGGGTGCCGCCGTCGCGGCCCTTCTCGCCGAGATCCGCGCCACACCGGGCCTGCCCCCTGCCGTCGTCGCCACCGCCGCACGCGCCGAACAGGCCGCCGCCACGCTCCGCACCGCCGACACCCGCCAATCAGAGGCCGGCGCCCACGCCTTCCTGCAACTGATGGGGCTCCTCACCGCCGCCTGGCTTTGCGTCCGCGTGGCGGCCGACCCCGCAGCCCCACCCAACGCACTGGCCGCCGCCGATATGTTTCTGACGCAGATCCTGCCGCGCGCCGGCGCCCACGCGGACACGATCGCCACGCCGTGTTCCGCGATCTCGGCACTTGAGGAAATCGCGTAGGGCCAGGAAAGTAAGTCTTCTTTTTCTGAAGAAAAAGAAGCAAAAAAACTTCATTCTTATGGCGCCGGTGTGTGGCTACATCCGCACAACGTATCGAAATGAATGAAGTTTTTTGGTTCTTTTGTCCACAAAAGAACTTCTGTTCTAAAACCGAACAGAAAGCGCCAACGACCCGAACTGGTGCAGCCCGCCCTTTTGCTTCTTGAAATCCTGCGTCTCCACCACGTGCGTGTAGGTCAGGCGCGTGCCGAACGCGAGCAGGGCCAGACCGGCATCGGCCGAGCCCACGAACGGTTTGAGTTTCACGCTGCGGCTGTCACGCCAGGTGTTGCCATCCAGCGTCACGTCCCGCGCCACCGCCCGGCCGCCGACGCCTGCAAACACGTACCAGCCGAACCCGGCCCCCCGCTTGAACGCATCGCCGCCCGATACCGCCCGAATGCGCGGCGCGCCGAAATCGTTTTCCAACCCCTGGCCCAGGCGAATGTTCACCCCGGCCTCGGCGCCGATCTTAAGCGTGCCGAGCGTGCCGGCGAGCGCCGGCAGCACATCGGACTGCAATCCGGCCACCGAGCCGATGGGCAGACGCCAGACGCGCGAGCTGTTGAACGCGAACACCGGCTCGTCGTGGATCTGCGTTTTCCAGCCCTTGTTGCCCTTCTGGCCGATGAGGTCGTGAAAGCCGTTCTGCACTTCCTCACCCAAGGCGGAAGGCCCCACCACGCCCAGGCTCAGCCCAACGGTGCTGCGGCTGTTGGCATTGTCCTGCACGGCCGATACCGTCGCCAGCAGCACGCCGGCATACGGCCGATCGCTCTGCGGCGGGTTCTTCGAGGCGGTATCGAAGGGCGTGTAGATCTGCTGGCTGATGTCGATGGCAATCCGCTGCCGGCCCTCGCCCCACAGCGTGCGCCCGATCCCCTTCAGGCCGGGAAAGGCATCCTCGGCCGATTGATACCCGAGGTGGATGCCGTTGGTGTAGAACCGGTCGGTCACCTTGGCGCTGCTGATCGAGCTGTTCTCGCCCTGGATGGAAAAGATCGACGCCTTGTCGGGAGCCGTGTTCCCAAGGGCGGGCGCGGCGGATTGCGCCTCGGCCAGGCTACCGGAGGCCACAACGCCGCAGACGCAGGTGGCCGAGGCAAGCAAAATAACACGGGTCTGGAACAACATCGGAACCTCGCAGGGGGCATCACGGAGCAATCTCCGTCCTGCTTACGCCATCGGTTCACCGCAGCGGAAGCCCGCACCGCATGCTCGCTCGCGAAAACCCGGAAAAACGCACGACATTCCACCAGGAAGCGGAGCCCCCCGGACGGATGGGGGAGCCTCAACCGCGTCGGAAAACCTCGATCCGCGACGTCGGCGCCGCCATCAGCTGCACTTGCCACACCGGCGCGGGCAACGAGCCCGGCAGATGGCGGGCCACCAGCGCCACGGTCTGGCGATAGCCGGCGTCGGTCTCTGGCACGAGAAGGCTTTCCCCGCCGTCGAGGCCGAACACCAGCACGTGGGTGTTGGACGCAAGCTGCTCGGCCTGCATCGCCACCACGCGCGTCACACGCCCCCACCCATATGTGACAGACCGGCCGCCGCCCGTGACAACCAGCCCGTCGTCATCGGCCCGCACCACGGCCGCGTTGCGACGCGACGGCAACCTGCCGACCACACGCCCGATCAGGCGATCGATCAGCCCCATCAGGATTTCGTCCATTGGATCGGAAGCAAGGTCCAAAGCGCATGCCCCCCCGCCTTGCCGGCCTTGTGCCCCAGCCAGCCGCCGAACAACGCCCCCACGATACCGCCCAGCACGATCGCCCCGCCCTCGGTAATCTCGCCCACCACCGGTATGATCAGCGTCGGCGCCGCCCAGGTGCCCGCCCAGGCCGCACCCGCCAGCCCGCCGGCGAAATACCCGCCGGAGCCGCCTGCCAGCCCCACCGTGGCCCCCGCGATCTCCTCCGTCGCCACCTGCCCGCGCTGGCTCGGCGGCGCCTGCTCGATCACAACGGCGATCACCACGATTTCCAGCACGAAGCCTGCGGTGCCCAGGCTCCGGCCAAGGACCGCTATGCGGTTCGTGACGGTGCGCGTCTTGCCCACGCTAACCAGCACCGCCTCGATGCTGCCCTTGCGCTCCAGCAGCGATTCCGCGGTGGGCAGGCTTGCGATCGGCTTCAACGTCTCGGAGTAGAGCTTGCCGAACGGCGTGAGCGGCCGCCGCATCTCCACAACCAGCCCGTTGCGCTGCACCTCCACCAGTTCCGTCAGTTCCGCCATCGTCACGTTGCCACGCCGCAAAAGCTCGTTGGCCTGCGCCTGGATCACGGCATTGGACCGTTCATAGACCAGCCTGCACCAGCCATCCCACGACATGTTTGCGGCCAGCGGCCCGGAAATGGTGATCGCGTCCGACGCTTTGACGGCATAGCTGTAGCGCGCATTGACCGGTGCCTGTCCCATCGCCGTCTCGCTTTGCTGCCCGAGGTTCTCGCCACCCACCCACTACTCCATAACGCGCGATTGCAGCCACGGCTCGCTTTGGCTAGCTTACCGCTCCGCACCGGATGGGTGGCCGAGCGGTTTAAGGCAGCGGTCTTGAAAACCGCCGAAGGTGCAAGCCTTCCGTGGGTTCGAATCCCACCCCATCCGCCAGCGGGCCGCAACAAACTGCGATTTTCTGGCGATTAAATAAATCGTCCCCTTCCCTGTCCCCTCCAAATCTCTGCGTTAGGGTGGGATGTATGGGGACGATAATGGACGCGAATTGTTGCAGGGTTCGTGCCGTCTTCGAGTTTTAGTGTCGCTCTTCATCCACATCACCTAGTAGCCCGATAAATGGAACAGTGCGCATAGGAATCTGCCGCGTTTGACCGAATCTTGCCGGAGGCGGATCATTCTAGCCAGAGCGCTGTGCGCGTTAAAGGTAAACTCTGAAGTGTCTGGCTTAGTGGGAAATGAAAATTGGAAACCTTGATATGGCTTTCTGTGCTTCTTATCTCGCTGCTCTCCACGATATCCTACGGTCTTTTGCTCTCAGCAGAATGG
>JANYFG010000074.1 GCA_025362815.1 Rhodospirillales bacterium
TGGCGGGGTCAAGGGGCAGAGCCCCTTGCCTTGCCTTTCTCGGCAGCCGTCAACGCCGATATGGCAGGGGTAGCAGGGCTGATATCGGGAGCTTTGCTGTGTTGGAGACGATGACGGTGCAGTCTGGCGCGTAATCTGCCAGCAGTTCCCGGCAGGCGCCGCAGGGCGATACCACCGCGATGTCGCGATCGGCTTCCTCCGGTTTGGGGTGGCGCACCGCGACTGCGGTGACGATGCGGCCGCTGCCATGCAGGATGGCCTGACCCAGTGCCACTGGCTCGGCACAGATCGACAGCCGGCCGACGGTGGTGCCGAGATGCAGGCCGGTCCAGATTTGCCCATCTTCATCGCGCAGCGCCGCCGCCACCGTATGCCAAAATGGCCGATGGTGAAGGGCAATCACCGCGCGCGCCGCTGCGATCAGCTCGAGGTCGTCCGCGTCCAGCGGCAATGGCGCCGCCGGACGCGGCGTGTCGTCGCCCAGGCTATTCGGCAGCTTCGGCTTCCTCGCTCTCGGTGGGAGCGGCCATCATCATGTTGGCCACCACGCCGGCCTGATCCCGCACGCGTTTCTCGATCGAGTCGGCCATATCGGAGTGGTCGCGCAGGAATTGCTTGGCGTTCTCGCGGCCCTGGCCGATGCGCTGGCTGTCGCAGCTGAACCAGGCGCCGGATTTTTCCACCACGCCGGCCTTCACGCCGAGATCGACGAGTTCGCCGACCTTGCTGATCCCCTCGCCATACATGATGTCGAACTCCACCTGGCGGAAGGGCGGCGCCAGCTTGTTCTTCACCACTTTCACGCGGGTTTGGTTGCCGACCACCTCGTCACGATCCTTGATCTGGCCGATGCGGCGGATTTCCAGGCGGATGGAGGCGTAGAACTTCAGCACGTTGCCGCCGGTGGTGGTTTCGGGGTTGCCGAACATCACGCCGATCTTGAGGCGGATCTGGTTGAGGAAGATTAGCATGGTATTTGATTTGGCCACGCTGCCGGTGATTTTGCGCAGCGCCTGGCTCATCAAGCGGGCGTGCAGGCCGACATGGGTGTCGCCCATCTCGCCTTCGAGTTCGGCGCGCGGCACCAGGGCTGCGACCGAGTCGACCACCAACACGTCGATGGCGCCGGAGCGCACGAGGGTGTCGGCGATCTCAAGCGCCTGTTCGCCGGCGTCGGGCTGGCTGATCAGCAGATTGTCGACGTCCACGCCGAGCTTGCGGGCGTAGATCGGGTCTAGCGCGTGTTCGGCGTCGATGAAGGCGCAGGTGCCGCCACGTTTTTGCGCCTCGGCGATGGCGTGCAGCGCCAGCGTGGTTTTGCCCGAGCTTTCCGGGC
This sequence comes from Rhodospirillales bacterium, assembly GCA_025362815.1. Taxonomy (GTDB): domain Bacteria; phylum Pseudomonadota; class Alphaproteobacteria; order Acetobacterales; family Acetobacteraceae; genus CAIQQQ01. The sequence goes on from JANYFG010000074.1 coordinate 1,337, forward strand.
CGTAGATTTCCACGATGCGCCCACGCGGCAGGCCGCCGATGCCGAGCGCCAGATCGAGGCCCAGCGAGCCGGACGAGATCACCGCGATCTGCTCGTCACCGGCCTTGGCGCCCATCTTCATGATCGAGCCCTTGCCGAAGGCCCGCTCGATCTGCGCCATGGCGGCGTCGAGCGCCTTGTTCTTGTCGTTGGATACTGGCTCCCGCGGATTGCTTTTCATGTGCCCGATCGTGTGTTTTTCATGCGGTGAGTCTGTCACAGTCCTGAACGCTGCCGCAATCGCGGGCTGTGACAGCATTAACTGTTCGTTCGTTATATGTTCGGTAATTAGGCGTACCGCAAGAACAAAGCGGGATCATTTTACGGGTTCCGTGGCCCGTCCCAGCGTTTCAACCAGTTCGGCAAGGCGATAGGGCTTTGCCAGATAGATCACCCCCTGCTGCGCCAAGCCGCCGCGAACCGGGCTTTCTGCGTAGCCGGATACGAAAACCACCGGCAGCGACGGGCTGTGACAGACCGCACGCACGGCCTTGGCGAGTTCGATGCCGCTCATGCCGGGCATCACCATATCGGACACCAAAGCAGTGATCGGCGGCGCCGATTCCGGGCGCGCCTGAAGCGACTCGATGGCCGATTCGCCGGATTCGGCTTCGATCACCTGCCATCCCGCGCGCTCCAAAGCGCGCTGCGCGAGACGCCGCACCGGGGCTTCGTCATCGGCCAGCAGCACGATGCCACGGCCAGCTTCGGCACTGGGCGCCGCTGCTATGGATTCGGCCGCCGGTGTTGAGATGGGCGGCGGCTCCGGCCCATCCCAGCGCGGCAGGAAGATGCGCATGCAGGTGCCACGCTCCGGTGTGGTTTCGACGGTGATGAAGCCATCGGATTGGCGGATGATCCCGTGAACGCTGGAGAGCCCGAGCCCGCTGCCGCCACGCTCGCGTTTCGTGGTGAAAAACGGATCGAAAATATGCGGCAGCACGGCAGCTGGAATGCCGGTGCCGGTGTCCTGCACCTCGATGGTGACGTAACGGCCGGGCGGCATAGTCTCCGCACCGGCCCTCCGCGGCGCATAGATGGTCCGATGGCCGCTGCGCAACGTGATCTCGCCGCCCTCGGGCATGGCGTCGCGGGCGTTGACGATGAGATTGACCAGCACCTGGTCGAGCTGCGTGGGATCGGCCATGACGCGCCGTCCGGGCTGCTCCAGCTCCGCCACCAGCCGCACCTTGCCGCCGAGTAAGCGCTGCAACAGGCCAGAGATGCTGGCGATAACGTCGTTCACCGCCAAGGCTCGTGGTTGCAGCGTCTGCTGGCGGCCGAACGCCAACAACTGGCGCACCAAAGCCGCACCGCGCTGCGCGCTGTCGCAGATCTGGCGAGCGTCATCGGCGGTATCAGACTTCTGGCAGGTCTCGCGTTCGAGAATCCCCTCCGCCGCGCCCAGAATGGCCGTCAGCAGATTGTTGAAGTCATGCGCGATACCGCCGGCGAGCTGGCCGGTGGCCTGGAGCTTCTGGCTGTGTGCAAGCTGAGCCTCCAACGCGCGCTGCGAGGTGAGATCGGCAAACCGCAGCAGCGCACCGCTGATCCGCCCCGTGGCCTCTCGAAGCGGAAACAGCACGACACGGATTTTTGTGGCCTCCCCCGGCATATCCAAGGCTGCGGAAAACTCAAGCTGGCACGGCGCGTGCCCGGAAAGGGCCTGCTCGATCCGGCCCCAGGCGATCTGCCGGCCATCGGGCGCAAAAACCTGTTTGATCAAAGCACTCACGGTAAGGGTGCCGGACGGCAGCAAGGTCCGCATCGCCTCGTTGATGCGCATGATGTGCCCGTCGACATCGATGACCAGTGCCGGGCCACCCGCGTCATCCATCAACAAGGCTGCCAGACCGTCGTGCCCCTCAAAAAGCCGGCCAAGCAGGCTGGAGGGGTCGGTGGATCGCGCGCGGGTTGGGCCACGGGTGGGCGCGCGCCAAAGCCCCATCACATCAGGGGTCCCGCTGGGGCCGCGCGCTGGCCGTTCAGCTTCCAGACATAGGCGATCAGTTCCGCCACCGCCTTGAAATGCTCGGCCGGGATCTCCCGGTCCAGCGGCAGCGGATACAACGCGCGGGCCAGCGGCGGGTTGGCCACCAGCGGCACCCCGGCCTCGCGCGCCGCTTCGCGGATGCGCGCCGCCATTTCGTCCATGCCCTTGGCCACGATGCGTGGCGCGCCGCCGGTACCGCGATCATAGGCGAGCGCCACCGCATAATGGGTGGGATTGGTCACCACCACGGCGGCCCCCGGCACCGCCTGCATCATCCGCCGGCGCGAGCGCTGCTGGCGCATCTGTTTCAGCTTCGCCTTGATGTGCGGATCACCGTCCGCCTCCCGCGCCTCGTCGCGCTGCTCCTGCTTGGTCATGCGCATCTCGGCATTGAAGCGAAGCCGCGTGCGCAGCAGATCGGCTCCCGCAATCAGCCCCTGGATGCCCAGAATAGCAATCGCGATAGACGTGATGTGCTGCACCAGCCGCTCGGCCAGCACGCTCGGGCTCCAGAACAGCGCCTGGCGAAACTCCGGCACGGTCGCCGCCAGGGCATTCCACCCAACGGTGCCCATCACAGCCACCTTGAACGACGATTTTACGGCGTCCATCAGATGCCGCGGCCCAAACAACCGGGCGAGGCCCGTCAGCGGATTGAGCTTGGACATATTCGGCTTGATGGCCGCGAGGTTCACCATGAACCCGGTTTGCAAAAACACGGTGAGGCACCCGGCCAGCAGCCCGCCTACCGCAAACCACAGGGAGAGGCTCAGCCAACTGCGCAACGCCTGCCCGGTCGCGGTGCCAAGGTCCAGCCGATGCGCATTCGCCAGCATCGATGCCAAAGCCTGCGCGGTTTCATGCCCCAGCCTGGGCAGGATCTGCCCCATCACCAGCACACCGCAAACGAGCACAGCCAGCCCCACCACTTCCGGCGAGAGCGGCGCGCGGCCATCATCGCGTGCCTGCTGCAACCGTTTTGCGGAAGCCGCCTCGGTCTTGTCTTCCTTGTCGGCGTCCCCGGCCAACCCCTAAAGCCCCGGCAGCGCGGCGAACGAACCCTCGGCCGCCCGCATCCAAACCGCCACGATCGCCGAACCCAGCAGGCCCAGCAGCAGCAGCCCCCCCAGTATCTGTCCCGGCTGGGCGGCGAAATAGGTCTGCAAGGCCGGCACCAACCGCCCGAGCAGCCCCAGCGAGACGTGAAACAGCACCGCCGCCATCAGGAACGGGGCCGCCAGCCGAAATCCCAGCTCGAACGCCGACGCCAGGGCGCCCACAAACGCAGCCGACGTCTCACCCGCCGGCAGCAGCGTGCCGGCCGGCACCAGGCGATAACTGCCCGCCAACGCCGCCAGCGGCATCGCGTGCAGACCCGATCCCAACACGAGAAGCGGCGCGGACAGACCCAGCAAGCGCTGCAACGCCGACGCACCGCCGCCCAGCATCGCGTCCGGCTGCAGCACGTTGGTCAACCCGATGGCCCCGGCGATGATCTGCCCCGCCATCGGCAACGACATCACGATGAGACGCGCCAGCCAACCCAGCCACAGACCCGTGAACACTTCAGCCGCCACCATGCCGCCCAGGCGGGCCACATCGTCCGGCGCCTGCGGCAGCTCCGGCAGCAGAACCGGCAGCAACAGCGCCACCAGCACGAGCATGAAACCGGCGCGCACCGTCATTGGCACCTCCATCTCGCCGATCCCCGGGATCAGCATGCAGGCACACCCCACACGCGCCAGCAGCAGCACCGCGGCGAACGCCCAGCCCGGCAGGCTGGCAAGCAGCGCCGCCTGCTCCGCTGCTTCCGTCATTGGCCACCCACCGCGATCACCCGGTCAAACATCATCTGGGCGTAGTCCCGCAACGCGCCCAACATGAACGGCCCGCCCAACACCAGGGCCGCGCAGATCGCCGCCACTTTTGGCACGAACGCCAAGGTTGGCTCGTTGATCTGCGTCACCGCCTGCACCAGCGACATCACCACGCCCACCGCCAGCGCCACCGCAAGTGCCGGGCCACCCAGCTTCAGCGTGACCAGCATCGTCTCGCGCAGCAATCCGCCGATCTCACCCTCGTTCATGGCGCGCTACCCCGGCATGCCATCTCAGATCGGCATCCGCATGATGTCCTGATACGCCTGCACCACCCGGTCCCGCACCGCGATGGTGGTCTGCAACGACAGCTCCGCCTTTGATACCGCCGAGACCACATCAAGCAGGTTGGCGTGGCCCGAGATCGCCGCCATCGACTGCCGATCCGCCTCGTGGCCCTGATCCACCACGCCCTTCAGCGCGGATTGCAGCATGTCGCCAAATCCGCCCGCAGCGCCTGCCACGGCGCCCGCTCCACCGGCCCCGATCCCGGCGCCCGCCTCGCCCTGCGTGGTGCGATACGCCTGCAACGCCTGCAAGGCCGGGCCTGCAACCGCGCCCACCGCCATCCTATTTCAACATCTCGATGGCACGCGTCAGCAGACCCCGCGTCACCTGCATCACCTGCAGATTGGCGCTGTAGGAGCGTTGCGCCTCACGCATGTCCATCACTTCCACGAAACTGTTCACGTTCGGCGTGGAGACATAGCCCTTGGCGTCCGCCGCCGGATGCGAAGGCTCGTATTTCTGCGGGAACGCCGACGTATCGACACCCACCTTCTTCACCCGCACCAACGCCTCGCCACTGGCCCGATCCACCTGATCGTCGAACGTCACCGTTTTGCGACGATACGGCTCCGCCCCGGGCTTGCCCCCGGTGGTGTCCTGGTTCGCGAGATTTTCAGCGATCACCCGCAGCCGCGTCGTCTGCGCCTGCATGCCGCTTGCCGAGATCCGCAGCGCCTTATCGAGATCCATGCCCACCCTCCCGCATCACGTTCATCGTCCCAGAGCCTCCTTGAACATGCCGACATAGCGGCGGTACAGCGCCGTCACGGCCTCGTGGTCGCTGTCGGTTTGCGCAATTTTCTCGAGTTGTTGATCCAACGACACCTGGTTGCCGTCCGGCGCCTGCTCACCGCGCAGCAATTTACTGTCCGCCGTCTCCGCCACCGTGCCGGCGAGATGATGCGGATCGGTCTGCACCGGCGACGCGGCCGAGGCCCCATGCGCGGCCAGAACCTCGGAAAACGGCTTGAGATCACGCGCCTTCCACCCCGGCGTGTCGGCATTGGCCACGTTGGCCGCCAGCACGCCCTGCCGCGCCCCCAGCCATTTCAGCCGCTGCTCCGCAAAATCCAGCAAGCCCACCGAAGACGGATTGACAGACGACGGGGTCATTCCAGGCATCCTTCACACAGCGTCGCTGCTGCCAACATGCAGCGAAGATGCTAAGGAAGTGTGAAGACCGCTGACAGGAAACGCACCAGATGCAGATCGTCACCCCCGTCGTCCAACGCTACAACGTGCCCGATCTCCGCCTCGGGGAAGGCGCGTTCTGGCACGCGGCGCAGCAGGCGCTCTATTTCGTCGATATCCTCAAACCCGCGCTGTTCTGCCTCCACCCTACCACCGACACCCTGCAATCCTGGGCCATGCCGGAAGCCATCGGCAGCTTCGGCCTCTGCAAGGACGGCCGCGCCATCGTGGCGCTGCGCACAGGCATTTCCTTCTTCGACTTCACAACCAGCACCTTCACGCCCGTAGCCCAGCCCGAGCCGGACCGCCCCACCAACCGCCTGAACGACGGCAAGGTGGGCCCGGATGGCCGCTTCTGGGTCGGCAGCATGGACGACCGCCCCAAGCGCGAGCCCGTGGGCGCGCTTTACCGCATCGACCACGACGGCACCTGCACGCGCATGCTCGACGGCATCACCATCTCGAACGGCCTGGCCTGGAGCCCGGACGGGCGCACGCTCTACCACAGCGACACCACGGCGCCCTACCTCCAGGCGTTCGACTACGACGCCGCCACCGGCGACATCAGCAACCAGCGCGTCATCCGCCGGTTCGAGAACGCCGAGGGCCGGCCAGACGGCGCCGCCATGGACAGCGAGGGCTGCTATTGGAGCGCCGGCGTCTCAGCCGGCTGCGTGAACCGCATCGCCCCCGACGGCACCATCCTCACCCGCTACGAGATGCCGATGGCCGCCCCCACCATGCCGTGCTTCGGCGGGGCCGATTACAAAACCCTGTTCGTCACCAGCCTGCAAAACGACCGCCTGGGCCAGGACCAGCCCGGCACGGTGGTCTCGTTCCGGGTGGACGTGCCCGGCACCGAGGGCGCGTTCTTCGGGCGCTGAAAAATTTGAGTTCCTAAACCCAGCCGCCATCCACCACGTAATGCTGATTGGTGCAGGCCCCCGCTTCCTCCGACGCCAGGAACACGGTGAAGCGGGCGATATCCTCCGGCACCAGCTTGCGCTTCAGGCATTGCCGCTCCATCAGCTCCGCCTCTCCCGCCGGAGTCAGCCACAGCGCGATCTGGCGCTCGGTCATGATCCAGCCCGGCGCGATGGCGTTCACGCGCACACCGAACGACCCGAAATCGCGCGCCAGCGAGCGTGTGAGGCCCAGCACCGCGGATTTCGACGCGGTATAGGCCGCCATACCGCCCTGCCCCACCATCCACGACACCGAGCCGAAATTGATGATGGCGCCTTCGCCCTGCGCCTTCATGTCGCCCAGCACCGCCTGCGCGGCGAAGAACTGATGCCGCAGATTGACGGCCATCCGGTCGTCCCAATACTCCGGCGTCACATCCTCGGTGGCATGGCGCTCGTCGTGGGCGGCGTTGTTGATCAGCACGGATACCGACCCCAGCGCCGTGCGGATATCCGAGACTGCAGCCCGCAACGCCGCGATGTCGCGCAGGTCGCAGGCCGCGAAATGCACCGAACCGCCGGCCGCGCGCATCGTGGCGGCCATTGCCTCCCCGGCGGCGGCGTTGATGTCGATGATGCCCACACGCGCCTTCTGCCGCACGAAGGCCTGCGCGATGGCGGCCCCGATTCCACTGGCGCCGCCGGTCACGATCACCACCTTGCCGTCGAGATCGGGATAGATGGCGCCGCCTGATTTTGATGCCACGCGTGCGAGCTCCTGCAGGGGTGAAGATGGTCAAATGATGCCATCGCCTTGTATGACCAAGCCGGCGCCCGGTCGAGGCGCCGTCGGAGAAAAGTCGATGTCAGCACTCCTGAAAGACCGCGCCGCCCCACGCCATGCCGTGGTCATCGGCGGCTCCATCGCGGGGCTGATGGCCGGCCTTCTGCTGCGCGCGCGCGGCTGGCAGGTCACCATCCGCGAGCGGTCCGGCCACGAGCTCTCCGGCCGCGGGGCGGGCATCGTCACGCACCAACAACTCTGGCAGGCACTCGCACATCTCGAATCGGGCGCGCTGCGCGAAGCCGGGGTCGAGGTCTTGGAACGCCTGGCGCTCGACAGCAGCGGCCACGAGATCGGCCGCATCGCCTATCGCCAGACCATGACATCGTGGGACCGGCTGTTCGACCTGCTGCGCCAATCCTGGGGCCAGTCCCGGGGCGAGTCCTGGGGCGAGGGTGACTATCGCCTGCGCAGCGAGCTCCACGGGCTCACGCAGGATGCCGCGGGCGTCACGGCGCATTTCGTCGATGGCAGCGCCGTCACGGCCGATCTGCTGGTGGCCGCCGATGGATTTCGCTCCTCGGTGCGCCAGATCTGCGCACCCGCGCAGCTTCCGGTCTATGCCGGCTATGTCGGCTGGCGCGGCATGATCGACGAAGCGGATTTCCCCGCATCCTATCACGAACGTTTGTTCGGCGTGTTCGGCTTCGGCCTGCCGAAGGGCGAGCAGTTCATCGGCTACCCCGTGGCCGGCGATGGCCAGGACATGCGCGAAGGGCACCGGCGCTACAACTATGTGTGGTATCGCCCGGCCGACGAGGCAACGGCGCTGGCCGATCTCCTTACGGATGCCGAAGGCGTCACCCACGCCATGTCCATCCCGCCGCCCTTGATCCGCCCCGCGCATATCGCGGCCATGCGCGCCGACGCCGACCGAACGCTCGCCCCTCAATTCGCCGCCATCGTGCACGCCACGAAGGCGCCGTTTCTGCAGCCGATCTACGATCTTGAAGCCTTGAACATGGCCTTTGGCCGCGTGGCCCTGGTGGGCGATGCCGCGTTCGTGGCCCGGCCCCATGTCGGCGCCGGCGTCACCAAAGCCGCCGAGGACGCGTGGGCATTGGTCCAGGCCCTGGGCGAGACGGCCGACATCCCGCAGGCCCTGCGCGCCTATGAGGACTGCCGCCTGCCGCTCGGCCGCAAGATCGTGCGCCGTGCACGCCATCTCGGCGCCTACATGCAGGCGCATCTGACAACCGACGAGGAGCGCGAGGCCGCCTTGCGCCACCACGCGCCGGAAGCGGTGATGACCGAGACGGCATCGATGGATTTCTGAACGCGCCCCGCGCCGCGCCTACACCGAGCAGTAGCGTTCCTGAATGTCCGCATCGGCCAGCAACGCCTTGGCCGGCCCTTCATGCACGATCATGCCCTGGTCCATGATGTAGGCACGATCGGCAATGCCCAAGGCCAGCTCCACGTTCTGCTCCACCAGCAGGATGGTGGTGCCCTCATCGCGCAGCCTGGCGAACAAGGCGAACATCTCATCCACCAGCACCGGCATGATGCCCTCGGACGGCTCGTCCAGCATGATCAGCTTCGGGCGCGACACCATGGCCCGCGCGATCGCCAGCATCTGCTGCTCGCCGCCGGACATCGTGATGGCGTCTTGATCCAATCGTTCCGCCAGGCGCGGGAACGTCTCGGCGATCTCGGCGATGACATCCTGCTCGCGCCGCTTGTGCGTGGACGCCAGCAGCCCCAGCCGCAGATTGTCGCGCACCGAAAGACCCTGCACGATCCGCCGCTCCTCCGGCACGTAGCCCAGGCCCAGCGCGTTGCGGCGATGCGTGGGAAGCGGGAGCAGGCTGGTGCCTTCGAACGTCACCGATCCCGTGCTGCGGCCGGCAAGGCCCATCACGCTGCGCAAGGTGGTGGTCTTGCCCGCGCCGTTGCGGCCGATCAGGCACACGATCTCACCGCGCCCCACCTGCATCTCCACGCCCTGCAGAATATGGCTCGGCCCATACCAGGCCTGCAGTTTTTCAATTCGCAGCATGGCGCTCAATGCTCCCGCTGGCCGAGATAGACGCGCTTGACGGTCTCGTCGCGGCGGATCTCGTCGGGCGTGCCCTCGGCCAGCAATTCGCCGTGATGCAGCACCAGCAAGCGGTCGCTGATGCCCATCACCAGCTTCATCTTGTGCTCCACGAGAATAACCGTGCGTTCACCTGCAAGTTTCACGATCAGGTCCATCATCGACCGCGTTTCCTCAGGCGACATGCCGGCCGTGGGTTCGTCGAGCAACAGCAATCGCGGCCGGCTCGCCAGCGCCATCGCAATCTCCAGCGCCCGCTGCTCGCCATGCGCCAGCGTGCCCGCGATGCGCTCGCGGCGGTCCCACAACCCCACGGTGTTCAGCAACGCCCCGGCCGTCTCGACCAACTCCGCCATCGCGGCGCGCGGACGCCAGACATTGTAGCGCGACACCAGCGCCTGCACGGCGATACGCACGTTTTCCAGCGTGGTGATCTGCGGAAACACCGTGGTGATCTGAAAGGATTTGGCGATCCCGAGCTTGGCGTAGTGATGCTGCGCGGTGCCGGTGATGTCGCGGCCTTCGAACACGATCTTTCCGGAGCTCGGCGCGAACGCGCCGGAGATCAGGTTGAAATACGTGCTCTTGCCGGCCCCGTTCGGCCCGATGATCGAGGTCAGCGCGCCACGCGGGAAACTCGCGGACACGCCGCCGAGCGCGCGAAACTTGCCGAAATTCTTGCCGACGGCCTCCGTGCGCAAAATCACGTCCGTCATTTCGCCCGCCCCATCAGCAAGGTGCCCCAGATGCCGCGTGGAAAGAACAGCACGCAGGCCACGAACGCGGCGCCCACGAAAAGCTGCCAATGCACCGTCCACAACGAAACCAGGTTCTCCAGCAGCAAGAACACGCCAGCCCCCACGAAGGGGCCGAAAAACGTGCCCATGCCGCCGAGCAGCGCCATCATCACCACCAAACCCGACGTCTGGTAATACAAGGTTTCGATCGGCACGATGGACAGATGCAGCGCCTGCAACGCGCCGGCCAGCCCGCAGAACCCGCCGGATATCACGAACGCCATGAAGCGTGTGGCCCGCACGTCATACCCGCATGCGCGCGCCCGTGCCTCGTTCTCCCGCACCGCCTCCAGCACGGCGCCGAAAGGTGACGCCAGGATGCGCGAGAGAATGAAAAGCGCCAGCGCCACGAAGAACGCCACAACGTAATAGCGCGTGAGCGGATCGACGAAGTTGATGCTGTGGCCGAAGGCCGCGATGCGCGAAAGCTCCACCCCGCGCAGCCCGTTCTCACCGCCCGTCCAGGCCGTCGCCTGATAGGCGAGGAAGTACACGCATTGCGAAAGTGCCAGTGTGACCATGGCGAAATAGATTCCGCGCGTGCGAATGGCGAGCGCGCCGATCAGGGCCGCGATGGCCATGCCGCCCAGGGTGCCGCCCAGGATCCCGGCCCACCAGGGGGCGCCGAAATGCACGATGGCGATGCCGCACGCATAGGCGCCGGCCCCGAACAACGCGGCATGGCCGAACGACAGCAGGCCGAGCGTTCCGAACATCAGATTGAAGCCCAGCGCGAACAATCCGTAGATGAGGATGTTCACCGCGATCGCCTTGAACGGCATCAGCAACGGAAACACGATCAGGAACGCAATCGACAGCACCACCCGGTGACGCTTGCAGGTGGCGACGAAGTTGGGGGGCAGCATCAGCTCATCAACCCCGCACGCCCGAAGAAGCCCTGCGGCCGGATCAGCAGCACCACCGCCATCAAGGCGAAGATCGAAACCTGCGCCATCTCCGGCGCCAGCAGAGAGGTCATGGCCACCACCACACCCACCAGAAGCCCCGCGATCACCGCACCGACCAGCGAGCCCATGCCCCCCACGACGGTGACGACGAACGCCTCGGCCAGAATGGAATTGCCCATTTCGGGACTGGCACCTTGCAAAGGCGCCGCCAGCAGCCCGGCCAGCGCGGCCAGCCCGGTGCCGATGCCGAACACCACCAGCCACACCCGCGCCACATCGATCCCCAGAATCCGCACGATCTGCGGATCGCGGGCCCCGGCGCGGATGATCAGCCCGTAGGGCGTCCGCTCCAGAAACAGCCACAACAGGCCCAGCACCACGAAGGTCACCGCAATCACGAACAGCCGATAGGTGGGGAAATAGCCGATGCCGATATCCGTGGCCCCCACCAGCGCATCCGGCGTGTCGAACTGCAAACCTGTTGTGCCGAACACGATGCGAACGCATTCCACCATGATGTAGGAAAGGCCGAAGGTCAGCAGCAGCGGATAGTCGATGCCGCGGCCATAAAGCCGCCGGATGAGAAACCGCTCGCACAACAGCCCGACCGATCCCACCACCAACGGCACGAACAACAGGCACAGCCAGAAGTTGAACCCCACGCCCAGCAGCATAATGCCGACATAGGCGCCCAGCATGTAAAAGGCGCCATGCGCGAAGTTCACCACCGTCAACATGCCGAACAACAGCGACATGCCGAGCGCCAGAAGCACATAGATCGCTCCCAGCGCCAGGCCGGTGAAAAGCTGTAGCACAACGAGGTCGAGGCTTAAGCCTTCCATGGGGAAACCTAAAAGTTAGAAGACGTTCTTTTGTGAACAAAAGAACCAAAAAACTTCATTCACTCTGATACATTGTGCGGTTATTTCCGTACCACGAAACCCAATGAATAAAAGTCTTTTTGCTTCTTTTTCTTCAGAAAAAGAAGACCCTAAGCGTGCCCTTCATCCTTGCAGCTGCGCAAATTCTCCGCGTTGGCCGCATCCGTCGCCAGCACGTTGAACACGTCGTACTGGTTCGCCATGTCCTTGGATTTGCTTTCGATGATGAACACCGACTGCACCGACTGGTGATCGCAGGACCTGATCTCCTGCGCGCCTTTGTACGAATCGTATTTCAGCCCCTCCATCGCGGCCACCACCTTCGCCGTGTCGGTGCTTCCCGCCCTCGTCACGCCCGCGAGGATGGAGCGCACGCCGGCATAGCCGAGCGCGCCATAGTCCGACGGCACGCGGTTTTCGTTGGCTTTGCGATACTTGTCGTTGAAGGCCTTGGCCGACGGCGTGTTAGCCTCGATCCCCCAGTAATACGAGGTGCCGCCGATCACACCTTCGAATGCCTGCGCCCCCGCCGCCAGGCGCGACGTGTAGAGCAGGATGGGCGCCACGATCTTGGTTGTTTTCTTCAGCCCGAAATCCGTCGCCTGCTTGATCGAGATCTGCTGATCCCGGCCGAAATTCGCCAGCACCAGAATATCCGGCTTCAGCGACTGTATACGCGGCAGCAAGGTCGAGTAATCCGTGGTGCCCAACGGGTGGCGCAGATCGGCCAGCACCTCGATCCCCATCGGCGCACCCGCGGCCTTAAAGCCGTCGATCATCTCGTTGCCATACGCATAGTCGGCGCGCAGGAAGACTACCTTCTTGCCAAAGTTCTTGAACGCGTAACGGCCCACGGCACCCGCCGTCAGATACGGCGTCATCGCCTCGTGGAACGTGGTCTTGCTCCAATCCGGCAGCGCCACGATCTGGTCGGACTGGCTGATCGAGTTGAACAGGATGCCGCGCTGCTTGGCCACGTTGTTGATGGCGAGCTGAACCGAGGCCGAAAGCGAGCCCGCGATGAACGACACCCGGTCGTTCTCGATCAGCTCCAGCGTGCGGGTGGCGGCCTCGCCGGGGTCCAGCTTGTCGTCGCGCACCAGCAACTCCGCCTTGCGACCGCCGAGACCGCCGGCCTCATTGAACTCGGCGATGGCGATCTGCGCGCACGCCACCTGGTCCTTCGCCTCGGTGCCATACGGCCCCGTCAGCGGCACCGGAAAGCCGATCTTGATGGTGCTGTCCTGCGCCCGCACGATGGCGGGCATCGCCAGCACCGAGCTTGCGGCCAGCAGGGTGCGTCGGGAGATCTGCGCGGTCATGGCGTGGCTCATCGTGGCGTTTCCCTGTTTTATTTTTATCGTTGTTATCATTTGATCGCAAAAACCACGCCTGCGCGCAATGCCCCTCTCCGCGATGCCCCTCTCCGCGATGCCCCTCTAGGCCCGGCCGAGCGCGCGCAGGATCAATTCCGGCACAAGCGGTATCTCGGTGATCTCCACGCCGAACGGCGCCAGCGCGTCGTTCACGGCGTTGGACACGCAGGCAGCCGCCCCCGCCGTGCCCGCTTCGCCCGCGCCCTTCGCACCCAACGCTGATTCCAAGGTGGGCGAGACCACGTGCGCCACGTCGATATCCGGCATTTCACCGGCCATCGGCACCAGGTAATCGGCCATGTTGGCGTTGATCATCTGGCCCTGATCGTCGTACTGGCAGTGCTCGAACAGCGCGGCCCCCAAGCCCTGCACCACGCCACCGCGGATCTGCTCGTCCACCAGCTGCGGATTGATGATGGTGCCGCAATCCTCCACCACCCAATGGCGCAACAGGCGCACAAACCCGGTGTCGGTATCCACCTCCAGATACGAGGCCTGGATGCCGTTGGTGAACGCGAACGGATACTGCCGGGGCACGTAATGCCGTGTTGCCATCAGCTCGGACTGGAAATCCGGCGGCAGCGTATCGGGGCGGAAATACGCGATGCGCGCCAGCTCCGACAAGCGCATGCGCTCCGTGCCGCCGTCCGCATCCACCACCGCGCCGGCCACGATATCCAGCGTCTCCGGGACCGCCTGCAGGATCGTCCCGGCCAGCTTCAGCACGTTGTCCCGCAGCGCACGGCCCGCCTGCCACGCCGCCTCGCCGCCGATGCCCGCCCCGCGCGAGGCCCAGGTGCCGCCGCCATACGGCGTGTTGTCGGTGTCGCCCAATATCACCCGCACGTTCTCGATGGCCACACCCATGGCCGTGGCCACCACCTGCGCGATGATGGCGCCGCTGCCCTGACCCTGTTCGGTGATGCTGGTCTGACAGATGACCGCCCCCGTGGAATCCAGGCGCACCGCGGCGCCGTCCTGCGCTGAAATCCTGGCACCCCCCACGCCGTAGAAGGCGGGCCCGGGATTGGTGATCTCGATAAAGCTGGCAAACCCGATCCCGCGATGAATGCCCCGCGCGCGCAGCGCCGCCTGCTCCGCCCGCAAGGCCGGATAATCCATCATCGCCAGAAGCTTATCGAGCGAGGCGTGGTGCGAAAGCGCCTCGAATTTCAGGCCCGACGCGGATGCGCAGGGATACGCGTTGTCGGCCACCAGGTTGCGCCGCCGGATCTGCACGGGGTCCATGCCGATGCGCCGCGCCGCCAGATCCACCAGCCCCTCGGTGACGGACGTGGCGATCGGATGCCCCACGCCGCGATACTGCGACATCACGGCCTTGTTCTGGAACACCACCCGCGTGCGCGCCCGGTAGTTCGGGCAGGCGTAGGGCCCGCCCACCAGGTTCACCACCTGGTTCGCCTCCACCGCCGAGGTGCGCGGATAGACGGAATAGGGGCCGATCCCCGTGAGGTCGTCGATCTCGAAAGCCTGGATCACGCCGTCGTTCGAGACGCCGATCTTCGCATGCACCACGTGGTCGCGGGCATGGATGTCGGCCACGAAGCTCTCCAGCCGGTCGCCCACATATTTCACCGGCCGCGCCAGCATGCGGGCCAGGGCCGCCACCGCCATGTCGTCGGCATAGACATGCACCTTGATGCCGAAACTGCCGCCGACATCCTGGCACAGGATGCGCACCTGCGGCTCCGCCAGTCCCAGATGCAGCGCGATGATGTTCTGCATCATGTGCGGCGCCTGGCTGCCGAGATGCACGGTCAGCCTTTGCTCACCGGCGTTCCAGTCGGCCACGATGGAGCGCGCCTCAAGCGTCACGCCGGTATGGCGCGCGAAGGTGAAGGTTTTCTCCACGATCGCGTCAGACCGGGCGAACGCGGCATCCACCTCGCCCGCCTCCAGCCGGCGTTCAAACGCGAGGTTGTCGCCCAGCTCCGCATGGATCACCGGGCGGGCCGGGTCCAGCGCGGCCATCACGTCCACCACCGGGGGCAGTTCCGAGAAGTCGATCTCGATCCGCTCGGCCGCGTCTTCCGCCTGGGCGCGGCTTGCGGCGAGCACGGCGATCACCGGCTCGCCCTGCCAGCGCACCCGGCCGATCGCCATCGGGTGCTGGGGCGCCGATTTCAGCCCTTTGAGATGCGCGAGCACGCCCACCCAGGGCGTGCAGAACGCCGCCAGCTCCTCGCCCGTCACAATCCGCACCACGCCCGGCATGGCGCGCGCCGCCTGCGCATCGATGCGGGTGATCTCGGCGTGCGCGTAGGGCGAGCGCACGAACGCCACGTGCACCATGCGCGGCAGGCTGAGATCGCTCACATACAGCCCCCGCCCCTGCGTCAGCCGGGCCAAGTGGGGGCGCGGCACGGAGCGGCCGATATACGAATTCGGCAGATCGGCGGGCGAAAGGCTCATCGCGACGCCTCGCGCGCCTGTGCCGTGGTTTCAACGGCATCGACGATCGCCTGATACCCCGTGCAGCGGCAGTAATTGCCGGACAGATGCTCGCGGATCGCTTCGCGCGACGGCACGCCGCCGTGTTGCAACAGATCCTGTGCCGCGATCAGCATGGCCGGCGTGCAGAACCCGCATTGCAGCGCGTTGCGCGCGATGAACGCCGCCTGCAGATCGGCGATCTCGCCGCTGTCGGACAGACCCTCGATGGTCTCGACCACACCCCCGTCGGCCTGCACCGCCAGCACCAGGCAGCCGCGCACAATGACGCCGTCCAGCCGCAAGGTGCAGGCGCCGCACACGCCATGCTCGCAGCCGAGATGCGTGCCGGTGAGGCCGAGCTGCTCGCGCAGGAAATCCACCAGATGCGTGCGCGGCAGAACATCGGCCTCCACCTGCTCGCCATTGACCATAAGCGAAATATTCATGCCGCGCTCTCCATCTCGGCCACCACGCGGCGCAGCAGCACGCGCGCCAGATGCTGGCGGGTGGCGGACGAGGCCTGCAGATCGTCATGCGGCTGCAGATCGTGCTCCAACGCGGCGGCGGCTTCGAGAAGCGTCCCGCCGCCGGTCAGCACGCCAGCCGCATGCGTGGCCAGCGTGGCGCGCGTGCCGACGGAGAAATATCCGAGGCGCAACTCTGTCCACACCCCTGCCGCGATCGCGCCATGGGCCGCCAGACCCACGATGGCGTAGTCGCCGCTGCGCCGCGCGAGCTCGGCAAAGCCGCAGACGCTGGCGGGCTGCCTATCGATCTCGATGGCCACCAAAATCTCGTTCGGGTGCAACGCCGTCTCGAACAGACCCGTGAAGAAATCGCGCGACGCGATCACCCGCGCGCCGCCAGGTCCCTCCACATGCAGACGCGCGTCCAGGGCCAACGTGCATGCGGGCAATTCCGCGGCCGGGTCGGCATTGGCCAGGCTGCCGCCGATCGTGCCCCGGCTGCGGATCGCGGGATGCGCCACCTCGGCCACGGCGCGGCACAGCAGCGGGGCATGGGCGGCGATCTCGGGCGAGGCGAGAAGATCGGCATGGCGTGTCAGCGCCCCGATCCGCACGCTGTGCGGCGAAACGGTCACGCCCCGCAACGCCTCGATGCGGCTGATATCGATGAGGATGTCGGGCGCCGACAGCCGCAGGTTCAGCGCCGGCAGCAGGCTCTGCCCGCCCGCGAGCAGCTTGGCCCCGGCGCCATGGCGGGCCAGCAACGCCCACGCATCGGCCACCGAACTGGCGCGCACATAGTCGAACGCCGCAGCCTTCACCCGTCTTTCTCCCTTTTCGTTGCCATCAGAAGTCGGCAAACACGCCGCCCCGTCAAGCCATGCCGGCATCACGCGACACCCTCAACCACGGCCAGGGGACGGGCCGGGGACGGGCCGGGGACGGTATTGACTTTTGGCCGGCAGACCGCACGCTTCGATCACCGACAAAAAGGTGCCGCATGCCGATCAACACGCTCGATCACTACTCCATCCGCACCGCCGACCTCACGGCCACACGCAACTTCTACGTCGATGTCATGGGGTTCGAGGTGGGCCCCAGGCCGGACTTTCCGTTCCCCGGCGTATGGCTCTACCAGGGTGGCATCGCGGTGGTGCACGTGATCGGCATCGACCCCACCGACAGCGCGGGCCTGCAAGACTATCTCGGCGACCGCGGCGCCACGCAGGAGGGCGGCGGCATGATCGATCACGTCGCCTTCGCCGCCACCGACATCGATGCCGTGCGCGCCCGCATCACCGGCGCCGGCCTCGAATTTCGCGAGCGTCAGGTGCCGGCGATGCAGCTGCGCCAGATCTTCGTGTCCGACCCCAGCGGCATCACGATCGAACTGAATTTCGCCGGATGACCGATAACGGCGCGATCAACCCGGCGAGGGCGGGGTTTTCGGCGTATCCGCCTTCGGCGCGTCGCTCGCCGGTGTCTCGGCCTTCGGAGCCGGCTTGCGCGCCACCGGCTTCACCGCGGCGCGCTTTGCGGGCGTGCGCACATCCGGCGCCGTGCGCGTGTCGACATAGGTGGTGCCGTTGTAGATCCATCGCCCGTCATTGCCCACGATCAGATCGCGCTGGCCGGCGTGTCGCGCGCTGTCCACGCCCACCGAACCACCCACGGAATCGAGCACCAGCACGTATCTGCCCGCCCGCTGCATGAAAACCGACGTGCTGCAGCCGGCCGATCCGCATTCACGTTCGGATTGCAGCTGGATGAAGATGGCGGGCTTGTCCCCCGCCCCGCCCAAACTGGCCTCACCCACCAGCACCAGCGGCGCGTCGCCTTTCCGCCCCGCCTGTGCCAGCTCATCGGCCACCAGCTTGCGCGCGGTGGTGTCCAAGCTCGTGCCAGGCTGCGCCTTCAGCGGCACAGGCGTGGTGGCGGCCAGGGCGGAACCCGCCAGCAGCGAGAATGCGATAAACAGATGCGGGGCGAACTTCATGGCGACTCCAAGCGTGCCCGTCTGGGGTATCACAAAACGCCAACGCATTGTACCCCGCTGAAGATTCCGTATGAGCCCCCCTCTCCCACGCCATCTCGTGCTCGTCGGCGGCGGTCACGCGCATGTGGAGGTGTTGCGCGCGTTCGCCGCGAGCAGGCCCTCGGATCTGCGGATCACGCTGATCACGCGCCAGGCCGCTTCGCCCTATTCCGGCATGCTGCCGGGCACCGTTGCCGGCCATTACACCCGCGCCGAAGCCGAGATCGACATGGCGCCGCTCGCGCAGCAAGCCCACGCCTCGCTGCTTGTGGATGAGGTCACGTCGCTCGACGTGACGGCCCGCCTCGTGCATCGCCTGTCCGGCCCGCCCGTCTCGTATGATGTCCTGTCGCTCGATATCGGCTCCACCCCTCACAGCGCCGCCGTGCCGGGGGCTGACGACCACACCATCCCCGTCAAGCCGATCGACGGTTTTCACGCCCGGCTGCACGCCCTGCACGCGGGCATACTGGCAGGCCGGATACGCCGCGTGGCCATGGTCGGCGGCGGTGCGGGCGGCGTGGAACTTCTCCTGGCGCTCGCCTACCGGCTGCGAGACACGCAAGTCGCCTTCACCCTGATCTCCGCCAGCGCCCCCCTCCTGCGCGGATTTCCCGCTGCATTTCGCCGCCGCGCGGAAGCGGCACTTGTGCGGCGAGACATCGCCGTGGTGGCAGGCCGCCGGGCCTTACGCGTGGCACCTGCCGGCGTCACCCTTGACGACGGCCGTCGCATTGTCGCCGACGCGGTGCTTTGGACCACCCAGGCAAGCCCCGCCTTGTTCCTCGCCCGCTCCGGCCTCGCCTGCGACGCGGACGGATTCCTGCTGGTGGACGCGATGCTGCGCACACAATCCGATCCCCGGATCTTCGCCGCCGGCGACATGATCGCCTTCACCCCGCGCCCGTTGCCGAAATCCGGCGTGTATGCCGTGCGCGCGGGCGTGACGCTCGCCCACAACCTGCGCGCGAGCCTGGACGGAACGAAGCTTGCGCCCTACCGCCCACAGCGCCGCGCCCTCGTGATTCTGGCCACCGGCCCCCGCCACGCCATCGCCACCGGTTACGGGATCACGCTTGAGGGCGAGTGGGTCTGGCGCTGGAAAGATCGCATCGATCGCCGTTTCATGGCGCGGTATCAGGTGGCAACGGAGAAGGCAGGGCCATGACGAAAACCAAGGCAGCATCGGCGCCCCAGGGCACCATCCACGTGGGCGTGGGCGGCTGGACCTACGCGCCCTGGCGCGGCACGTTCTACCCGGCCAAGCTGCCGCAGCGCTCCGAGCTGGGATATGCAAGCCGGCATCTCACCTCGATCGAGATCAACGGCACGTATTACGGCGCCCAGAAGCCCGAGAGTTTCGCCAAATGGCACGATGAAACGCCCGACGACTTCGTGTTCGCGGTCAAGGCGCCGCGTTACGCCACCAATCGCCGCGTGCTGGCCGAGGCCGGCGCCACCATCGATCGGTTCTTCACCGGCGGCGTGATGGAACTGAAGCGCAAGCTGGGGCCGATCAACTGGCAGTTCATGCCGACCAAAACCTTCGACCCCGTGGATTTCGCGGCGTTTCTGGCGCTCCTGCCGGCGGAGATCGGCGGCCACACGCTGCGCCATGCCGCGGAAGTGCGCCATGCAAGTTTCCAAAACCCCGATTTCATCGCCATGGCACGCGCACGTGGCGTGGCCGTGGTGGTGGCAGGCGATTCCCGTCACCCGCAGATCGCGGACGGGACCGCCGGGTTCGTCTATGCGCGGATCATGGGCACCACCGAGGCCGAGCCACGCGGCTATGCGCCCGGTGCGCTGGACGCATGGGCGGACCGTGCCAGAACATGGGCCAAAGGTGACATCCCAGCGGACCTGACATGCGTGGTCACCCCGGAGCAGGCCACACACCCGAAGGACGTCTACCTGTATGTCATCAGTGGCCACAAACAGAGCAATCCAGCCGCTGCCGGGGACCTGAAAAACGATTGGGGTGAAACGGCACGGAATTGCGTCGGCAGGTGGCGCGCCCTGGTGGATTCGAACCACCGACCTGCGGATTAGAAGTCCGCTGCTCTATCCAACTGAGCTAAGGGCGCCGAACCAAGTCGAAAAATCAGTGTGTCCAGTTCTCGGGGCGGCCGAACCTGAAATTGTCGGCGTAGGATTTCGGCTTGCGCACACGTTCGGCCGTCTCGAGCTCGGCCTCGTAGGCGAACCCTTCGCGGGTGGCGTAGGCGATCGCTTCCGCGCGGCTTGCGAAGTGCAGCCGGATCTGGGATTGCGTGTCCCCGCTGCCGGTCCAGCCCATCAGCGGGTCAGACACACGCTTCATGGACGGGGCGAATTCCAACATCCAATCCTGCCCGGCGGGGCCGGATTGCATCGAGGTCTTGGGTTTGCGGTAGATCCGTGCGCGCGGCGTCATGGCCCATCCTTCAAGCAGCGACCGTCAACCAACCTACGCGATCGCCAGCCTATCGATTGGTCGGGGCGAGAGGATTCGAACCTCCGGCCCTCTGGTCC
>JANYFG010000114.1 GCA_025362815.1 Rhodospirillales bacterium
TCGCTGTCCGGAGCCTTGGCGCCGAGATCCAGCGCCACCGCAAAGGCACCGGGAGGAACGGCAGCGAGGATGGCTTCCCCCTCGCGCCGCTTGATCTCGCCAACGCTGCCGCGGCCGTCGGCGATCTCGTGCACAACGAGCTTGGGCCGGAGGCGGTCGTTATAGCGGGTGAACAGGTCGGCCTCGGGCCCGCGCCCGATGCGGCCGACCGCCACCAGGCGCCATTCAGCCAGCTTGAGGGTCCTGGATCATGATGCGTTTGGGTTGCTCCACCCAAACGCATGAACATGATCGATAAAACAAAGACCTAGAGCATGATGATTTTGCTCTATCCAAAATCATCATGCTCTAGGCTTCGTTCGGCTCGGCTTCGTCGAGTTCGGGGCCCCACATGCGTTCGAGGCCGTACATCTCGCGGGCTTCGGCCTTGAACAGATGGATGACGATGTCGCCGGCGTCGATCAGTACCCAGTCGGTGCTGGCACCTTCGATCTGGATGCGCTTGAGGCCGGCTTCTTCGAGCTTGTCTTCCAGATGGGTGGCCATGGCGCTGATCTGGCGATCGGCGAGGCCGGTGGCGATCACCATGCGGTCGGCGAACGAGGCGCGGCCGGCGAGGTCAAGTGCCACCACGTTTTCGGCCTTGTCTTCGTCGAGGCTCCCCAGAATGATGCCCTGAAGCTGGTCGAGCCGTGACGGCGCGGCGCGTTCACGCTCGCGCTCGACCTCTTTCTTCGGCCCGGCGGCCGCGGCCTTCTTGCGGGGCGTGCCGGGGGTGGCGGGCACCGATCCCACCGGCTTGGGCGCCGCGCGTTTACGCACCGGCTTTACCGGGATGTCGCCGGACAATGTGGCGGTGGGAGTGGGCGAGGTCGGCGGGGCGGTCGGCTTGCGGGCGATGGTCTGAGACTCCTGAAGCCGGATCAACGATGGGTCCGGGCACGAATGGCGGTGGCGGATTCACTGTTCTGCATCGCCGACAGAAACACCCAGGCGGGCGCCCGAAACCCTGCGAGTGCGGGGCCTTGGCGCTCTGGATGCCGAGCCGGGCGCAGGCGCTGGGCCGCCTGGCCTGCCAACGCGCGGTGATTGTAGGTCGGGCGCGGCAGCACGGCAAAGACGGTATGGCGGGCGATTTCCAGCCATTCGTTCCAAGCCGGCAACTGCACCAGGTTGTCGGCCCCCATGAGCCACACGAAGCGCACGTGTGGGAAGCGGATTCGCAAGGTCCGCAACGTGTCCACGGTATATCTCGTGTGCAGATGGCCTTCGATGGCGGTTGCGATGATGCGCCGCCCGTCGGCAATACTCCGCGCCGAGGCCAGGCGCGCCTGGGGTGAGGCCATGCCGTGTTTGGGTTTCAGCGGATTGCCCGGCGAAACAAGCAGCCAAACCTGATCAAGACGAAGCCGCTTCATGGCGATCTCAGCCACGTGCAGATGCCCGGAATGTGCGGGGTTGAACGAGCCGCCGAGCAGGCCGACCGTGATCCGCCGCCGGTCGCCCCATCGCGGAATGGGGTCGTGCTGGCCTTGGCTCAGGGCCGCACCTGGCCGGTTCCGGTGACGAGGTAGCGATAGGTGGTGAGTTGTTCGACGCCGACGGGGCCGCGGGTGTGGACGCGGCCGGTGGCGATGCCGATCTCGGCACCGAAGCCGAATTCGCCGCCGTCGCAGAACTGGGTGGAGGCGTTCCACAGGCAGACGGCGCTGTCGACGGACCGTTGGAAACGCTCGGCGGCGTTTTCATCATCGGTGATGATGGCCTCGGTGTGCGAGCTGCCGTGGCGGGCGATATGCGCCAGCGCCGCGTCGATGTCATCGACGACGGCGATCGAGAGGGTTGGGCCAAGCCATTCGGTGTTGAAATCAGCATCGGTGGCGGGTTTCAGAGATGGCAAGATTGTCCGGGCGGCGTCGTTGGCGCGGAAGTCGCAGCCGAGGGCGGCGAGATCGGCGATGATGTCCGCCAGCAAAGCAGGTGCGATGGCCGCGTCGACCAGCAGCGTTTCGGTGGCGCCACAAACGCCGGTGCGGCGCATCTTGGCGTTGACGACGATGGCGCGGGCCATGGCCAGGTCGGCGCGGGCGTGGACGTAGGTGTGGCAAAGGCCCTCGGCATGGGCCAGCACCGGCACCCGTGCCTCGGCCTGCACACGCTCCACCAAAGCGCGACCCCCGCGCGGGATGATGAGATCGATGAGGCCCGCGGCGCCGAGCATGGCGGCCACATAGGCGCGGTCGGTGGAGGGCGGGATCAGCACCATGTCGGCGGGAATGCCCGCTTCCGCGAAACCCTCAACCAAAGCGGCATGGATGGCATGAGCGGAATGCCGGCTGTCCGAGCCGCCGCGCAGAATGACGGCATTGCCGGATTTCAGGCAGATGCCAGCCGCGTCGGCGCCCACATTGGGGCGGCTTTCATAGATCATGCCGATCACGCCCATCGGCTGGGCGATGCGGCGGATGCGCAGGCCATTGGGCCGCACCCAATCGGCGAGCACGCGGGCGAGCGGGTCCGGCAGATCGGCGATCTCGTCAAGACCGGCGGCCATCGCTTCAACGCGCGAAGCATCGAGACGAAGACGGTCGCGCAACGAGGCCGAGCCTTGGCCGGCATCGAAGGCGGCGATGTCTTGGGCATTGGCGGCGACGATCGCGGCGGAATGGCGGCGCAGGGCGGCCGCGCCGGCGCGCAGGCCGGCGTTGCGGGTGGCTTCCGGCGTCTGCGCCAAGATGCGCGATGCGATTCGCGCGGACTTCGCCGCCTGTTGCAGCCATTGGGCGATCTTGTCGGCCTCGATATGCATGCGCCCTCCGATTTCGATCATGTCCTGAAACCCTAGAGCGTGGTGATTTTGGATAGAGCAAAATCATCATGCTCTAGGTCTTTGTTTTATCGATCATGTTCATGCGTTTGGGTGGAGCAACCCAAACGCATCATGATCTAGAGAAGAACCAGATCGTCGCGGTGGATCACCTCATCGCGGCCACGCCAGCCCAGCAAAGCTTCGAACTCGCTGGATTGGTGGCCGATGATGCGGGCGGCGTCGGCGCTGGAATAGGCGGACAATCCGCGCGCCAGCACGGCGTTTTCCTCATTGCGGACTTCCACGGGGTCGCCGCGCTCGAACACGCCCTCGACGAGCTTGACCCCGGCGGGCAGCAGGGATTTCCCGCGCGTGAGAGCGCGGGCGGCACCGGCATCGACCACCAGCACGCCAGCCGGTTGCAGCGAGCCGCCGATCCAGCGTTTCCGAGACGTGCGGCCCTCGGGATTGGGCAGGAACCACGTGCAGGGCGCGCCGCGTTCCAGCGCACGCAACGGGTGCTCCACATGGCCCAACGCGATCGCCATGGCGCACCCGGCACCGGTCGCGATCCGCGCCGCCACCAGTTTGGTGCGCATGCCGCCGGACGAATAGCCCGGCGGCGGCTCGCCCCCCATGGCGTCGATCGCGGTCGTCATGCTCTCAACAACCGGGATGTGCCGAGCCGAAGCGTCGCGCTTGGGGTCGCCGGTGTAGAGGCCGTCGATGTCGGAGAGGAGAATAAGCTGATCGGCCTGCACCATCTCGGCCACCCGGGCGGCGAGGCGATCATTGTCGCCGAAACGGATCTCGGCGGTGGCCACGCTGTCATTCTCGTTGATGACGGCAATGCAGCCGAG
>JANYFG010000124.1 GCA_025362815.1 Rhodospirillales bacterium
CGTGAACCAGCCCGGCACCGCGGCAAACGCCAGCATGACGGCCAACAGCAGGCAGCCGATGGCCAGCGGGATCTTCGCCCTCATCGTCCCACGCGCGGGTCGAGCCACATCTGCACGATCTCCGTCACCAGAAACGCCAAGGAGACCAGCACCGCCAGCACCAGGGTCAGCGCCTGGATCACGGGGTAGTCGCGCGCGAAAATGCTGTCCACCATCAACCGGCCCACGCCCGGCACCGCGAACACGCTCTCGGTGATCACGGCCCCGCCCAGCAGCGAGCCCACATGCAGCCCCACCAACGTCACGGTGGCGATCAACGCGTTGCGCAGCACGTGCCGGCCCAGAATCTGGCGCGGCGGCAGGCCCTTGGAGCGCGCGAAATCGACGAACTCCGCGGTCAGCACCAGCAGGATCGAACTACGCAGGCTCCGCATCAGAATGGCGGCGAAGCTGAACGCCAGCGTCAGCGCCGGTAGGAACAGATACCACAGATGCTCCAGCCAGCCCTCGCCATAGCCGCCCACCGGAAACAGCCGCGCCCGCGCGGCCAATCCCGTCAACAACAACAGCCCCACATAGAACACCGGCGTCGACAGCCCCACCTGGAACACGCCGCGGATCAGCAGATCCGGCCAGCGATCCTCCCGCAGCGCCGCCACGAACGCCAGCGGCACCGCGATCACGATGGCCAGCACCATCGCAAACCCGGTCAGCAGCAAGGTGGCCGGCAGCCGCTCCCCGATCAGCCGCGTCACCGGCACGCGATAGGCGATGGAATCGCCGAGCTGCCCCCGCAGGATGCCGGACAGAAACCCCACGAACTGCGCGAAGATCGACCGGTCCAGCCCCAGCTGTGCCGTCAGCCGCGCGATCGTGGCATCGCTCGCCCGATCGCCCAGCACGGCGGAGACAGGGTCACCCGGCAGCAGCCGCGCCAGCACGAACACCACCACGCCGATCAACAGGAAACTGGGAACGATCTGCGCCAATCGCCCCAGCAGCCACGTCCCTCGGTTCACGTCACTTCGTCACATACGCCGCCTCGAACAGATTGTTGCCGAGCGGGATCTGCACGAAACCCTCGGCGTTCTTGCGAAACGCCACCGCATAGGGTGTTTCGAACAGGAACAGGATGGGCGCCTGCGCGGCATACACCTCCTGGATCTCCCTATACTGCGCGGCACGCTTCGCCGGGTCGATCTCTTCCAGGCTGGCCTTGTACAGCGCGTCGATCCGGTCGTTCTGAAACCCGGTATGCAGGCTTCCGATATTCGGGAAATACGCGAAATACGAGGTGATCTGGCCGGGATCGGCGATGTCGTTCGTCCAGGCCGACGTCCGCATCGCGAAATCCTCCGCCCGATACCGCTTGGTCAACGACGCGTTGTCGAGCGGCTCCAGCTTCAACTTCACGCCCACAGCCGCCCACATCTGCTGCACGGCGGTGGCGATGTTCAGCTGGTCCTGGTTGCCGGACACCAGCATCGCCGACGTCTCGAAGCCTTGCGCGAACCCGGCCTCGGCCAGCAACGCCTTCGCCTTGGCCACATCCACCTTGTAAAGGTCCTGCTTCACGTAGAGCGGCGTCGTCCGGCTCATATACGACGTCATGGGAACGCCCTGTCCCTGCGTCACGATGGCGATCATGGCGTCCTTGTTGACGGCATAATTCAGCGCCTGGCGCACCTTCACGTTCGACAGCGGGTTGGCCGACCCATCCTTCAGCTTCGGCCGGTTGTTCATCGACAGATAAACCACACGGGTCGATGGCCACAGCTCCATGCGGATCTGCGGATCGGCCTGCAATTCCTTCACGCGCGTGAGCGGCACCAGCTCGGTGCCATGCAGCTCGCCGGCCTTCAGCTTCAACAGGCGCGTGCTGTCGTCTTTCACGATCTGGAACTCGAGCTCGTCCAGATACGGCAGCGCCTTCCCATCGGCGCCCATCTTCCAGTAATGCGGGTTGCGCACCAGCTTCATCGAAACCTCGCGCTTCCACTCCGAAAGCCGGAACGGCCCGGTGCCGACCGGCTTCTCCGCGAACGCCTTGGCCTTTTCCTCATCCGTCGCACCCGCCGCCGCCTCGAACAGCTTCTGCGGCAGAATAGCGGTGTTGAACGTGGCCAGAGCCGCAAGCAACGTGGGGTCCGGCGTCTTCAACGTGAGCGTGATCGTCGACGGGTTGGTGATCGCCACGTCCGTGATGGACCCCACGAGATCGCCCCACGGCCCCAGTTTCGGGTTGCGCGCCCGGTCCAGCGACCACTTGACGTCAGACGCCTCCATCGGCGTGCCGTCGGCGAATTTCACCCCCTCGCGCAGCGTCAGAACCAGCTTCTTGCCGCCATCCTCCAGCGCCCATTTGGTGGCCAGGCCCGGCTGCACCCCCGCGCCATCCGCCGTCGGCTGCAGCAGCGTGTCGTAGAGATTCGTCATCACCCAGATATCGACGTTGGCGTCGTTCAGCACCGGGTCGAGAAACAGGCTGTCGGCATACCGCCCGAAGATCATCTTGCCGCCGCGCACCGGCACCGACGCGGCCTGGGCCTCGCCTGAAATCCCCAGCATCGGCAGCGCCGCCACGCTGGCCGCCAGCGCCAGGCCGGCACGGCGCGTCAGACCCTTGATCGTTTTCATGGAAAACCCCGTCGATGTCGTGAATGTCATGCAAGCGTGAAGCCGGTCCGCAAACCTGTCAACGCCGCGCCGTCACGACCCCCGTCACGCCCCTCCGTCAGGGGCCCGACATCAAGGCGCGCCAAACCATCTCGGGCGTGGCGGGCATGTCGATCCGCCGCACACCCCGCGTCCACAGCGCATCCGCCAGCGCGTTCATCACCGCCGGGCTCGCCCCCGCATTGCCCGCCTCGCCGCAGCCTTTCACCCCCAGCGGATTGGCCGGCGACGGCGTCGGCCGATACACCAGCTCCAGACCGGGAAGATCGCTGGCGCGCGGGATCTGATAATCCATGAACGAACCCGTCAGCACCTGGCCATCGCCGTCATGCACCACCCGCTCGCACAGCGCCTGGCCGATACCCTGCACCACACCGCCCTGCAGCTGGCCCTCCAGCAGCATGGGGTTCAGCACACGCCCGAAATCATGCACCATGGTGTAGCGATCCACGTGCCACAGCCCGGTCTCGGGATCCACCTCCACCTCGGCGATATGGCAGCCATTGGGAAAGGTCGGATTGCTCGGCTTATAGGCGCCATCGGCCTGCAGACCCGACGGTCCGATGCGCGACACCACGGCATCCCACCCCACCGCGCGATCCGTGCCCACCACGGTGAACAGCCCGCCATGGAACGCCACATCCACCTCCGCCGCCTCCAGCGCGTCGGCTGCCAGCGGAGTCGCCTTGCGCACCAGATCCACCCCGGCCTCGGCAATCGCCGCCCCGCCGATCCCCAGGGACGCCGACCCGCCGGTCCCCGCGCCAGACGGAATGCGCGCGGTGTCGCCTTGCACGATGTCGATCATATCGGCATCCATCCCAAGCTGCGCCGACAGCAGCTGGGCAAACGCCGTCTCGTGCCCTTGCCCGTTCGACATCGTGCCGGTCAGCACCACCAACCGCCCGTCCTGGCCCATCTCGATCCAGGCGCTCTCCGCCCAGCTGCCCGCCACCCGCTCGCAATACTGCGCAAGCCCGGACCCGCGGAGCCGGCCCGCCGCCTCAGACGAAGCCCGCCGTGCGGCAAACCCCGCAAGATCCGCCTCAGCACACGCCGCATCCAGCATTCCTGGAAAATCGCCGCTGTCGTAGAGCAGCCCAAGGGCCGTCCGATACGGCCACGCCTCCGCGCCCAGCAGATTGCGCCGCCGGATCTCCACCGCGTCCACGCCGATCTCGCGCGCCGCCTGCTCCACCAGACGCTCCAGCAGATAGACCGATTCCGGCCGCCCCGCCCCGCGATACACCTCCGTCGGCGCGGTGTTGCTGAACACCCCGTCCACCGCCACGTGGATGCATGGAAATCGATAAACCCCCGCCAGGACCGGTGTGTTCACCGTGGGCGACAACTGCCCCTTCGGCGCCAGATACGCCCCGATGGCGCCGATCGTGTGCACGCGCAGCCCGATGAAATGCCCCTCGGCGTCCAGTGCCAACGACCCCGTCGTCACATTGTCGCGCGCCTGGTAGTCCGACACGAACCCATCGCTGCGAGACCCCACCCAGGCCACGTCCCGCCCCAACAGCTTCGCGGCGTGGAGCACCAGCGCCTGTTCCGGATACAACGAGTTCTTGATGCCGAAACTGCCGCCGACATCGGCCACGCACACCCGTATTTTGTCGTGCGCCACGCCAAACACCTGATCGGCCAGGATATCGCGCAGGAAATGCGGCATCTGCGAGCCCGTCAGCAGCGTGTAGCAGCCGCTCGCCCCATCGAAGCTGCCCACCGCCCCCCGGTTCTCCAGGCTCGCCACCTGGATGCGGGTGTCCACCACCTCGATCGTGGTCACATGCGCCGCGCGCGCGAACGCCGCGCGAACCGCCTCGGAATCACCGGCCTGCCAGGCGAAACACAGATTGCCCGGCGCCGCCGCCCAAACCTGCGCCGCATCCGCCGCCGCCGCCGCCTTGGTGTCGGTCACACACGGCAGAACGTCGTACTCCACCACGATCGCCTCGGCCGCATCGCTCGCCTGCGCCTCCGTCTCCGCCACCACCATGGCCACGCTGTCGCCCACGAAGCGCACGCGGTCATGCACCAGCAATGGATGGCCGGGGCGATACAGAAAATCCTGATCCGCGGGGGTTCCCGGAAACTTCACCAACGCGCTGCCGGCGGTGATCCCACCCAGCCCGGCCGCGCGAAGATCCGCCCCCGTCACCACCGCCAGCACGCCCGGCATGGAAACGGCCGCGGCCACATCGATGCCCGCGATCACGGCATGCGCATACGGGCTGCGCACCATCACCGCATGCGCCGCGCCAGGCGGCACGAGGTCGGCGGTGAACCGGCCGCGCCCTGTCAGCAGCCGGAAATCTTCCCGCCGCGTGACGGACTGCCCAAACGCATTGGCCCCCACAGACAGACCTCCCCGATCAGCTCAAACCACGGGCCGGCCGAGGCCGCCCATCGTCTTTCCGATCATGCACCGACGTTTATCAGCTCAAGGCCTCGATCACCGCCCGCTTCGTCATCACGCCGATCAGATGCGCCCGGTACGGCGCGCTGGCGTGAATGTCGCTGTTCAGGCCATTCGCCGGCGTCACGATGTCCTTGATCGCATCCGCCGCGAAATGCGCCGACAGCGCGTGCTCGAACGCCGTGTGGCGAAACACCCCGCTCTGGCTCGCACCGGTGATCGCCACCCGCACGCCGGCCGCGAACTTCGCCACGAACACCCCCACCATCGCATAGCGCGAGGCCGGATTGCGGAACTTCGTGTAGGCGGCCTTCTCCGGCACCGGGAAGCTCACCGACGTGATCAGCTCGCCGTCCTCCAGCGCCGTGGTGAACATGCCCTGAAAGAAATCCTCCGCCTTGATGGTCCGGCGATCGGTCGTGATCGTCCCGTCCAGCGCCAGCAGCGCCGAGGGGTAACAGGCCGAGGGATCGTTGTTGGCCAGCGACCCGCCCATCGTTCCGCGATGGCGCACCTGCCAGTCGCCGATCATGGACGCCATATGCGCCAGCGCCGGCAACGTCTTTTGTATGTCGGCCGACAGCGCGATCTCGCCATGCGTCGTCATCGCGCCGATCGTCACCGTCGTCGGCGTGACGGTGATCCCCTTAAGGTTCAGCTTCGCCAGATCCACCACCACGCTCGGCTTGTTCAGGCGCTGCTTCAGCACGGGAATGAAGGTCTGCCCGCCGGCCAGCGCCTTGCTGTCCAGATTGGCCTTCAGCGAGGCCACCGCATCGGCCAGGGAAGACGGCTTTTCGTAAGCGAAATCATACATCGGTGCGGTCCTTCGATTGATCGGCCGATTGATCGGCCGTAGCGGTCGGCACTCGGTTATTCAGCCGCCAGAGGCAGCGCGTTCGCGTTGATGATGGCCCAAATCTTCTGCGGGCTGGCCGGCATGTCAATGTGGCGCACGCCGTAATCGCGCAGCGCATCCACCACCGCGTTGATCACCGCCGGCGGCGACCCGATGGCCCCCACCTCGCCGCAGCCTTTTACACCCAGCGGGTTGTGCGTGCACAGGGTCGTTTCCGTGCCGACGGAGATGTTGGGCAGATCGCCGGCCCGCGGCATCTGGTAATCCATGAACGACGCCGAGACGAGCTGCGCCTCGCTGTCATAAACGGCATGCTCCAGCAGCGCCTGGCCGATCCCCTGCGCCACGCCGCCCTGGATCTGCCCTTCCACGATCATCGGGTTGATCACCCGCCCCACATCGTCCACGGCGGTGAAATTGATCACCTCCACATGCCCGGTCTCGCGGTCGATCTCCACCTCGCAGATATGGCAGCCACCTGGGAACGTGAAGTTCTGCGGATCGTAGAACGCCGTCTCCTCAAGCCCGGGCTCGATCTCGTCGATCGGGTAGTTGTGCGGCACATACGCCGCCAGCGAGATCTCGGCGATCGTCTTCACCTTGTCGGTCCCGGCCACGGAGAATTTGCCCGCTGCGAACTCGATATCCTCGACCGACGCCTCCATCAGATGCGCCGCGATCTTTTTGCCCTTGGCGATGATCTTGTCCATCGCCTTGACCATCGCAGCCCCGCCGACCGCCAGCGAACGGCTGCCATAGGTGCCCATGCCGAACGGAATCTTGTTCGTGTCGCCATGCACCACGTCCACGTCCTTGAACGCCACGCCCAGCTGGTCGGCGATCAACTGCGCAAACGTCGTCTCATGTCCCTGGCCGTGGCTGTGCGTGCCGGTGAACACCGTCACCGAGCCCGTCGGGTGCACACGCACCTGCGCCACTTCGAACAGCCCCGCCCGCGCACCGAGCTGCCCCACCAGCTTGGACGGCGCGATGCCACACGCCTCCACATAGGTCGAACACCCGATGCCGCGCAGCCTGCCACGCGCAGCCGCCTTCGCGCGACGCGCGGGAAACCCGTCCCAATCCGCCGCCTTCAACGCCGAGGTCAGCGTCGTCTGGTAATCGCCGCTGTCATACTGCAGCGCCACCGGCGTCTGATACGGAAACGCATCGGCCGGGATGAAGTTCTGCCGGCGCAGCGCGATGCGGTCCATGCCGATCTCGGCCGCGATCACATCCATCAGCCGCTCCAGCAGGAACGTGCTCTCCGGCCGCCCCGCGCCGCGATACGCATCCACCGGCACCGTGTTGGTGAACACCGCGCGCACCTCGGCATAGATCGCCGGCGTCTTGTAGACGCCCGCCAGCAACGTGGCCGACAGATACGTGGGCACCGCCGGCGCGAAGGTGGAAAGATACGCGCCCATGTTGGCGATGGTGGCCACCCGCAGCGCCAGGAAATTCCCCTGCGCATCGAGCGCCATTTCCGCCGTGCTGTCGTGGTCGCGCCCGTGCGCGTCGGACAGGAAGGCCTCCGTCCGGTCGCATGTCCACTTCACCGGCCGCTTCAGCTTGCCGGCCGACCACGTCACGATCGCCTCTTCGGCGTAGTGGTAGATCTTGCTGCCGAACCCGCCGCCCACATCGGGCGCCACCACGCGCAGCCGATGCTCGGGCAGATGCAGCACGAACGCGCCCATCAGCAGGCGGATCACGTGCGGATTCTGGCTGGTGGTGTAGAGCGTGTAATCCTGGCTCATCGCGTCGAACTCGCCGATGGCGGCGCGCGGCTCCATCGCGTTCGGCACCAGGCGGTTGTTCGTCAGATCCAGCTTGACGGTGCGATGCGCCCGCGCGAACGCCGCATCCACAATCGCCTTGTCGCCGATATGCCAGTCAAAGCACGTGTTGTCGGCCACGCCGTCATGGATCTGCGAAGCCCCCGGCCGGATCGCATCGCGCACCGAGGCGATGGCGGGCAAATCCTCGAACTCGATCTCGAGCAATTCCGCCGCATCGCGTGCCTGCTGGCGTGTCTCGGCGATTACCACCGCGATGGGGTCGCCCACATGGCGCACCTTGCCGCTCGCCAGGATCGGATGCATCGGCTCCGCCATCGGCGTGCCGTCCTTGCTGTGGATCTGCCAGCCGCAGGGCACCCCACCCAGCGCATCCGCCTCGATCTCCACATGGGTGAACACCGCCACCACCCCCGCCGCCGCGCGCGCCGCCGCGGTATCGATCGAGATGATCCGCGCGTGCGGCCGATCGCTGCGTTTGATGATCGCGTGCGCCTGGTTCGGCCGATTGATGTCGTCGGTGTAGTTGCCGCGGCCGCTGATGAAGCGAAGATCTTCCTTGCGCCGAACCGAGGCGCCGATGCCCTCAAAAACCGCATTCATGGGCGTCTCTCCTCGGGGGCTGCGATGCGGCATGATAGCCGCACCGTCATTATTTTATCGTCTGGATCATGATGCGTTTGGGTTGATTAACCCGAACGCATAAACATGATCGATCAAACAAGAGTAGAGCGTGATGATTTTGCTTCTACTCAAAATCATCACGCTCTAATGGATATCGGTCGCCTTCACTCGGCCGCAACCATCTCCTTGCCATGCATCACCGGCCAGGCGGCCGCCACGGCCTTGACGATGTTGTGATAGCCGGTGCAACGGCAAAGATTGCCCTCCAGCCCGTGCCGGATCTCGTTCTCCGTCAATCCCTGCGGATGCATCATCACCAGGTCCACGGCCGACATCACCATGCCCGGCGTGCAGAAGCCGCACTGCAAGGCGTGGTTCTCACGAAACGCCTCCTGCATCGGATGCAGCGTGCCATCCGCGGACGCGAGGCCCTCGATGGTCAGAACATCTGTGCCCTCGGCCTGCAAGGCCAGCATTGTGCAGGCCTTCACCGACGCCCCGTCCACATGCACCACGCAGGCGCCGCACTGGCTGGTGTCGCAGCCCACATGGGTGCCGGTCAGACCCAGCTTCTCCCGCAGCAGTTCCACGAGAAGCGTGCG
>JANYFG010000055.1 GCA_025362815.1 Rhodospirillales bacterium
GGATGCGCAGCCGGCACATATACGCGTCCTGGGTCGGCCCCACATAGAACAGGCCGTGAAAGCGGATCAGGAAGTCGTCGGTGCCCTTGGCGAACTTGCCCGCCGCCGCCATCGCCGAGATCTCGGCAAACCGGTCCAGCGGATGCTTCTTCCGCTTGGCCTCCTCCTGCGGCACCAGCTTGCCGCCTTCCGCGATCACCCGATCCTGCGCGGCACGCTGCAGATCCGACGGATCGACGGGCGCCGCCGCGGGCGCAACTTGTGGGTTCGCGGGCAGCCCCAACGCCGAGCGCCTTGCCTCCACACCGCTCATGAAACCCTTGAGATATTCCTGCTGTTCCGGCGCGAAGGGCTGGTCGCTCATGCCACCGGCTCCGGCACCGTGGAATGGGCCTGGCCGAACGCCAGGGTGGCGCGCAACGCGCTGACG
The DNA here is from genome assembly GCA_025362815.1 of Rhodospirillales bacterium. Taxonomy (GTDB): domain Bacteria; phylum Pseudomonadota; class Alphaproteobacteria; order Acetobacterales; family Acetobacteraceae; genus CAIQQQ01. Next base: position 431 of record JANYFG010000055.1, read on the forward strand.
TCGGCGCCCAACAGAGATTTGTACCACGCCGCCTCGCCCGTCTCGCCATAAAGCACCGCGCCGACCAGCCGATGATCGCGCAGCAGGAATTTCCGGTACTCGCCGGATTCAGGATCGTCATAGACCAGCGCTTCAACGTCGGTGGCGCCGATATCGCCGGCCGACCACACGCCGGCGCCGGCCACCTTCAGCGCCGTGGCGTCGGCGAGGGCCGCATACCGTACGTTTTCGCCGCAGATGACGCGGGCCGCGATCTCGGCCTGCGCAAAGGCGGGCGCCACCAGGCCGCAGCATTGGCCTTCGTGTTGCGCGCATTCGCCGATGGCATAGACGCTGGGATCGGAGGTGCGCATCGTGTCGTCCACCACAATGCCGCGCTCCACCGCAAGCCCGGCCGCGCGGGCCAGTTCGGCTTCGGGCCGGATTCCCACCGCCATCACCACCAGCTCGCAGCCGATCGTGCGGCCATCCTTCAGCACCACGCCCGTGACTTCCGATGTGCCGGCGATGGCCACCGTCGCTGCCGACAGCTCCACGCGCAGGCCCTGCGATTCCAGGCGTCGCGTCAACAGCGCCGCGGCGGCGTGATCGAGCTGGCGCTCCATCAGGCGATCGACACCGTGCAGGATCGTCACCTGCATGCCGCGTTTGGCCAGGCCCACCGCCGCCTCCAGGCCCAGCAATCCGCCGCCGATCACCACGGCGCGCCCGCCGCCGCGCGCGATTTCGAGCATCGTGCGCACCTCGTCGAGCGTGCGATACATCAGCACGCCCGGCAGATCCGCGCCCGGCAACGGCAGGCGGAACGGGCGCGAACCCAATGCCAGCACCAAGGTATCGTATTGCGCGCACGCATCGCCCGCGATCTCCAGCCGCTTGTGGGCGATATCGATCGCCGTCACGCGGGTGCGTGGCCGGAACAGGATGCCCAGCGCGCGAAGGCGCCCGGCATCGTGCGTGACGAGCGCCGCCTCGTCGAAGTCGCCCGCGAGATACTGGCTCAATGCCACGCGGTTGTAGGGCAGCCCAGCCTCGTCGCCGATCACGCAGACATCGTGACCCCCGCGCGCCAGATGCTCCGCGCACCGCAGGCCCGAAGGCCCCGCGCCCACGACATGCACACGCGCCATGTGCTACGCGGCCTGCGCGGGATTGCGATGCCGGGCGTAGAGGAACTCCATCACCTTCGTGCGCGCCGCGATATAGCCGGAGTGATCGGCCAATGCGAGACGATCGCGCGGCCGTGGCAGATCCACACTGGCGATTTCGCCGATCGTGGCCATCGGCCCATTGGTCATCATCACGATACGGTCCGACAGCAGCACCGCCTCGTCCACGTCATGCGTGATCATCAGGATGGTGGTGCCGAGACGTTGATGGATCTCCATCACCTGGTCCTGCAGATGCGCCCGCGTCAGCGCGTCCAGCGCGCCGAAAGGCTCGTCGAGCAGCAGCACCTTCGGCTGCATCGCCAGCGCGCGGGCGATGCCGATACGCTGCTTCATGCCACCGGAAATCTCGCCCGGCCGTTTGTCGGCATGCGGCAACATGCGCACCAGATCGAGATTCTCATCGACCCACGCGGCACGTTCGGCTTTCGATCGGGTGCGGCCCATCACCTGATCCACCGCCAGGCGAACGTTTTCCCGGCAGCTGAGCCACGGCAGCAGTGAGTGGTTCTGAAACACCACCGCGCGATCCGGCCCGGGGGTGTCGACCTCCCGCCCATCCAGCAGAACGCCGCCGGTGGTGGCGTTGGTGAGCCCGGCCACGATGTTCAGCAACGTGGATTTGCCGCAGCCGGAATGGCCGATGATGGCGATGTATTCACCACGCGCGACCTCGAGATCGACGTCGACGAGCACGGCGGGAGAACCGGGCTTGAACGTGATTCCGACCTTGGAGATTTCGAGAAAGCTGCTCATGGGACTGGATCTTTCAGCTTTGCGTGCCACGGGTGACGATACGCCCGGCCAGCATCACCAGCCGGTCGAGGAAGAAGCCCACCACGCCCACGTAGATGAGGGCCACGATGATGTCCGAGATGTTGGAGCTGTTCCACGCGTCCCAGATGAAGAAGCCGATACCCACGCCGCCGATCAGCATTTCGGCGGCAACGATGGCCAGCCACGACAGGCCGATGCCGATGCGCAGGCCCGTGAAGATATAAGGTGCGGCCGACGGCATCACGATCTTTGCGAAATAGCCGAAGCCGCGCAGCCGGATCACGCGGGCCACGTTGCGATAATCCTGCGGCACGTTGCGCACGCCCACTGCGGTGTTGATGATCACCGGCCAGATCGCGGTGATGAAGATCACGAAAATCGCCGAAGGCTGGGCCTCGCGGAACGCCGCCAGGGACAGCGGCAGCCAGGCCAGCGGCGGCACGGTTCGCAGAACCTGAAAGATCGGATCCAGTCCGCGCATGGCAAGTTGCGATGTACCAACCAGCATGCCCAGCGCGATGCCCGCGATGGCCGACAACGTGAAGCCGAACGCCACCCGCTTGAGGCTGGCGAACAGATGCAGGCCCAACCCCTTGTCCAGGCCACCATGATCGTAGAACGGATGCAGGATCAGTTCGTGGCTGTCAGACCATATCTTGTAAGGCGCGGGCAGCGACGAGGTGCTGCTGCCCGCCGCCAGCTGCCACACGCCCAGGATGAGCGCGAGCATTACCACCAGCGGCGCCATGTCGCGGCCGGCTGCGTAAAGTCGGTTCCCGATGGTGGTCGCGATCTTGCGCGCGGTCAGCGTCGGCTTGTCCACGAGGGGCTTGGACGCGGCGGCCTGTTGGAGTGCGATGCTCATGATGCGGCCCTCAGACTGCAAGTTTCTTGATGGTTTGCGAGGCGAGGTAGTCGGCCGGCTTGGCGGGATCGAACACCTTGCCGTCGAAGAACGTCTCGATCCCGCGTGATGTGCCCTTCGGCAGATCGGCGGCGGCCACACCTGCCAGCGCGGCGGCTGTGCGCCAGATGTCCTCGCGGTTCACCTCGGCGATCAACTTCCTGGTGTCCAGATCCGGCGGCAGCACGCCCCAGCGGATGTCCTCGGTCAGGAACCACAGGTCGTGGGACTGGAACGGATACGAGGCGTGGTTGTCGAAGAACTTCATGCGCAACGGCGTGGCCGAGAGCCGGCGGCCGTCGCCGTAGTCGATATCGCCCTTCGAGCGCGGCAGGATGTCGGCGGGCGGCACGTTGAACCAGGCGCGCTTGCCAAGGATGCCGGCCAGCTCATCCTTGTTCTCCAGCTTCTCGCACCAGATCTGCGCCTCGATGACGGCGGCGGTGATCGCCTCGGCGGATTTTGGGTTCTTGCCCACGAAATCGCTGCGCATGGCCAGCGCCTTCTCCGGGTGATCCTTCCAGATCTCGCCCGTGATGCAGGCGGTGTAGCCCAGCGACTGGTGAACCAGCTGGTCGTTCCACGGCTCGCCCACGCAGAACGCGTCCATGGTGTTGACCTTCATGTTGGCCACCATCTGCGGCGGCGGCACCACGATCGTCTGCACGTCCTTGTCCGGATCGATGCCGCCAGCGGCGAGCCAGTAGCGCAGCCAAAGGTCGTGGGTGCCGCCGCGGAAGGTCATTGCAACCTTGTTGTCTTTCTTCGCGGCGAAGGCAGACTTCAACGGGGCTGAATCCAGCTTCGCGCCAGCGGACATCAGCGCCTTCGACACGCTGATCGCCTGACCGTTCACGTTCAGTCGTGCCAGGATCGACATCGCCACGGGCTGGCTGTTCTGCGTCACCTTCCCGGTGGCCATCAGGTAGGGCAGCGGGGACAGGATATGCGCGCCGTCGATGCCGCCGCCACCGCCGCCGAGCACGAGATTGTCACGGGTGCCGCCCCAGCTCGCCTGCTTCGTCACGTCCACGTCGCCCACGCCATACTTGGCGAACAGGCCCCGCTCCTTGGCCACGATCAACGGCGCCGCATCGGTGAGCGCGATGTAGCCCAGCGTGGCCTTGGGCGTTTCCACGCCGCTTGCCGCCAGCGCGCCGCGCGGCAGGGTGGCGCGTGCGGCGGCAAGCAGGGCGGCGGTGCCGCAAAGGGCGGTGCGGCGGGTGATCGAGCGTGTCATCGAGCGGTTTCTCCAGGGCAAAGAGTGCGGGTGGGCGTGAGGTTCGAGATGCCGGCGCGGATGGCCGCCTTGCGCCACACATCCGCGCGCCACAGACGGGCGATGGCATTCGCGTCGGGGGCATCGAGCTGGGCCGGCACATGCTGCCAACGCCGCATCTGGCTCAGCCACCAGGCGCCGTGTTCCGGATGCGGAAAACTGTCGTCGAACGCAACGCCGGAGGCCGCGCGGGGTGCTTCATCCGGCGCATAGACCAGCTCGCTGGACAGGGATCGGGCGATCACCTCCTCGGGCACGCCCGGCATCGCGCGCGCATGCAGCAGACGCGCGGTCTCGGCGCGATTTGCGGGATCGGACAGCCACACCCCCGCCTCGATCAGCGCCGCCACGCAGCGTTCCACCTGCTCCGGCGCGCGCTCCAGGCACTCCGCGGACACCGCGAAGACCTTCTCGGGGTGATCCGGCCAGATGTCGGCGGTGGTCAGCGCAATGCGCCCGGCCCGCAGATCCACCGCGCGCGACCCCCAGGGCTCGCCGGCGCAGAACCCGTCGATACCACCTTCCGCGAGCGCGCCGGGCACCAAAGGCGGGGGCACCGCGCAAAGATCGACATCCCGCTCAGGGTCGATCCCGGCGCCTGCCAGCCAGTGCCGCAACAGATAGTTGTGCGAGGAGAACGGATAGACCAACGCCAGCCGCGGCACAGCCCGGCCTTCGCGCCGGCGTTGCGCGATCACCAAAGCCAGCGCCGCCGCCGGCAACGGGCGCAGGGCGGCGAGGTCCGGGCACACCCGCTCCATTTCCGCCATGATCGGCTCGCCCAGCGTGATGGTGTTGCCCTGGCGCGACAAAACCGAGACCACGCGCAGGTCCGTCCTGTAGCCATCCCGCGCGAGAGAGGCGGCGATCGGCATCGGCGACAGCATCTGCCCGCCATCCAGTCGACCGATCGCGGTGCGATCACGCAAAGCGACCCAGGCGGCCAGCGGGGTCAAAGCAACCTCGACACCGTGGCGCGCGAACATCCCCCGCGCCTCGGCCACGATCAACGGGGCGCAATCGGTCAGCGGCATGAACCCAAGGCGCAGAACGCGGCTGCCAGCATCGGTCTGTGCCGGTCGTTCGAGGATCGTCGCCGCGTTGAAACTGGTCAGTGTCACTGCTCCGAACGACCGCGCGGGCCGTATTCAGGAACGGACCGCCATTGGACCGCTGAAAACCACATCTGCCGAGGAGATCGCCGTCATTGCCGATCACCCGGCCAGCCCGAAAGCCGGCATATCGCAGTGCAGCAGACACAGCAAACCACGTGCCAGAACCACATGCCGCATTTCGCGCCGTTCACCCGAGACCGCTTCGCGCCACGAACGGGCAGACTCTGCGAACAACGCAAGCAGTCAGCTGATTTTCAGAGCAGCTTGGCCATCGATATGACGTTTTCCGCGACATCCGCCAGGCGCTTGCCCTGGTCCATCGCAAGCCGGCGCAAGGTGCGATACGCCTCCTCCTCGCTCATCCGGCGCGTCTGCATCAGCAGGCCCTTCGCCCGCTCCACAAGCTTGCGCTCGCTCAACTGCGACCGCACCTCCGCCAGTTCCGCCCGCAACGCCTGATGCGCCCGAAACCGCGCCACCGCCACGTCGATCACCGCGCGCACCCGGCCCGGGTGCAGCCCCTCCACCACATAGGCCGCAACCCCGGCTTCCATCACCGCCGCGATGCTGCCGGGATCGGTGCGATCGACGAACATCACCACCGGCCGCGGCTCATCGCGGTGCAAGGCGCGCATCGCGTCGATCGCATCGCGCGACGCATGGTCGAGGTCGCAGACGATCACATCCGCACCCGCCCGGCGCACCTCGGCCACCATGTCGGCGTGGTCCGGCAGAAGCGCCACCACCACGCAGCCATTCGCCTCAAGCCCCGCGCTCACAGCGGCAGCCCGTTCGGCGTTGTCATCGACCAGCAACACGCGAAGCGTCATGCCCTCTCCCATAGTGGGCGTGCCAGCGCTTCCATTCCCCCGGCGATCATGCCTGACCCGGCCGCACAGGCAAAGCGCTCCGTGCGGCGACACCCCTCATCCCCCGGCGCGCGACCACGCCCAAACCGCGCGCCAGGCGCACCCCCCGCTGGCACCGCTCTTGCGTCGCACCCCCCACTCGAACGGGAACCGACCGATGCGCAAACTCTGGCTGACCCTGCTGTGCCTCACATCCATCGCCCACGCCGCACCCCAGGCCGCACCCCAGCCCCAGCCCTTCGCTTCGGCCTCAACAACGACCCCGACCTGCTAGACCCCACGACATCGCGCACCTTCATCGGCACCGCCGTCATGACCGCCATCTGCGACACGCTGTTTCATCCGCCGCGCGCCCGCAAACCCTGACACGCAACTGACATTTGCGCTCCCCCCCACGCCTGCTAAACCCCGCGACCACCGGGGGATCGCAGTCACATGCAATACGAGCGTCGATTCAAGTTTCTGATCTGCGCCCCGGTCTTCGACGCCGAAGACCTCGAAGGCCAACGCCTCGCCCAGATCGTCTCCGAAATCGAAAAAATCGGCTTCGGCGTCGTCAAAGCCCGCAAAGCCGACGACGCCGAACTCGTCATCCGCACCGACGCCGCCATCGGCTGCATCGTGCTCGACTGGGGCAAGCGCGGCCCGCAAGGCAAGATGGCCGCCCTCATCAGCCTCATCCGCAAACGCGGGCTCGACACCCCCATCATCATCCTCGTCCGCCACCACCGCCTCGAGGAAATCCCGGTGGACGTGCTGCACGAAGCCGACGGCTACGTCTTCCTCGCCGAGGAAACCCCCGAATTCATCGCCAAGAACCTCACCTCCCGCCTCAAGCAATACGCCGAAACCCTGCGCACCCCCTTCTTCGGCGCCCTGCTCGACTACAACGAGGAAGGCAACCAGCTCTGGACCTGCCCCGGCCACAACGGCGGCGTCTTCTATGGCCGCTCCCCCGTCGGCCGCATCTTCGTCGAACACCTCGGCGAGAACGTCTTCCGTGACGACCTCGACAATTCCGTCCTTGACCTCGGCGACCTCCTCATCCACGAAGGCCCCGCACTCGAAGCCCAAAAGGCCGCCGCCAAGATCTTCGGCGCCGAACGCACTTATTTCGTCCTCAACGGCACCTCATCCTCCAACAAGATCGTGCTGTCCGCGCTCATCGCCGAAGGCGACCTCGTCTTGTTCGACCGCAACAACCACAAGGCCGCCCATCACGGCGCCCTCATGCTCGGCGGCGGCATTCCCGTTTTCCTCGAAGCCGACCGCAACCCCCAAGGCCTCATCGGCCCGATCGACATCGAAGCGCTCGACGAAAACCGCATCCGCGAGCAGATCCGCACCAACCCGCTCGTGTCAGACCCGCACGCCTGGCAGGCCACCCGCCCCTTCCGCTGCGCCGTCATTGAACAATGCACCTACGACGGCACCATCTATTCCGCCCAGATGATCCTCGAGAAAATCGGCCATCTCTGCGACTATATCCTGTTCGACGAAGCCTGGGCCGGCTTCCTCAAATTCCACCCGATGTTCAAAGGCCGCTTCGCCATGGGCCTCGAAGGCCTCGACGAAAATTCCCCCGGCATCATCTGCACCCAATCCACCCACAAACAACTCGCCAGCTTCAGCCAGGCCAGCCAGATCCACGTCCGCGACAACCACATCAAAGGCCAGCGCCGGCGCATCGAACATCGCCGCTTCAACGAAACCTTCCTGATGCACGCCTCAACCTCGCCGTTCTACCCCCTGTTCGCCTCGCTCGATGTCGGCGCCCAGATGATGAAAGGCCGCCAGGGCGAGGTCCTGTGGGACGACACCATCCGCCTCGGAATCGAGCTGCGTAAAAAACTCCGCGCCATCCGCGCCGAATTCCAGGAACGCGAAACCACCGAAGACCGCCAATGGTTCTTCGACCCCTTCGTCCCCGACATCGTCGAGCACGAAGGCGAAACCATCGCCTGGGAAGACGTCCCCACCGACGCGCTGGCCTCGCACGCGAAATACTGGGAACTCGCCCCCGGCGCCGCCTGGCACGGCTTCCGCCACACCGCCCCCGGCTACGCCATGACAGACCCCAACAAACTCACCCTGCTCACCCCGGGCTTCGATCGCGTTACCGGCCACTACGCCGAACACGGCGTCCCCGCCCCCGTGCTCGCCCAATACCTCCGCGAAAACCGCATCGTCCCCGAAAAGAACGACCTCAACTCCATCCTCTTCCTGCTCACCCCCGGCGTCGAAAGCAGCAAAGGCGCCACACTCCTCTCCGCCCTCGTCTTCTTCAAACGCCTGCACGACGACAACGCCAAACTCGAAGACGCCATTCCCGAATTCGTAGCCAAACGCGCCAAACGATACGGCGGCATGCGCCTGCGCGACCTCTGCGCCGAAATGCACGACTACTACCGCAGCCAATCCACCAGCACCCTGCAACGCCAACAATTCCGCCGCGGCCACTTCCCCGAAATCGCCATGCCCGCCAACGTCGCCGTCCGGCACATGACCCGCAACAATGTGGACTTCCTCCCGCTCGACGAAATCCACGGCCGCGTCGCCACCACCATGTTCGTCGTCTACCCCCCAGGCATCGCCACCATCGTCCCCGGCGAACGCCTCACAGACGCCGCCAAACCCATGATCGACTACCTCCGCGTCTTCGAACGCGGCGCCAACCTCTACCCAGGCTTCGAAAACGAAATCCAAGGCCTCTTCCGTCAAATCGAACCCGACGGCAGAACGCGGTTCTATACCTACGTCGTCAAAGAAAACCCCGCCTGAGCAACAGGCCGAAAGAAAAGCCCTTCTTTTGTGAACAAAAGAAGCAAAAAACTTCAATCTATATCCAATCCGTAGGGTGGGTAAGCCCTTGCGCCACCCACCATCCCAACCCACCGAAAAATCTCATTAACTAACCGGAACAAATAACCCGCAACTTTCTCCACACGCCTCACGGGATCTTGCCGTAACCCTGCCTTCGCGCCGCCGCCAACACCCCGCGCGGCAACGGAATCCGGCCCCAATCCACAACCTTGCGAACCCGCTTCACCCGCGGCCGCACAACCGCCTCAGCGCGCACAACATCGCATCCCGGCTCATCCGGCAACTCAACCCCCAGCATCTGGCACATCGGCCCCAAAATACGCCGCGCCTGCGCCACATCACGAACCAGCGCCGCCATCTCGGGCTCGGCCAGCAAACTCCTCAACTGAGACCCATACCCCGCCGCCTCATACGGCATCGCCGCCATCAGCCAACCAAACCGCACCGGCAACCGCCCGCGAGACACCCGGGCAACACAAGGCGAACCCACGCTCTCATCGCCATCCACCCCCGCTGCCGGCCCGCGAACGGTCACGCCACCGCGCGAAACCCCAGCCCTATACCGCCCAGCCCGAACCCGCTCCGCCAGCGCCAGAAAAGCCACCTCCGCCCGCTTCACCCGCGTCCAAACCAGCACGATCATCGCAGCCGACATCCCCATCCGCAGAGACGCCGCCACCGCCCGGCACAAGCCGGCGGTGGTCAGCGCAAAACGACAGGAGAGGTCAAAATTCATGAACATAACAAGAACACAAAACGCGGCAAAAAGCAACATCAGATCATGATGCGTTTGGGTTGCTCAACCCAAGCGCATAAACATGATCTATAAAACAACAAGTTAGAGCCCGATATCTTGTCTACTCAAAATCATCAGGCTCTAATCCGCCGGCCCGCCCCCGCAATTGCCAAAAGGCCTTTCAACCCCCACCCCGCGTCCCCAGCTATTGCTGCAATGCGGTATGTCCGCACAGGAGATTCGTATTGACCGAAGCCACCTTGTTCTCGCCCGCCGATCTCGGCGCGCTGAACCTTGCCCACCGCGTCGTCATGGCCCCGCTCACCCGCATGCGCGCCTTGCAGCCCGGCAACATCCCCGGCCCGCTCAATGCCGAATACTACGCCCAGCGCGCCACCAAAGGCGGCCTGCTCATCGCCGAAGCCACCCAGGTCAGCCCGCAGGGCCAGGGCTACCCTGGCACCCCCGGCATCCACACCCCCGAACAGGTCGAAGGCTGGAAGCTGGTCACCGATGCCGTGCACGCCAAAGGCGGTCTCATCGTGCTCCAGCTCTGGCACGTCGGCCGCACCTCGCATTCCTCGTTCCACGCCGGCCAACCGCCGGTCTCCGCCTCCGCCATCCGCCCCCCCGGCCAGACCATGACCGCCGCCTGGCAGATGGCCGACACCGAAACACCCCGCGCCCTCGAGGTCTCCGAGCTTCCCGCCCTCATCCAAACCTATGCCGACGCCACCAAAAACGCCCGCGCCTCCGGCTTCGACGGGGTGGAGTTGCACTCCGCAAATGGCTACCTGCTCGACCAGTTCCTGCAGGACGGCACCAACCACCGCACCGACACCTACGGCGGCGCCATCGAAAACCGCGTCCGCCTGCCGCTTGAAGTGCTGGACGCCATCATCGGCGCCTGGAGCGCGGATCGCGTCGGCATCCGCCTCAGCCCCTACGGCAGCTTCGGCGGCATGTCCGAAAGCAACACCGAGGCGTTGTTCAGCCACATGATCCGCGAAACCAGCAAGCGCCGCATCGCCTACCTGCATCTCATCGAAGCCCGCGTGGACGGCGGCTCGGAGGAAACCGTCACCAACGCGCCAGACGTGACGGCCACCTTCCGCGGCCTGTTCGAAGGCCCCGTCATCGCCGCCGGCGGCTTCACCGCCCAGTCAGCCGAAACCGAGATCGCCACCCACCGCGCCGACGCCGTCGCCTTCGGCCGCCTCTTCATCTCAAACCCCGACCTCGTGGAACGCATCCGCCACCACAAGGACCTCAACCCCTACAACCGCGCCACCTTCTACGGCGGCACGGACATCGGCTACACCGACTATCCCGCAGCGGCCTGACCCGCAGCGGCCTGATCCGAAGCCCCTGCCACGCCGAGATGCCGCTCCAAAAGAGCGGCATCCCCGCGCAGCACCTCCGACGCCCCGGCAAACACCACCGCCCCGTTCGCGAGAATAACGGCCTGATCCGTCATCTCCAGCACCTTCTGCGCATGCTGCTCCACGATGATCATCGACAGCCCCTCCTCGCGCACAATCCGCGCCAGCGCCACCAGCAGCTCCTGCACGATGATCGGCGCCAACCCTTCCGTCGGCTCATCCAGCAGCATCAACGATGGATTGAGCACCAGCGCCCGCCCCACCGCCAGCATCTGCTGCTCGCCGCCGGACAACTGGTTGCCCATATTCGCCCGCCGCTCCGCCAGCCGCGGAAACATCGCATAAACCCGCTTCACGTCCCACGGACCCTTGCGGGCCACGGAGGTCATGTTCTCCTCCACCGTCAAACTCCGAAAAATGTTGCGCTCCTGCGGCACCCACCCGATCCCCGCATGCGCCCGCTGTTCCGGCCGCAACGCTGAGATGTCACGCCCCCCCAGACGGATCACCCCGCCAAATCGCCGCGTCACCCCCACGATCGTGTTGATCAGCGTCGTCTTGCCCATCCCGTTGCGCCCCAGCAACGCCAGCGACTGCCCCTGCGCCAAGGACAGCGACACATCCCCCAGCACCACCGCGTTTCCATACCCGGCGGACAGATGCTCCACAGCCAGGATCTCAGCCAGGGTCTCAGCCATGCCCAGCATCTCCCAGATACACCGCGCGCACGCGCGGATCCTCCGCGACCTCGGCGGGCGACCCTTCCAGCAGCAGCCCCCCGGCCACGAGCACGGATATCCGGTCGGCGAAGCGAAACACCAGGTCCATGTCGTGCTCGATCAGCAGCACCGTCACGTCCGCAGGCAACGCCGCCAGCCCGTCCATGATCTCGCCGCGCTCGCCCTCCGGCACCCCCGCCGCCGGCTCGTCCAGCAGCAGAACGCGCGGCCCGCAGGCAATCGCCACCGCAATCTCAAGCAGCCGCTGCTTTCCGTAAGGCAGAGACGCCGTGGGCCGGTTCATCACCGACATCAGGTCGAACCGCTCCAGCACATCCACGCTGCCCTCGACCACCCGCCGGTCAGACCCGATCCGGCGAAACATATGCCGGTCCAGCCCCAGCCTGCGCGACACCGCCAGCCCCACCGTCTGCAACGGCGTGAAGCCCGGAAAAAGCTGGTTGATCTGAAACGTCCGCACCAGGCCCAACGCCACCCGCCGCGACCGCGACGCAGCACTGATATCCACCCCATGCAACGAGATCGTGCCGGAACTCGGCGTCAGCACCCCCGTCAGCAGGTTGATCAGCGTGGTCTTGCCCGCCCCGTTCGGTCCGATCAGCGCATGCCGCGCCCCCGGCGCCAACGTGATCGACACATCGTTGGTCGCCACCAGCCCGCCGAACCGGCGCACCAGATGGCGCGTCTCGAGCGCGGCCCTCATGCCCGCCCCCGCAGCCGGCGCCACACGAGGCCCGGCAGCCCCACAATCCGCTCCCGCCCGATCAGCACGAACGACACCAGCAGCAGCCCGATCCAGAACTCCCAATACTGCGGCGTCACATTGGCGATCGCGTCCTGGATCAGTTTGAACACCAGGGCGCCGATCAGCCCGCCATACAGATACCCGGTGCCGCCGATGATCAGAATCAGCAGCAGATCGGCGGACCGGTGAAACGAGAACAGGTCCAGCGACGCGAACTGTGTCGTCTGCGTCAGCAGCCCGCCCGCGATCCCCGCATAGGCGGCCGCCAACGTGTAGACCACCACCAGCCGGCGATTGACGGGAATGCCGATCGCCGACGTCCGCAGCGCGTTCTCCTTCACCGCCCGCACCGACCATCCGAACGGCGAATGAACGAAACGCCGCGCCAGCACGAACAGCACGAACGCCACGCACAGCGTGTAGGCGTAGGCAACCTGCCCGAAGATATCGAACTCGAACCGCCCCAGCAGCAACCCCGGCGCCACGCCCTGTAACCCGTCAGCCCCCCCGGTCAGCCACGCCATCCGGTTGGCAAGCTCGCCCATCAGCACGCCCACGCTCAACGTCACCATGATCCGCGTGAGGTCAGACCCGCGCAGCACCAGAAAGCTGGTGGCAAACCCCAGCGCCCCCGTCAGCACCGCCACCAGGGCCAGCCCCAGCAGCGGGTCCGTCACGCCATGTTTCGTGGCCAACCCCGCCGCGTAGCACCCAAAGCCGAAGAACGCCGCATGCCCCAGCGACACGATGCCGCCATACCCCAGCACCAGATCCAGAGACAGCGCGAACAACCCGGTGATCAGCACCTCGGACAACAGCAGATGCTGCTCGGGAAGCAGGAAAAAACTCGCCAGCGCCGCCAGCCAGAACACGATCTCGGCTGGCTTCACGCGAGACGTCTCGGCCAACGCCTGAGACGCTGCGGCGATGTTCTGCTCCCGCGCGCTCACCGTGCGGCCCGCCCGAACAACCCCTGCGGCCGCCACAGCAACACCACGATCATCAGCACATAGATGATGAAGGCGCCGAACTGCGGCAGGTAATACTTGCCCGACACATCGGCCACCCCCAGCAGCAACGCCGCCACCAGAGGCCCCGTCATCCCGGCCGAGCCACCCACCGCCACCACGATCAGAAAATAGACCATGAACTTCACGGGAAAACTGGGGTCCAGTCCCAGCAGCTCCGCCCCCAGCGCGCCGCCCAGCCCCGCCAGCCCCGAGCCCACGGCAAACGTCACCGCGAACACCAGATTGACGTTGATCCCAAGCCCCCGCGCCACCACGGGATCATCCACCGCCGCCCGCAACCGTGACCCAAACCGCGTGCGCGCCACCGCGAACTGCAACGCCGCCGCCAGCACGCCGCACACCACGATGATGAAAAGCCGATACGCGCCCACGCTCACGCCGAACACGTCGAAACGCTGCGACAGGAACGCGGGCAGATGCACGAACACCTGCTGCGAGCCCAGCGTGTAGGTCACGCCGGACATCGCCATGAACACCAGCCCGATGCTGAACAGCACCTGCTCCAGATGCGATTTCCGGTAGACATGCACATAGAGCGTCCGTTCCAGCGCCAGCCCGATCAGGGCGGACGCCACGAACGCCAAAGGCAGCGCCGCGAAGAACGGCACGCCCAAGCGGTTGACCAAAATCACCGTCACATACCCACCGGCCATGGCAAACGCGCCATGCGCCAGGTTGATCAGGTTCATCAGCCCCAAGGTCACGGACAGCCCGCAGGCCATCACGAACAGCAACATGCCATACGCCACGCCGTCGAACAGATTGGTCAACACCGGCGTGGCGCCCGTGCGTTACAGCTACGGCGTGGCCCCATGCGCGGGGTCGCGCACCTGCTTCATCGTGGCGAACTCCTCGTTGAACAGCTCGCCGCCCACCCGCGCCACCTTGCGGATATACACATCCTGCACGATGTCGCGCGTCGCGGGATCGATGGCCACCGGCCCGCGCGGGCTCTCCCAGGCCGCCCCCTGCATCACCGCCACCAGCGCCGCGCCGTCCCCCTTGCCGCCGGTCTTCTTGATGGCGTCGTAGATCACCTGCATGCCGTCATAGCCGAACACCGCCATGAAGTTCGGCCGCATGCCGGCATTGGCCGCCTTGAAGGCCGAGACGAACGCCTTGTTCTCAGGCGAGGCATGGCTCGCCGAATACGGCCCCGCCGTCACCACGCCCAACGTCACGTCGCCCATGTCGTTCAGCTGGTCGTCATCCGTCACATCGCCGGTGCCGATCAGCTTGATGCCCGTCTTGTCCAACCCACGCTCGATGAACTGCTTGATGAACACGGCGCCAAAGCCCGAAGGCGTGAACACGAACACCGCATCCGGCCTGGTGTCCACCACCCGCTGCAGGAACGGCGCGAAATCCGGGTTCGCCAGCGGCACCCGCAAGCTGTCCAGCACCTCGCCACCCGCTGCCTTGAACGCCTTGTTGAACCACGCCTCGGCGTCCAGCCCCGGCCCGTAATCGGCCACCAGCGTCACCACCTTGCGAATATTCTGCCCCGCCGCCCACGTGCCCATCGTGCTCGACACCTGCGGCAATGTCTGAGACGTCCGGACGATGAACGGCGATTTCTCAGTGATCACAGACGTCGCCGCCGCCATCACCACCATCGGCACCTTCGCCTGCGTGGCGATCGGCGCCACCGACAGCGCCAGCGGCGTCAGCCCAAAGCCCGCCAGCACCGCCACGTGATCCTTCACCACCAGCTCCTGCGCCACCCGGCGCGTGGTATCGGCCACCCCCGCGTCATCGCGCAAAATCACCTCCACCTTGCGCCCCGCCACCATGTCGCCGTTCACCGACATGAACAGCTTCACCGCCGCGTTGATCTGCTTGCCGGTGGACTGCGACGGCCCCGTCAACGGCAGGATCAACCCGATCTTGAACGCCTCCTGCGCCGCGGCCGGCAACGACACGGCCAGCAACGCACCGCACAGCACGGCGGCGGACAGGCCGCGAGGAATCAGGCGAGGGAGCATGCGGATCATGGTCGTTTCGGTCCCTTGTTTTTTCTTCTGTTCGTGAGTAGCTGGGCAAACGAAGCGCCGTCAATCAGCCGCGTGCCGAAGCCCCGCGCGCTGGGCCAGCAACGTGTCCAAAAGATCGTCCAGGCTGCCCTCGGCCAGCATCTCGCGGCTCAACAGCCGCCCCTGCTCGGCCGCCAGCGCCTGACGCTCGGCAATCGCCAGGCTCATCATCGCCGGCACCCCCGCCTCCGCCACCGTCACCGCCACCTCCGCCACCTCTTCCGACCGCCGCTTGCCGTGGATCAACGCCCGGCTCATCACATACCGCGCCAGCCCCCGCCAATCCGGATGCGGCAACGTGTCCCCCAGCGACGCCAGAACATGCTCCTCCACCCCATAATGTCGCGCCGTCAGCATGCACTCCGTCGTCAACGCCTCCAGCCCCTTGATCATGATGCTGCGACACATCTTCACCGACGACGCACCCCCGATCTCGTCGGAGAACACCTTCAAATTCATCTCCAGCCCCGCCGCCGCGTCCACGAAAGCCGCCGCATGCGGCCCCCCCAGCCACATCGGCGAGCCCAGCCCCTTCGGCGGCACCGACGTCATGACGGCCGCCTCCACATAACGCCCCCCGGCCGCCTCCACCGCTGAAGCCGTCGCCTGCTTCGTCCCGGGCGACACCGAATTCACGTCCAGCACGAACGGCCCGTGCCCCAACCCAGGCAGCGCCGCCGCCAACGCCGCAAGCGCCCCCCCGGCCGTCACGGCGCTGATCACCAGATCCGCTCCCCTGACCGCATCGGCCGCCGAGCCCATCATCTCCACGCCCTCGGCCGAGACCGCCCGCACGTCGAACGCCGTGATCCGCGCCACACCCTTCACCCGCAGATCACGCGCGAAAATCCCGCCCACCTCGCCCAGCCCGACAATGCCCACATGCGAAAAACCCATGCCGCGATCTCCCGATTTCAAGCCGGCCACACACTCGCGGGCACATACACCGCCCCATCCATCAACCGCCGCGCCGTGCGCAACAACGCCGAGCGCCGCACCGCAATCACCCCGTCCTGCGTCTCCACCTCCAGATCCACGGTGAAAAACCCGGTCGGATGCTCCACTTCCAGCCGCATCGGCCCCGCGCCCGGCAACACCGCAATCCCGTCCGCCACAGACCCCGGCAGCACGCACGCCGTGGCCACACTCACCGCCCCCAGCACGCCGATCGTCGTGTGGACACGATGCGGAATGAAGTTGCGCGTGCAAACCGACCCACCCGCCACCGGCGCCGAGATCAAGCACATTTTCGGAACCGTCTTCTTCGAAACATCGCCCAAATTCATCATCGGCCCCACCGCCAGACGCAGCGCCTCCACCCGCGCCCGCAGCCCCGCATCCGCCTCCATCGCCTCGGGCGTCTCCGTCCCCAAAATCCCCATATCCGCCGCCCGCATCAGCACCACCGGCATGCCGTTATCGATGCACGTCACCTCGATCCCACCGACGATGTCGCGCACCCGCCCCGTCGGCAGCAACGCCCCACAGGTGGACCCCGCCACATCCAGGAAATCGATCAAAACCGGCGCCGCCGTCCCCGGCACCCCATCGATCCGCGCCGCGCCATCGAATCGCGGCACACCCCCCGGCGTCTCGATCACCGCCACCGCCACATTGGCCGAATTGACCATATGGATGCGCACCGTCGTCACATCGCCGGCGGCCGCGAACAGCCCGCGCAACACCGCGAACGCCGCCACCCCCGCCAGAATATTCCCACAGTTCTGCGACGCATCCACCCGCGCCGCATTCACCACCACCTGCAAAAACAGATAGTCCACATCAGCATCGTCGCGCGTCGAAGGCCCGATCACCCCAACCTTGCTCGTCAGCGGATCGGCCCCTCCCATCCCGTCGATCTGCCTGATATCCGGCGAGCCCATCGCCGCCAACAGCACCGCGTCCCGCGTGGCGATGTCCGACGGTAAATCCGAGCCCAGGAAGTAGAGCCCCTTGGACGTGCCGCCCCGCATCGCCACGCACGGGATCGCGCGCTCCATCGCTCAGCCCTCCGCCGTGTCGCGATAAACCAGCCCCTTGGCCGCCAGCTTCTCGCGCATGCCGTAGATATCCAGCCCCAACTCGCCCGCCTGCAACCGCTTGCGCACCGCGGCCTCCTTCTCCTCGCGCGCAAGGCTCGCCGCCAGCACCCCCGGCGCCTCCCCCCTGCGAACCACGCACACCCCATCGTCATCCGCCACGATCACGTCGCCGGCCAAAATCGTCTGCCCGGCACACACGATCGGCACGTTCACCGACCCCAGGGTCTCCTTCACCGTGCCCTGCGCCGACACCGCGCGCGACCACACCGGAAACCCGATCCGCGTCAGATCCACGATATCCCGGCACCCCGCCTCGATGATCAACCCGCGCACCCCACGCATCATCAACGAGGTCGCCAGCAGCTCGCCGAAATACCCCGCATCGGAAGGCGATGTCGGCGACACCACCAGAATATCCCCCGGCTGGCACTGCTCCACCGCCACATGGATCATCCAGTTGTCGCAAGGCGCGATCGAAACCGTCACGGCCGAGCCCGCAATCCGCGCCCCCGCATAGATCGGCCGCATATACGATGCCAGATAGCCCGCACGGCCCTGCGCCTCATGCACGGTCGATACCCCGCACAACGCCAGCCCGTCCACAATCTTGCCGTCGGCACGCGCGATGTTGCGAATGACCACGCCCATCACAGCACCCCCGTCACATGCGGGAACACGTTCTGATACCCCTCGCCATAGGTGCAGGGATCATCGGAATTACGGGCCGCCTGTGCGCCGCGCTGCAGCGCCACCCGCGTGTAATACTCCCAAAGATGCTCCTGTCCCGCCATGCACTCGATCGCCGCGCGCTTTTGCGCCCACACGCTGTCGATCTTCAAAAGCGTCGTCGGCTTCCAGTTGCACTGTTCCGGCTGATGCGGCTCGAACAGATAAACCGGCGGCGCGCCGCTCACCGGCTTCTCCGGATCATGCCCATGCGCCTGCGCGATGATCCGCGCGTGCTGCGCGAAATCCGTCGTCGCGGGATGATCGTGATTGTAAAGATCCTCCTTCGAATGCGTCAGCAGGAACGACGGATGAATACTGCGAAATACATCCGCCAGGCGAAACAGCGCCGTGTCCGGAAAATGCAGCGGATAATCGCCCATGTCCCAGAACTGGATGTCGTGCACACCAAGATGCGTCGCCGCCGCCTCGGCCTCCGCCTGGCGAGACGCCTTCACGCGCTCCAGCGTCATCCCCTTCTGCCGCCACAGCTTCGCCGACTCACCACGCTCCCCGTACGACAGGCAGACCACCGTCACCGCCATCCCCGCCGCCGCGTGAAGTGCGATGGCGCCCCCCGCCCGCCACACGAAATCGGCTGAGTGCGCGCTGACGACAAGTCCGGTCTTGCTCATGGAATAGCTCCTGATTGGTATGGACGATTCTTCTTTTTCTGAAGAAAAAGAAGCAAAAAGACTTTTATTCATTTGCATACGTAGTACGAAAATGTCGGCGCAACACCTCTTATCGAATAAAGTTTTTTGGTTCTTTTGTTCACAAAAGAACTTCTTCCACTCTCACCCCTTACGAACCCCCCAAAACCGCGGAAACCCATCCTGAACACCCGTGATCTCGCGCCGGTACGCCGTGGGAGACACCACCTGGCCCAACGGCAAAAACGGCGCCTCCTCGAGCACCACGCCCTGCAATGCGTCGCAGATCGCCTTGCGCTCCGCCAGATCGCTCGCCTGCAGATACGCCGCGTGCAGCTGCTCCACCCGCGCGCTCGTGGGCCAGCCATACCAGGCGTCCAACCCGTTTCCGCGCGACAGATAGCTCTCCGCCGGATTTAACTGCCCCAGCCCGTTGATCGCCGCCGGAAACGCATTCCACCCGCCCTTGTCGAGCGCACCCTTGTTGTTGCGGCGCTGAAACATCGTGCCGGCATCCATCGCCTGCAGATCCACATTCAATCCGATGCGTTTGAACAGATCCGCCGCCACGTTCGCCATCACCGAGTTCACCGGATGATCCGAAGGCCCCAGAATCACCACGCGCTGCCCGGCATAGCCCGAAGCCGCCACCTCCGCCTTCGCCCGCGCAAGATCGGTGCGCCCGAACAACCCGTCCATGCCCGCCTGCGACGCCATCGGCGTGCCACCGGTGAACGCCCCCACACCCACCCGCCACAGGGCAGGGTCGGTGGCATAGGCGCTCATGAACTCGGTCTGATCCACCGCCCGCAGCACCGCGCGGCGCAGCGCCTGGTTGTCGAATGGCGGGATCAGCGAATTGAACCGCAAGATCGCCATCTGCCCGGTGGCATCATGGGTTTTCACCACCAGCCGGCCGTCGCGCCGCAGCACGTCGAGCAGATCCGGCGCCGGCGTCTCCAGCCAGTCCACCTCGCCGGACTGCAACGCCGCGGCCGCCGTCGCAGCCTCGGGCATCGTCAGCCACTCCACCCGATCGACATGCACGATCTTGGGCCCGGACGACAAACCCACCGCCCCGTCGCCGCGCGGCACATAGCCCGCGAACTTCTCGTACACCACCCGCGCCCCCGCCACGCGCTCGCCCGCCAGAAACCGGAACGGCCCGCTGCCGATCATCTCGGTCACGGATTTCGCGGCATCGGTCGCGGCCAGCCGCTGCGGCATGATCGCCGGCATGTTCGGCGCAAGCTTGCCCAACGCATCCGGCAGCAGTTGAAACGGCGCCTTGAGGCGAAACCGGATGGTGGTGTCGGTGGGCGCGGAGATCTCGTCCACCACCGCCATCAGGCTCATGCCGAACACATCGCGCTTGCCCCAGCGCACCAGGCTCGCCACCACGTCGCGTCCCAGCACCGGCGTGTCGTCGTGAAATCGCAGCCCGTCGCGCAGCGTGATGGTCCAGTCCCGAAATCCGGGGTCGCGCGTGTAACCCGCCGCCATCTGCGGCTGCGTGCGAAACGCGTCGTCCACGCCGAACAACGTGTCGAACACCATGAACGCGTGCGTGCGCGTCACGGCGTTGGTGTTGGCCACCGGGTCCAGAATGGCCAGATCCACGTAGGGCACGAATTTCAGCACCGAAAGTCGCTGGGAGCGCAGCTGGGAGACCCCCTGCGCCCGCCCGATCCGCGGCGCCACCAGCCCCGCGCCCATCAGGCCCGCCCCCATCAGGGCCGCCCCTTTCATCACACCCCGACGCCGCATGCCGCCTCTCCCCAAATCGAAACCCGATCTTGCGTCAGGCTTTGCGAATATCGTCCTCGATCATCGTGCGAAGGGCCGGCGTCACCACCGGGCGCTGGCCGAACCAGCGCTCGAACCCCGGCACCGCCTGGTGCAGCAACATGCCCAGACCGCCCACCACCCGGTGCCCCCTGGCCCGCGCGGCGCGCACCAGCGCGGTCTCCAACGGCACGTACACGATGTCATAAACCACCGCCCCCACCGGCAACGCCGCCAGATCGATCTCCAGCTCAGGCTTGCCCACCATGCCCAGCACCGTGGTGTTCACCAGCAGATCCGCCCTGGCCAGCGTCTCGCCAAGCTCAGCCCAAGGCACCGCGCGTACGCAAGGCCCGGGCATGGCACCGAACTCCCGCGCCAGATCCTCGGCATGGGACAGCGTGCGATTGACCAGCACCACCGAAACCCCACGCGCGCGCAACGCCACGATCGCCGCCCGCGTGGCCCCGCCCGCGCCCACCACAACGGCCGTACCCGCAGACCCGTCCCAGCCCGGCGCCAGCTCGTCGAGATTGGCGATGAACCCGTGCGCGTCGGTGTTGCCGCCCACGAGCGCGCCCCCCTCGGTCCAGATCGTGTTCACCGCCCCGATCGCCGCCGCCGCCGCATCCACCCGCGCCACCGCGCGCAACGCCGCCTGCTTGTGCGGCGCCGTCACGTTGCCCCCCACGTAGCCCGCGTCGTGCAGACCGGCCAGGAACCCGGCAAACGCACCCGGCGCCACGTCCTCACGCGTGTACTCGCCCGCAAGGCCCAACTGCGCCAGCCAATAGCCGTGCAGCATCGGAGAGCGCGACTGCGCCACCGGGTGACCCATGATGCAGGCGCGCGGCATTCTCCCGGTTGTCATCCTGATCCTTTTCCCCCCCCGCGTCCTGGTTATACAAGCGCGAAGCCGCGGCACCAATTCGTGCCGAAGCGCATCCTACGAAGGTGCCGCATGGAGCGGGTCGATCCACGCCACCCCCTCTGGCGCCTCCACGGCATCGATGTCAAGGTTGACCACCACCGCCTCGTTGCCGGACCGCATCAGCACGCATTCCAACGTCTCGTCGCTGCTGGCGTTGATCTCCTGATGCGGCACGAAGGGCGGCACGAAGATGAAATCCCCCGGCCCCGCCTCGGCCACGAATTCCAGCCGCTCGCCCCACCGCATCCGCGCCCGCCCGCGCAGCACGTAGATCACGCTTTCGAGGTCGCCGTGGTGATGCGCCCCGGTCTTGGCATCGGGATGGATATGCACCGTTCCCGCCCAGATCTTCTGCGCCCCCACCCGCGCCGCGTTGATCGCCGCCGCCCGGTTCATCCCCGGCGTCTGCGCGGTGTTGGCGTCCAGGCTTCCCGCCGGGATCACCCGGATGCCGTGCGTGCGCCAATCATGCGTATGATCCGCCATAACGATGCCTCCCGTTCGTGATTCCAGGTCGCGAAACCGTGCGCCCCACTCTCGGCCTCAACCACCGCGCTTCGCAACCGGCGGCACCGGCCGCGCCTCACGCCGTAGCAAGGCGCGCTTGCGATCCACACCCCACCGATACCCCGCCAGCCCGCCATCCCCCGCCACCACACGATGGCACGGAACAACCACCGCCAGGCGATTGGCCGCGCACGCCGAGGCCACCGCCCGCACCGCCTTGGGGTTGCCGATCAGCCCGGCCACCTGCGTGTATGTGCGCGTCTCCCCCGCCGGTATGCGCTGCAACACCTCCCAAACCCGCCGCTGAAACGCCGTGCCGCGTATGTCCAACGGCAGCCCGATCCCATCGCCGGGCGCATCGACATACGCGATCACCCGC
This sequence comes from Rhodospirillales bacterium, assembly GCA_025362815.1. Classification (GTDB taxonomy): domain Bacteria; phylum Pseudomonadota; class Alphaproteobacteria; order Acetobacterales; family Acetobacteraceae; genus CAIQQQ01. The sequence continues at coordinate 23,057 of JANYFG010000055.1, forward strand.
CGCACCAGATCGCCGAACGCCGGATCCTCGCCCAGCGTCGCCCGCGGAAACCGCGCCGCAAGATCCCCCGCAAGCACAGCCGCGTCATCGCCCAGCAGGATCGCGCAGATCCCCTTCGCCGTCGTGGCCACCAGCACGCAGCCCAACGACCCCACGCCGGAAGCAAACCCGATCGCCTCCCCCTGCCCCCCGTCACGCCAGGCAGACGGGGTCATTCCCAGCATCCCCTCGGCCGCCTCATAAAAACGCCCCGAGGAGCCGAAGCCCGCCTCATAGATGGTCTCGGTGACGGACGCCGCCTGCGCCAGACCGTCCTGCACCTTCGCCGCCCGGCGCGCCGCCGCATACGCTTTCGGCGTCACCCCCACGATGCGCCGGAACAGGCGATGAAAATGAAACGGGCTGACACCGGCCGCCGCCGCCAGCGCGTCCAGCGACAAAGCCTCCTCCGCCGCCTCGATGCCGCGGCACGCCCGGGCCACCAACGCCGCCTCGCGCTCGGCCCGGGGCGCCAGATCGGGCCTGCACCGCTTGCACGCCCGAAACCCCAGCCGCTCCGCGGCGTCCCGGCCGTCATGAAACGCCACGTTGCCCCGCAACGCCGGCCGCGCCGCACAAGAAGGATGGCAATACACGCCCGTCGTCGCCACCGAATACAAGAACACCCCATCCGCCCCTGCGTCCCGGGCCTGAACGGCCTGCCAACGCGCCGCGTCGTCGGCATAGGCCCCCGAAACCCGGCTGATCGCATCCATGTCACCGCTCCTGTCCCGATGCGTCGTCACTGCACCAGACAATGAAGCCGGCGCCTGGCTGCGGCACTCCGCGCCTTGCCCGGCAATTCCCGTCACGCCCGCCCCCGCACCCTTACAAAACCAGCCGCGCCTCCACCACATCCGGCTCGTCCGGCAAGTGGTGAATGGTGAAACCCAACTTGCGGATGAACGCCAGCATCGGCTGGTTGTCCGCCAGGATCTGTCCCACGATTTCCGACAATCCCTGGCTCGTCCCCCACGCGATCAGCTGCTGCATGAGGTGGCGCGCCAGACCCTGGCCCTTCATGTCCGGCTGCACGATCACGGCGAACTCGCCGCGCTCCGGGTTTTCGCGCACCAGCCGCGCCACGCCCACCGTCTCAGCCACGCCATCCGCCCCCTCCATCACCGCCACGAACGCCATCTCGCGCTCGTAATCCACCTGCGTCATGCGCGCCATCTGCTCGGCCGACAGCTCGCGCATCGCCGAGAAGAACCGATACCGGATATCCTCCGGCGACAGCCGCGCGAAGAACGCCCCATGCGCCTGCGCATCCTCGGGCCGGATCGGGCGGATCGAAAAAAGCCTGCTCCGTCCCTGAAACACCCCCATCCACTCCGCCGGATAAGGCGGCAGCGCCAGCCGGCCCGGCGCTTCGTCAGGCGCGCGCAGACGGATCCAGCCATCGGCCGCCACCGCGCCGCTGGCATCGGCGAACAGCGGATTGATGTCGATCTCGGCGATATCCGGAAAATCGACCAGAAGCTGGCTCACCCGCACCAGCGTGTCCGCCACCGCCTCCTCGCTCGCCGCCGGCTGGTCGGCCAACGCGCCCAGCGTGGCGGACACGCGGGTGCGCGCGATCAGCCCATGCGCCAACGGCAGATTGAGCGGCGGCAGATCCACCGCCACATCGCGCATCAGCTCGAACGCCGTGCCGCCCTGGCCGAAGCTGATGGTGGGGCCGAACGTCGTGTCATCGGCCACCGCCACCCGCAACTCGCGCGCCCGCGGAACCTGATGCTGCAGCAACAGCCCATCCGGCGCCTCCTGCATCACCCGCATGGCGTCGCGCACCTGCGCGCCGTCCGCCAGCCCCAGCATCAGGCGCAGCCCCGCCCGCCCGCCCCCGCCCCCATTGCCCCCATGGCCCCCATCGAGCCCCTCCGGCCGCGCCAGCCGCCGCCGCTTCAGCACCACCGGAAAACCGAGTTCCCCCGCCGCCGCCACCGCCTCGTCGGCCGTC
>JANYFG010000068.1 GCA_025362815.1 Rhodospirillales bacterium
CGACATGCCCATCAACGTGCGGCGCAGGCGCATCCGGCTGCCCACATGCCCGTCGATCGGGCTCTGGCGCGAATCCTTGTCACCGGCGGGTTTGTCGAATTCGTCCAGGCCCTCGGGTGACTTCATGGGATGCTCCAAACACTCGCACCAGCCCATCCTGTGCCCGAGAGGGCGGAGGGACCCGATGCCGACGATAGCCAGCGGTTGTCCGAAAGGTTAACGCTACAACCGCCAATCGTCAATTGTTTGTTTACTTATTCAGATTCAGACCGCCGCCCGCCGAGATCGCGAGCCGACCAACGCGCCCAGCAGCGTCACCAGCCCCGCGAGCACAATGGGGATCGCCAGGCCCAGCCGCGCGAACGGGGTGGGCGGCAGCGGCGGCGGCAGGCCCACCACCAAAACGCCCTGCTCGCCCATGCCGAGCCGGCCCAACTCCCGTCCGTTCGCGTCGAACGCGGCGGAAATCCCCGTATTGGCGGCCCGCATCACCGGCAGGCCCTCCTCCACGGCGCGCATCCGCACCGCCGCCAGATGCTGGCGCGGCCCGCTCGAATTGCCGAACCAGGCGTCGTTGGTGATGTTGACCATCCAGTCCGGCCGGTCCGCGGCATTGATGACATAGCCGGGAAAGATCGCCTCGTAGCAGATCAGCGCGCCCGCCGGCGGAATGCCGGGCATGCGGATGGTCGATGGCCCCACACCCTTCGCCAGACCCGCGCCGGGCAGGATCTTCAGCGGCACCGGCGTCCAGTCCGGAATATATTCGCCGAACGGCACCAGATGCCATTTGTCGTAGGTGGCAACCGCCGGGCCGGGCCCATAGACCGCCACCAGGCTGTTGCGATAGTGCCGGTTCTCGTCGATCCGCAGCGAGCCCACCATGGCAGGCCCCGCCGCCGCCTCGGCGATGGCGGCACGGGCGGCGCCATCGCTTTCCACCAGAAACGGGCTGGCGGTCTCCGGCCAGATCACCAGCGTGGGCTTGCCGCCCGCCTGCTCCAAGCCCTCGCGCGTGAGATCCAGATGCCGGCTGAACATGTCGATTGCAAAGCCCCGGTCGGCCTTCTGCCCCTGCGCCACGTTGCCCTGCACCAGCACCACGCTGAGCCCCACCGGCGCGGACTCGGGCCGGTCCAGCCGCCACACGCCGAACCCCACCCAGGCAGCCATCACCCCCGCCGCCGACAGCATCGCACCCCGCCCCAGCGTCGGCGTGCAGGCCAGGATCAAGGTCGCCAGCGTCAGCCCATGCACACTCACCAACGACGCCGGCTGGATCAGCACGTCGCCCACCACGCCAGGGATGCCCCACACGCTGCCGAACACGTTCCACGGAAACCCCGTGGCGGTGAATTGCTGCACCAGCGCGAACAACGTCCAGGCCCCGGACAGCACCAGAACACGCGGCCATCCACCGCCGAAGCGCACCGCCAGCGCGCAGGGCAGGCCGAAAAACGGCGCCAGCACCGCCGACAGGAACGGCACCGCGAACGGCACCAGCCACCAGAAATGCGCGGCATCGAACAGGATCGCCTCGGTGATCCAATACAGACCCACCACGTGGTGGCCCACGGCAAAGCAACACCCCGTCCAGAACGCCCGGCGCGAATTCACGCCGTCGAGCAAGGCCAGCAGCCCGGGAAACGCGATCAGCAACGCCGGCAACACATGCAGCGGCGGCAACGCCAGCGCCGACAGCACGCCCAGCCCCACCGCCGCAGCAAAGCGCCGCCGGCCTTGCAGCCCGCGCAGAACGGTGAAAAAACGCATCCTCTATCCCTTTACGATGCGAGCCTCACGATGCGAGACTTACGATGCGAGCCTCTGGCACGGCCTGCCCATGCAGCGCCCAGGCGATGCACTCCGCCGCCATCACGCCCATTTTGACCAGCGAAGCCTGCGTGACACCGCTGATATGCGGCGTGGCCAAAACCAACGGATGGTTGCGCAACGCATGCCCGGCCACCGGCGGCTCGCCCTCGAACACATCCAGCCCGGCGCCGCCGAGATGGCCGCTGTCCAAAGCCGCCGTCAGCGCCGCCTCATCCACGATCCCGCCGCGTGCGGTGTTGATCACGTAGGCCCCCGCCGGCAGCTTCGCCAGCGCCGCGGCGTCGATCAGATGATGCGTGGCCGGCGTCAGCGGGCAATGCACCGACAGCACGTCGCTCGAAGCCAGCAGCGCGTCCATCGTCGCCACCAACTCCACATCTCCCCCCGCCTTGCGCGCCCCTGCCGCGCTTCCTCGCGGGGAATACGCCCTCACCACCATGCCGAACGCGCGCGCCATGGGCACCACCGCCTGGGCGATCTCGCCGAATCCGACCAGGCCCAGCCGCAACCCCTGGAGATCGCGCACGCTGGCGGTCGGATCGCGCCAGCGCCCGGCGGCGATGGCGGCGCCCAGCGGCCGCAGATCCTTGGCCAGCCCCAGAATGAGCGCCAGCGTATGCTCGGCCACCGCGCGCGTGTTGGAACCCGGCGCCCGCGTCACCAGAATGCCCCGCGCCGTCGCCGCCGCCACATCCACGTCGTCCACCCCCACGCCATGCCGCGCGATCACCCGCAGATTGGCCGAAGCATCCATCGCCGCCACGCTCACCGGCCCTTGACGCGAAAGGATCGCATCCGCCTGCACCCGCGCGGTCAGCTCCGCCACCGCCTCCGCCGAGGGGTAGGGACGCATGTAATGGATGACGCACTGCGCACGCTCGAGGATCTCGACAGCGGGCGCTGCCAGAAAGCCGGACGTCATGATCACGTTGAAGGGGCCGCGCATCGGGCTAATCCAGCGGTCCCTGCAGCTGCCGCTCGTAATGGCGCAGATATTTCTGCGTCACCAGCTCGGTCTTCACCACCACCGCCACATCGGTCGTGTTGAACTGCGTGTCGATCACCGCGCCGTCGCCCACGAAGCCGCCCAGCCGCAGATAGCCCTTCACCAAAGGCGGCAGCCGCGCCAGGGTCCGGCGCCCGTCGAGCAAGGCCGGGTCGATCCGCTGCATCTCCACGAACCGCGACTGCAACGCGCGCGGCCGGATCTCGGCGGGCGCCAGGTGATGGGCATGCAGATAGGTCAGCTGCGCCGCGTTCTCGTCCGGATCGATGCCGGGCAGGCTCGCGCAGCCGAACATCAGATCGATGCGATGCAGGTTCACGTAAGCCGCGATGCCGCGCCACAGCAGCTGCATCGTCGCCCGCCCGCGATGCGCCTGGCCCACGCAGGACCGCCCCAATTCCAGCACCGTGCCCGGAAACGCCAGAATGGTGGAAAGATCGTATTCGTCCGCCGAATAGAACCGCCCGATGCGCGCGGCGGCGTTCTGCCGGATCAGCCGATAGGTGCCGACCACCGCCTCCGGACCGGACCCGATCATGTGATCCACCACCAGAAGATGGTCCGCCACTGCGTCGTACGCGTCGATGTCGCGATGCACGCGGGCGGTCTCAGGGTCGGGCTTGGCGCCCATCTCGTCGTAGAACACCCGGTAGCGCAACGCCTGCACGGCGTCGATCTCCTCGGGCGTGGCGGCGATGCGCACGCCGAGATGGCCGCCGCGCAATTCGCCGAAATCCGTGGGCCGGGGCGCCTCCGCCACCGGGCGCGGATGGCTTTGCACCGGGGGCTGATCCGTAGCGCTCATCGTTGCACGCCGCGCGGCCGGGGGGTGGACCGGGCAGCCGCCGCCTCGGAAGCCACCCGCGGCTTCACCGCCGTAAGGCTGCGCGCCGGCGCGGGTGGCGGCACATCCGGCTTGCGTCCGAACAGCTCAAGCCGCGCCGAGACCAGGCGAAACCCCAGCCGGGCCGCGATCTCCTGCATCAGCCGCTCGTGCTCCGGCTCCTCGAACTCGATGACCCGGCCGGTGTCGACGTCGATCATGTGGTGGTGGTGGCCATGCTCCGTCGGCTCATAGCGCGCCCGCCCGCCGCCGAAATCACGCCGCTCCAGAATGCCCTTCTCCTCCAGCAGACGCACGGTGCGATAAACGGTGGCGATGGAGATCCGGCTGTCCAGCCCGGCCGCGCGGCGGTAAAGCTCCTCCACGTCGGGATGGTCGCCCGGCTCGGACAGCACACGCGCGATAATGCGGCGCTGGCCGGTCATTTTCAGACCTTTCTCGATGCACAGACGCTCGATCCGGCTTTCCATCAGGCCCCCAAATCCCTTCGCACCGCCGGCGCGTGCGAGATGCCAGCGTCGGTTTGCGTTTTCGTGCGGCTGTCCGCCCGCGAAGGGGCGTCGGCCGTCGTGGACGGAAACCACTTTATGTCCCCCGATCGGTCAGTCGGGCGGTCATCGAAGTGGCGTAGCCGATCTTGCGCCCCCATGTCCAATCGCACCCCAGGAACACTCCCAGGAACGCTCCCAGGAACACCATGCCGCATCCCACCACGCCGCCCGATTTCGACACGCAGATCGATATCACCGCCGATCTGTGCCCCATGACCTTCGTGCGCACCCGCCTCGCGCTCGACCGAATGCCGCCGGGCCACGTGCTGCTGGTGCGCCTCAAAGGCGCCGAGCCCCTGGAAAACGTGCCGCGCACCGCTGAATCGCTGGGGCACATCGTGCTGGACCGCCAACACGGCAAAGACGGCGTCACGTCGCTGTGGCTGCGTCGCGGACCCGCCCGCGATCAGTCACCGCCCGACCGCTCCAGCCGCAACACCAGCGCATCAGCGCCCGCGCCGTAATACCCGCGCCGGCGCCCCACCTGCACAAAACCCATCGCGGCGTAAAGCGCCCTGGCCGCCGCGTTGTCCTCCGCCACCTCCAGGAACAGGCAGCCGGCCCCTCCCGCCATGGCCCGCAGCCAGGCGGCCCGCAGCAACACCCCGCCGAGCCCCCGCCGCCGCGCGCCCGGCGTCACCGCCAATGTCAGGATCTCCGCCTCATCCGCCGCCACCCGCGCCAGAACAAACCCACCAGGGTTGCCCCCGAACCCCGCCCCGAGCCCGCCCAAAAACCCGAACGCGCCGGGCAGGCCAAGCTGCAACGCCATCGCGTCCGCCCCCCATCTCGCGCCCGCCGGAAAACTCGCCGCATGCAGCGCCGCCATCACCTGCGCATGCGCCACGGTGGCCACAAAGAGATCCGCCTCGCTCATCCCACGGGCGGCGGACGCAATCCGCCCGCCGGCAACTTCGCCTCGGGCGCATCCACATAGATCGGCATCGCATCGCGCGGCGGCAGCGCGCCCTGCAACCGCCGCAGACCCATCGCCGCCACCGCCACCGCGCACGGCAGGCGCGCCGCCGTCAGCCGCACATCATGCCTACGCTCCGCCAGCCACGCGGCCACCGCGATCGCGGCATCGCCCGCCACCGCCACCTTCCCGCCGGGATCCGGCAGATCGTCGAGCTGAAACGCCCGCAGGTGCCCTCCGACATCGAGAAACACACGTCCCCGGCGATTGTCGATGGCGGTCCACAGCACCCGGCCAGCCAAAGCCCCCCCCTCCAAAGCCGCCCCCTCGAAGGCCTCCACCTCCCAGGCCAACGCCTCCGCCACCGTCACGCCGATCACCGGGCAAATCCCGGCCGCCAGGCCATGCGCCAGCGCGATGGCGGAGCGCAGGCCGGTGAAGCTGCCCGGCCCCACCGTCACGGCCACCGCATCCAGCGGGGCACCCGCCACGCGCGACCGCAGCACCGCCTCGGCCATGCCGGCGAGAAGCGATTGCTGCCCGCGTCCGCCAGCCGCCTCCCGGCTGGCCACGGTCACGCCATCCACCACCAACGCCACCGAGCAGCGCGCCAGGGCCGCATCCAACGCCAGAATTTGCATCAGCCCAGCCTAGCCGCCGCACACGCCCTGGCATAGTAGGACGCACACGCGCGAGCAGCAGCCGCACACGGAGATCCCATGGACCACGTCATCATCACCGCCGGCCCCCACCGCTTCACCGCCCGCCTCGAAGACGCGCTGGCCCCCAAGACCTGCGCCAAATTCCGCAGCCTGATGCCGTATCGCGAGCGCATCATCCATGTGCGATGGAGCGGCGAATCGTGCTGGATCCCCCTGGGCGACCTCGACCTCGGCCTCGGCTTCGAGAACCACACCAGCTTCCCCGCCCCCGGCCAGATCCTGCTCTACCCCGGCGGCCTGAGCGAAACCGAGATCCTGTTCCCCTACGGCAGCGTCTGCTTCGCCAGCAAGGTGGGCCAACTCGCCGGCAACCACTTCCTCACGGTGCTGGACAACCTCGAAAACCTGTCCACGCTCGGCAAGATGACACTGTGGCACGGCGCCCAGGATATCCTGTTCGAAGCCGCCTGAAGTTCACGGGGCCGCCTCACCGGGGCCGCATGAAAATGCGGCCCCGAGGCACCTCACGCCAGAATGCACGCCTCGTCGAACGAAAGCCGTGGCGAGCGTGGGAACAGGCCCGACGCGTCGCCATGGCCGAGATTGACGAGAAAATTGCTCTTCCAACCGCTCTGGGCAAAGAACGCCGCATCCACCTTCGACTTGTCGAAGCCGCTCATCGCCCCGCAATCCACGCCCATCGCGCGCGCGGCGATCATCAGATAGGCGCCCTGCAGGCTGCCGTTGCGAAACGCCGTCTCCTGCGCCAGCGCATCGTTGCCCGCGAACCAGGCGCGCGCATCGGCATGCGGGAACAGCATCGGCAGCTTGTCGTAAAACGCCGGATCATGCGCCACGATCGCCACCACAGGCGCCGTCATGGTCTTGTCCAGATTGCCCGCCGACAACGCCGGACGCAGCTTCTCGCGGCCCTCCGGCGTGCGAATGAACACGAACCGCGCCGGCGACGCATTGGCCGAGGTCGGCCCCATCTTCAGGATGTCGTAGATGGCAACCAGATCGGCGTCCGAGACCGGCCGGTCGGTCCACTTGTTGTGCGTGCGCGCCTGGGTGAACAGCGCGTCGATGGTGGCATGATCGATCATGAAATATCCTATCGTTCGATGTCGAACGAAATGAGTGTATCGGGGCGCCGATCCACGATCAAGCGCCCCGCACGATCAGAACAACGCCAAACCAGCACCTGCTGACGTCTTAAGCGAGCACCTGCTGAAGTCTCACGCGAGCACTTGCTGACGTCTTAAGCAAGCACCTGCTGAAGTCTTACGCGAGCACCAGCTAACGTCTTAAGCGAGCACCTGCTCGACGCTCGTCACCTCAGGCACGTAATGGCGCAGCATGTTCTCGATGCCGTGCTTCAACGTGGCCGACGACGACGGGCAACCGCTGCACGCGCCCTGCATGTGCAACCGCACCACCCCGTCCCGGTAGCCGCGAAACACGATGTCGCCGCCGTCAGACGCCACGGCCGGGCGCACGCGGGTGTCGAGCAGTTCCTTGATCTGCGCCACAACCTCGGCATCCTCGGGCGACACGTCTTCCGCCGTCGCGTCGTCCTCGCCCTCGATCACCGGCAGCCCCGCCACGAAATGCTCCATGATCACGCCCAGCACCTGCGGCCGAAGCGACGCCCAGCCGAGCTCGTCGGATTTCGTCACCGTGATGAAATCGCCGCCCAGGAACACCCGCGCCACGCCCGGCAGGGCGAAGATCGCGGTGGCAAGCGGGCTGCGCCCGGCGCTGTCGGCGTTGGCGAAATCAGCGGTGCCGGCGCCCATCACGTCCTGGCCCGGCAGGAATTTCAGCGTGGCGGGGTTCGGCGTGCCTTCGGTTTCGATAAACATGGAAATGTCCCGGTTGTTTCCCGCACGATGCATCGAGAACCCGTGCGGTCCTGTTTGCGGAAAATCGTCCCGAACCGGGGCAAGTGCAAGGGGCGTCACCGCCCGCACGGACTGTTTCAGCCGCGTGAAATTTCACGGCAGGCATGAAGCGCCCCCCAACCGACCGCGTGCGCGCGCTAGCATGCGCCATGAAACGTCGAATCCTGTTGGGCGCGCTGGCGTCCCTGCCAATGATCCGCCTGGCGCACGGCGCGATCGCCCATCGCCTCACCATCCTGCACATGAACGATTTCCACAGCCGCCACGAACCTGTGGATGCCCGAGCGCTTACCTGCAAACCCGGCGCCCGGCCGGATTGCCTCGGCGGCGTGGCACGCCTGGCCAGCGCCCTTCTCGCCGAACGCGCGGCGGCGGAGGCCGCGGGGCGCGCGGTGCTGCTCGTCGATGCCGGGGACCAGTTCCAGGGCAGCCTTTACTACACCGCGTGGCACGGCGAGGTGGAGCTGGCCGTGATGCACGCGCTCGGCACCGAGGCGATGGCCGTCGGCAACCACGAATTCGACAACGGCCCCGAAACCCTGGCCGCCTTCGTGCGCCAGGCCCGCTTCCCCGTGCTGTCGGCCAACACCGACACCACGCGCGAACCCCGCCTGTCCGGCCTGCTGCGCCCTTCGGTGATGCTGGAAAAGGCGGGCCTCAAGATCGGCCTCGCGGGCGTCACCACCCCGCAGACCGCCACCACCTCGTCACCGGGGCCCAACATCGCCTTCACCGATCCGGCAACGGCGCTCGCCACCCAGGCCGCGCTACTGCGCCAACAGGGCGCCGGCCTGGTCATCGCCCTGTCGCATCTGGGGGCCGACGTCGACCAGGCCCTCGCCGGACATGTCGCAGGGATCGACGTGTTCGTGGGCGGCCACAGCCACACGCTGCTGTCCGACAGCGAACCCGGCGCATCGGGCCCCGCACACGCCGTCTATACCGGCCCCGCGGGCAGCGCCGTCGTGGTGCAGGCCGCCTGCTTCGGCCGCTATTTCGGACGGCTCGACCTCGATATCGGCGATGACGGCGCCATCCTCGCCTATGGCGGAGACACGCGCCATGTGGGGCTGGACCTCGCGGAACACCCCGGCGTCGCCGCGATCGTCGCGGGCTATGCCGGCCAGCTCGAGGCCATCCGCCGCAAGGTGGTGGGCCACGCCGACCAGGCGTTCGACATCGCCACCTGCCGCATCGGCGAATGTGCGCTTGGCAGCTACGTGGCCGAGGCGATGCTGGCATCCGTCAAGGGCGCAGACATCGCCATCGCCAACGGCGGCGGCCTGCGCACCGGCCTGCCCGCCGGCAACCTCACCTTGGGCGACGTGCTGAGCATGCTCCCCTTCGGCAACGCGGTGGCCAGCCTAAAGCTGCACGGCCGCGACGTGGCGGCGGCCCTGTCCCACGGCGTCTCCCGCGCCGGCGGCGGCGGCTTCCCCCAGGTTGCGGGCCTGCGCCTCACATGGCGCCCGCTCGCCCCGGCGGCGGAGCGTCTGGGCCGTGTGGAGGTCCAGGGCACCGATGGCCGCTTCCGGCCGCTCGATCCCGACCGCATCTACAGCGTCGTCACCAACAACTTCATGCGTGCCGGCGGCGACGGATACGAGGTGTTCCGCGACAAGGCGTTGGACCCCTATGACACCGGCCCCGGTCTCGACGAGATCGTGGCAGCGGCGATCGGCCAAACCGCACCCTTTTTCCCGCGTACGGACGGCCGGATCGCCGCCGAGTGAGAAACGATCGCGGTGCGCTCTGGCATGCTCTGACTTTTTTAGTGTCTTACAATGTTTCGTCTGAATCATCTTCCCTCTTTACAAGAGTAACGTCTGATGCCGAAATCGTGAGCATCATTCCGGGAAGCTAAACATGGCCCAAATGCAAGCAGCGATGTTCATCAACTGGACGATCCCCGTTGGGATGGGCCATACCGGATGGGGCTTTCAGGCCGCTCCGGATAAATGGTATTTCGGTGGTCTGGAAACAGCGGGCGTGTGGATTGGTCCTGGGTCCCAGAACAACACCAACAACTGTATCGGAACCTTCGCCGACATGATCCGCGTCATGAAAGGCACCAACCGTCCCAATGGCGGCGGCGACCCCAAGAAGGGCGGGTATCCGTATCACGAATACAAGCTGAAAACGGTGAACAATCCCAATTTGAACGCCGCGCTGAACAAGGTGATGAGCATTCGCTGCGGCGGCTACAACCTGCATGGCTTCAACTGCTGCGATGCCGTGTTCAACGTCATCAAGGCGTATGACAACAACAACGACACCACTCTGCCATGGCCGTCCACGCATTGGGCGCCTCGCTCATGGTATTCGGCCATCCCCGGCAAAGGCGTCTTCATGCAGCCCGAAAGCGTCACCGGCGGCATGTTCGCGCAACATGGCGGCCCCGGGTCCTAGATCATGATGCGTTTGGGTTGCTCAACCCAAACGCATAAACATGATCGATAAAACAACAAGTTAGAGACTGATATTTTGTCTACTCAAAATCATCAGGCTCTAGAGCGTGATGATTTTGAGTAGAAGCAAAATCATCACGCTCTACTCTTGTTTGATCGATCATGTTTATGCGTTCGGGCTAATCAACCCAAACGCATCATGATCTAGAGCCACATCCGACCGCCCTTACCGCCAGGCAGCCAGACGCAGCGCCGCTTCCGCCATGTCCGCCTCCGGCCCGCAATAGCTGAACCGCACGCTGCGATCGCCACGCGTGCGGTCGAAATCCACGCCGGGCGCCGCGGCGATCCCGGCCTCTGCCAGCATGCGCGCGCAGAACGCCTGGCTGTCGTTCGTCCGGTCAGACACGTCGGCATACAGATAAAAGGCGCCCTCCGCCGGGCTCAGCCGGGGAAATCCGGCGCGCGGCAAGGCGTCCAGCAGCAACGCGCGGGAACGGCGATAGGCCTGCACGTTCGCCTCCAGCTCCGCCGTACAGTCGAACGCCGCCTCGGCCGCGATCTGCGCGATATGCGGTGCCGAAATGAACATGTTCTGCGCCAGCCGCTCCACCGGCCGCACCAGGTCCTCCGGCAGCACCATCCAGCCGATGCGCCAGCCGGTCATCGAGAAATACTTGCTGAAACTGTTCACCACCACCGCGCTGGGAAAGGCGGCGGCCGTCGCGATCGGGCTCTCGTAGTGCAGCCCGTGATAGATCTCGTCGCTAATCAGCCGCACGCCGTGGCGGTGGCACCACGCGGCGATGGCGGCGAGCTCGTCCGGATGCAGCATCGTGCCGGCCGGATTGCAGGGGCTTGCCACGATCAAGCCGTCAGGCCGGGGGTCCAGCGCGTCCAGCATCGCGACATTCGGCTGAAACCGCGTCTGCGGCCCCGCTTCCAGCATCACCGGCACCATGCCGAGCGATTCCAGGATGTTCACGTAAGGAGGATAGAACGGCGCGGCCATCGCAATGCGGTCGCCGGCGTCGAACGCCGCCAGAAACGCCAGCGGAAACGCGCCGGAAGCCCCCACCGTCACCGCCACCCGCGCCGGATCGACCGAAACCCCATACCAATCCGCGTAATGACGCGCGATGCGGGCGCGCAACGAGGCGATGCCCAGCGCCTCCGTGTAGCCCATGGGCAACCCCGCCGACAGCGCCGCCTGCGCCGCGGCCACCGCCCCTTTCGGCGCCCCGGTGCCGGGCTGGCCCACCTCCATGCGGATCACCCGTGGCGCGCCATGCGGCAGAGACGCCTGCCTTGCATTGGCCGCCGTGATCACATCCATCACCAAAAAGGCCGGCGCGCGGGCGCCGCGCCCGGTTTTCAGCGCCATCAGTTGCTGCCGATGGCCAGCCCGAGATTGCGCGGATCGGTGGTCCACGCGCAGCTGCCGCTGGCCTTGGGCAGATAGCCCGGGCACGCGATGGTGGTCGCACGCCCCGGCTCCGGCGGCAGCGCCGGAAGCTGGCCGGTCAGCCCCGCGGCCAGGCCCAACGCCGCGGCAATCGGCGCCGCCGCCTGGCCGGAGCCGCCCGCCATCGCGCGAAACGCCGGCCGGTTGGGGTTGTATTCCAGCGCCAGCGCCAGCAACGGCTGCGGCGCACGCCCGGGCGAGACGCCCATCAGCACCCCGGTCCCCGGCGCGATCCGCCCGGTGCCAAACAGGTTGCCCATGCTCACCGCGCAGATCGCCGCCCCGCCGTTGCGATCCACCGCGCCGAACACGGTGGAGGCGGGAAGGGCGCCCAACGCACCCGCCGGCGCGTTGCCCGCCAGCAGCGTCTCGGTGTTGCCGCCCTGGCGTGCTGCGGCGGCGGTGTTGATGGACTGCGCCATCGCCTGGGACGTCAGATCCTGTCCACCGGCCATGCCGGACGCGATGATCCGGGCAGCCACGGCGGTCGCCACGCCACCGGCCTCGGGCGCGGGCAGGAACGCCACCTTGTCGTCGTTGATGGAGGGCAGCTTCAACGCCTCGGCAAAGCGCGGCAACGCGATGCGCAAATCAGAAACCTTCAGCCCGCCGCCGATGGCCGGCATCCCGTCTTCCAGCCGTCGCGCCAGCGCCCCCTGATAGAGATCGCCCACGCCCGCCACGCGCATCTGCGCCAGCGTGCCGCCCAGCTCCGGCTGCACCAGGCTGCCGCCCTCCGCCAACGGCTTGCCACCGGGGAAAAACACCGCGCGCGCCCCGGGATCGGCCGAAAGCGGCCCCGCCACCACAGCCAGGTCGCGCAACAGCGCGCGGGAGACGACAACACCGAACCGCGCCGCCTGCTCGGCCGGCACGATCAGCGTCTCCACCGGGCGCTGCCCATAGCGCGACTGCAGGGCGAACAGGCCGCGCGCCAGCATCGGCGTGCCGGCCGGGCGATCCGCGCCACCGGGGCTGGCCGGCGCCGAGGACTGGAACAGCACCGCTTCCGGCACCCCGCCGCCCGGACCGCTACGTTCCGGATTATACACAAGGCACGCCCCGCCTGCGCCCAGCCCGGCGCGTGACGGCAAGGTCACGGCAAGCTGGAACCCCATCGCGGTCACGGCATCGGCCGCATTGCCGCCGGCCGACAGAACCGAACGGCCCGTCAGCGCCGCCTGCGGCTCGTCCGCCGCCACGCCGCCGAGGAACCCCTGCACGTTGCCGACCGTTCCCACCGGCACGTCGGACTTCCCGGTGATCGTGTTGCCGATGGAATCCAGCGTGGAGCAGCCAGAGAGCGTCACCGCACCCGCCAGCAGCCAGGCGGTCGATACGCGCGTCTTCGTGCCGATCATGCGCGGCCCACTCCCAAATCCCGTTCAAATGGTGCCATAACCGCCTTCGCTCCCCCCGGCAACCGCCAGCAGGTGACCTGATGTTCATGCGATTCGTCCGATTGGCCCTCCTCGCCGCGCTTTTCATGCCCGCCTGGGCCCACGCCGCCGGCTTCACGCCCCAGCAGCGCGACGAGATCGTAGGCATCCTGCGCGACGCCCTGAAACGCGATCCCTCGATCCTGCGCGACGCCGTGATCGCCTTGCAGGCCGATGACGCCCGCGCCCAGTCCCAGGCCCAGGCCGGCGCGCTGAAGGCGCTCGAGCCGCAACTGGCCCGCGCGCCCGGAGACCCCGTGGCGGGCAATCCGAACGGCCGCATCACGGTGGTCGAATTCTACGACGTGCGCTGCCCGTATTGCCGCCGCATGCTCCCCACCATGGCCAGCCTGCTGCGCGCCAACCCCGATGTGCGCCTGGTCTACAAAGACCTCCCGGTGCTCGGCCCCGCCAGCGTGCTCGGCGCGCGCGCCTTGCTCGCGGCCCAAAAGCAAGGCGCCTATCTGCCGTTCCACGACGCCATCATGGCAGGCCCCCCTGACGTCACGGAGGCCAGCCTGCGCGCGATGGCCGGCAGCCTCGGCGTGAACTGGGACCGTCTGCAGGCCGACATGAAATCCCCGGACGTGCTGGCCCGGATCGAGGCCAATCTGGCGATGGCCCGCAAGCTCGACCTCCAGGGCACCCCGGTCTACGTCGTAGGCACCCAGCTCCTCCCCGGCGCCGTCGACCTCGCCGAGCTGCAGAACGCCGTCACCACCGCACGCCCTTAAGGTATCGCTACGCGTGCCCGGCCCCAGGCCCATACGTGTATAACGTTTGCCCGTACGCCGCGAACGCCGTCTGAACATCGGCCTTGGCCGGTGCAGGCGGCGTGCGCGCCTCCAGAATTCCCACCGCCTCCATCGCGTCGTGCGCCACATCGTCCAGGCTGATCCCGGTCAGATGCTGCACCAGCGTGCTCGCCGCGCCCAGCGCCATGCCCAGCGGCCCGCCCATCAGACCGCTCACCACGATCGAGCCCATGATCCGCAGCGGCTCCGGCGGCACATCGCCCGTCACAGCCCGGTAGATCTGACCCACCACCGGCAAATATTGCAGGGGGTTGAGCGCCGAGAGCACATCGGAAAACCCGATCCCCCCCTCGTCCGGCTCAGCCAAGTCCTTGTTAGCAGGCATCAATTCGGTAGGCTTGGCCACGGTAACGGGCGCGGTCGGCGCGATCATGACAACTCCTGAACCACATTGCCCCCCACCCTTTGCATCCCCCGTGCCGCCACCCCGCATGCGCGCGCCGCCGCGCGCTCTGGCCAGCCCACCGCCGCCGGGTCTAGCCTTCCGCCAGCCAACGCCCGGAGCCCATCCATGACCGAGACCATCGCCCACACGGTGCCAGGGCTGCATCAGCCTGCCGAGATCAACGTCGATCAATGGGGCATCTGCCACATCCGCGCCGGCAACCGCCGCGACGCCTTCTTCGTCCAGGGCTTCAACGCGGCGCGCGACCGCCTGTGGCAGATCGACATCTGGCGCAAACGCGGCCTCGGCCGCATGGCCGCCGATTTCGGCCCCGGCTTCCTCGCCCAGGACCGCGCCGCCCGACTGTTCCTCTATCGCGGCGACATGCAGGCCGAATGGGCCGCCTACGGCACGCCGGAAGCCCAAGACGTGACCGAGGCCTTCGTCGCGGGCATCAACGCCTGGATCACGCTCACCGAGGCGAACCCCGCGCTGCTATCCCCCGAATTCGCCGCCATGGGCACGCGCCCGGAACGCTGGGCCACGCCCGACGTCGTGCGTATCCGCAGTCACGGCCTCGTGCGCAACGTACTCTCCGAAGCCACCCGCGCCCGCGTCCTCGCCGCCGCCGACCTCGAAACCGACCTCGCCCGCCGTTCCATCGAGCCGCCCCACACCATCGTCATCCCCGAAGGCCTCGACCCCGCCTGCATCCCTGATGACGTGCTCGACGTCTTCCGCCTCGCAACCGCGGCCCCGGATTTCACCCCCGAACGCCTCGAAGCCCCCCTCGCGGACGCCTGGCGCTGGACCCGCGTCTCAGACCAGGGAGACGTCACGCTGCAAGGCTCCAACAACTGGGCCGTGGCCGCCACCCATACCGACACCGGCCGCCCCATCCTCGCATCCGACCCGCATCGCGCCCACGCGCTCCCCTCGCTGCGCAGCGTCGTCCATCTCTCCGCCCCCGGGCTTGACGTCATCGGCGCCGGCGAGCCCGCTTTGCCCGGCGTGTCCATCGGCCATAACGGCCACGCCGCCTTCAGCCTCACCATCTTCCCGATGGATCAGGAAGACCTGTATGTCTACGAAACCGAAGGCGACGGCGTGCGCCACGGCGGCGGCGTGGAGCGGATGGCCGTGCTGCGTGAGACCATCGCCGTGCGCGGCTGCGCCGACCAGGAGGTCACACTCAAATTCACCCGCCACGGCCCGGTGGTGTGCGAAACACCCGGCCACGCCTTCGCCGTGCGCAGCGTGTGGTCCGAACCCGGCGCGTCCGCCTATTTCGCAGCCCTCGCCTATATCGGAGCCAAATCGGTGGACGCCTTCGAGGCCGCGCTCAGCCACTGGTCCACGCCCTCGGTGAACCAGGTCTATGCCGATGTCAGCGGCCGCGTCGCCTGGTTCGTCGCCGGAAAATCCCCGGTGCGCCCGAACTGGGACGGCCTTCTGCCGGTGCCCGGCGACGGGCGCTACGAATGGCGCGGCTTTCACCCCTTCACCGCCTTGCCCCGCACGATCGACCCCGCCACCGGCTTCGTCGCCACCGCCAACGAGATGAACCTGCCGGACGGATTTCCCTCCGAGGACATCAAGCTCGGCTTCGAATGGGCCGAACGGTCCCGCAGCACCCGCATCCACCAGGTGCTCGCCGGCCAAAACCCGCACACGAGCGCGCAGTCCATGGCATTGCAAACCGACGACACCTCCATCCCGGCCAAACGCCTGACAGCGCTGCTCGAAGGTATCGTGTCGCCCGGCGCCGCCCTTCTGGCGGCTTGGAACCACCGCCTGGAACGCCACGCGCCCGCCGCCGCGCTGTATGAGGTATGGTGGTCCAAACAC
Organism: Rhodospirillales bacterium; assembly: GCA_025362815.1. Taxonomy (GTDB): domain Bacteria; phylum Pseudomonadota; class Alphaproteobacteria; order Acetobacterales; family Acetobacteraceae; genus CAIQQQ01. The sequence goes on from JANYFG010000068.1 coordinate 16,080, forward strand.
CTCAAACCCGCCTTGCTCGACCTGTTGGCGCCAGACCCCGTCGCCCGCAAGCTGATGGTGCCGGGCGACGTCGAAACCCTCCTGGCCGCGCTCGAGGACGGTCATCCACGCATCCCAGACCGTGCAGGCCTCCTCGCCACCACGCTGGAGGCCGCCTACGCGGACTGCCAGGACCGCCTCGGCCCCAACCAAGCCGCCTGGCAATGGGGCCAGCTCCATCACGGCGCCTTCCCGCATCCGCTCGCCCGCGTGGCCGACATGCCCGGCGTCGACCGCCTGCCGAAAGGCGGCTCCGGCTCCACCGTGATGGCCGCCGTCTACCGGCTGTCAGACTTCAAGGTCACCCACGGCGCCTCGTTCCGCATGGTCGTCGATGTCGGCAACTGGGACGAAAGCCGCTTCATCAACGCCCCCGGCCAATCCGGCGACCCCCGCAGCCCGCATTACGCCAACCTCGCACCGCTTTGGGCCGAAGGCAGCTATGTGCCGATGCTCTACAGCGTGGCGGCGGTGGACGCGGCAACCACATTGAAAATCCGGCTCAGCCCATGAACGGGCCGGGTCCCACCACAACGCGCACGACCACCACGCCGGCGGCGACGGAGAGATAGATCGCCAGCGCCACAAGCCCGATCCGTCGCGCATACGGGCGCAGAACCCCGATGCGCGACGGCACCAGGGCCGCCAGCAACATCAGCGCGCCCGACATCTGCAGCCATTGCATCAGGTGCAACGGCCGCCTCCTTCAGCGCGGCGCGCTGAGATATTCGCCCATCACCGCATCCGGCGCCCCATCGGCGCGAATGCGGCCATGGTCCAGCCAGATCACGCGCGAGCACCATTCATGGATCACCGCGGGCATATGCGTGGACAGCACCAGGATCTCGGCGCCGCGCACCATGTCCTCCAGCCGCGCGCGGGCTTTTTCCAGGAAGTTCGCATCGCCCGCCAGGAACCACTCGTCCATCAGCAGCACCTGCGGCCGAATGGCGGTGGCCAGCGCGAAGCCCAGCCGCACCACCATGCCGGAGCTGTAGATCCGCACCGGCAGATCGAGGAAATCGCCCAGATCCGCAAACGCCGCCACGTCATCGGCCAGCTTGCGGATCCCGGCGGGGTCCAGCCCATGATACAGCCCGCGCAACGTGATGTTCTCACGCCCGGACAGCTCGAGGTTCATGCCCAGATTGGGGTCGAGCAACGCGTTCAGGCTGCCCTCGATGCGCAGATGCCCGGCCTGTGGCTCATAGATCCCGGCGAGAATGCGCAAAAGCGTGGTCTTGCCCGCCCCGTTGCCGCCCACCAGCCCCAGCCGGTCGCCGGCCTTGAGGTGAAAGCTGATATCGCGCAGCGCCTGCACCGACACGCGGGCGCGGGCATCGTTCGCCATCCGGCCGGTCACGCTGTTCAGCACCGTCTTCTTCAGGCTGCGGGCGTTGCCGTGATACAGCGGGAATTCCAGACTCACATTCTCGATCAGCAGTTCGGCGGTCATGGCCTCAGATCCAGAACGCGATGCGGCCGCGCACGCGCGCGAACATCAGCCACGCGGCCAGGAAGATGGCGGCTGAAAACAGCCCGGCCGAGAGATACACCCCCACCGGCGGCACGGTGCCCAGCAATGGCCCCCGCACAATCTCCAGCAAGGTGAAGAACGGGTTGTAGGCCAGCAGATGCTCCTGCGATTTCAACTGCTCCGGCCGCCAGATCACCGCGCTCACGAAGAACGCCATCTGCATCACCGAGCCCACGATGGGCGGAATGTCGCGAAACCGGGCGCACAATGCGCCCAGCAGAATAGACAGCGCCACGCCCACAAGCAGCCACAGGATGAAGGCCGGGATCGCCAGCAGGGCGGTCTGCCCGGGGCTCACCCGCAGCAGCACGTCCACCGCCACCACCACCACCACGTTATGGGCCAGAACCAACAGGTTGCGCAGCACCACGCGCCCGGCGAACAGCGTGTAAGGCATCCGCACCGAACGGATCGTGCCCTCCGCGCTGGTGAAGCACACGCACGCATCGCTCACCAGGGCGCCGATGAAATTCCACAGCACGATCGAAAGCGCCAGGAACGGCAGGTATTCGTGCAGATCCATGCCGAACAGCTCGGCATACAGAAACCCCATCGAGGCGATCATCAGCGCGGTGGACAATGTCAACCAGAACGGTCCCAGCACCGAGCCGCGATAGCGCAGCTTGATGTCGAGCCAGCTCAGCGTCCAGCACAGATGCCACATGGTGGCGGCCTCGGCGATGTCCTGCCAGGCCAGCGCGGAGCGTGCGGAGAAGCCGGGCTGAGACGTCAGCTCAAGCCGGGCCGATGCGGCGGGGAAGGGAGTATGTGCGGACATGATGCGGTGGCCGATAGCCTATCGGCCCCGCACTCGCAACCCGAGCACCCGCAACCCGAGCACCCGCGCGTCCAGGCACCCGCGCGCTAACTGCCAGACCGCGCGAGCCGTAAGCGCGCACCACGCGAGAGCGCCACCCGTTCGCCCGGCCTGAAATCCTGCGCGTTGTCCTGCACCACCGAGATCGGCGCCGCCGCGTGGTCCTCCAGGAGGATGAACTCCACCGTCTCGCCACCCTGCGTGCCCGCTTCCGGGGCGCCAACCGCCACCAGGATCGTGCCGCGCACATCGGGTGACGATACGGGCCGACCGGTTTGGCCCCGCTCCACCCCGCTTCGCTCCACGCTGCGCATCGAGACGATGGTGCCGTAGGACATCCGGTCCGCCGCCCCGTCTAGCGGCCCGCCGGCGCTCACCGTCGCGCCAGGCGCGCAGCCGGTCATACCCCATGCAAGGACGAGAGCCGGGGCGAGGCCCCAAAAGAAGGTGCGGCGGCGGTGCTCGTGATGTGGCATCGGTGGCGTCGTCGTCCCTTGTGTCGCGAAACTGTCCCGCTGCGGCTTTTATATCACGCCGCCCCCTCTGTGCAGGGGGCCACCCAAAGCCGCCTCGTTCTGAGCCTTGTTTCAAACACATCGTTCCTTTAAGGGCTTACAGGTGTTTCCTGTGTTATGCAGCGAACGTCGCCCAGCATCCTCGCGTGGCGATATGCGCTTCAGACGCATATGGCAAACGCACACGGCAAACGCATGTGGCCTTGGGCGAATGTTACGAAATCGGCGCGCGTGCAACAGAGAAGGCTTTGCAGGAATGCTCTCGACCTCCGTCATCGACGC